>NZ_CP036348.1:3084873-3393360 GCF_007753095.1 Rosistilla carotiformis
ACGTTGACAGCCTCACCAGTTACCCGTCGAGTTCTTCCACAAACTTCTTCCGCCTGGCCGCCCAAGCCGTCTCGCAACCGTCGGATGCCAATCGTGTCTGGCAAAACTTGTTCATTCCCAACGACGGCAATCCTGTCGGCGACTACTAAGAAGAATTGGAGCATTGTTATGAAGCGTTTTCATTCAGTCGGCTTACGGGTCGCGATGGCGTTGATGGTTTTGGGAACTCTGGGGTGCGGATCCAAGAGCGGCGTCGAGCGGCACGATCTTTCGGGCACCGTCACCTTTGAAGGTGCTCCCGTGCCAGTGGGGATGGTTTCATTCGAACCGATCGAAAAGGGAGTCGGAGGCGGGTTCGCTCCGATCCGAAACGGTCTGTTCGATACGGCTGATGGAGGCCGAGGGGCGCTCAGCGGGCCGACTTCCGTTCGGATCACGGGCTTTGACGGGATCAAAGATCCGAGTAACCCCGATGCGACGCCGAAGGCATTGGTTGAAGCCTACGAAACGACGCTCGACTTGGCTGACGATCAAGATGAAATCGAGTTTGCGTTGCCGCTGGAAGGCGCTCAACCGAATTAGTTCGGAGCGATTTTCCCAAAGGTCTGAAAAGACAATTACCTCTTTAACAACGGAGGCATGGCGACCATGCTGAATCGACGAAATCTCATCAAAGCGGCGGCAGGTTGGGGCGGAGCGTGTGCCCTGCCAGGCATTTCGGCGAACAGCTGGGCGAAATCGTATGGCGAAGATCGTCCTTTGCTGCGCCCGGTTTTCGACCAGGTGATTTGTCCCGAGACGGCGGAGCATCCGCGAAACGACCATCAAACGATCCTGCCCTTGGATTCGGATCGGCTGATGTTGGTCTGGTCCGAATACTACTTGAATGCGGCGCAGCCATCGCAGCGGGGTGGAAATGCAAGGATCGGGGACGAAGTCTCGTGTCAGATCTCGAGCATGATTTCGTCGGATCGCGGCCGCACGTGGGGCGACCGACGCGTGCTGCAACCGAATGAATGGAAACACAACGTCAAGCAATCCAATCTGGTTCGGCTTTCCGAGAACGAACTTTTGATGTTCTATGTCGGCTGGGATTCGGCGACCGATCGCAACGTCTTTCGGCGGCGGTCGTTCGACAATGGCCAAACATGGGACGCGCAAGTGCAAATCTCACAGCCAGGCTGGTACTGTAACAACGCCGACCGAGCGATTCGCTTGAGCACAGGGCGGATCCTTTTGCCGGCGCATGGTCCGTACGATCCTCGTTATATCGGCGGCACGCGTTACAAAGGAGGCGACTTGCATTCGTTTTTCTATTATTCGGATGACGGCTTTCAAACGTGGAAGACCAGCAAAAACAGCATGACGGCCCAAGGGCGTGGGTGCCATGAACCGACCCTCGTCGAGCTGAAAGATGGTAGCCTGTATTGCCTGATGCGGAATACGAACAAGACGCAATATGCGAGCCGTTCGACCGATGGCGGCGAAACGTGGTCGACCCCCGAGCCGACGGTGCTGATCTCTCCCGAGTCCCCCGCGCTCTTGAAGCGAATTCCCAGCACCGGCGATTTGATGGTGATCTGGAACAACGTCAGTTCGAGTTCCAATTGGCCGAGAAATCCGCTCAGCGTCGCCATTTCTGACGATGAAGCGAAAACTTGGAAGCATGTTCAAGACATCGACAATCGCGCCAATTACGAGGTCGCTTATCCTTCGGCAACTTTCGTCGATGATGAAGTGTTGATCGCCTATTACTCGCGTCCCACCAAGGGAAGAGTCGGCTCCGAGGTAACGCTGCGAATCTATAAAACCGACCAGCTCTACACGTAGAACGCGTAGCCCGACCTGGAACATCGATCGATTGCGTAGCGGAAGTCTTCAAGACTTTCGATCCACGGCTAGTCTTCCCCCTCACGGAACTCTCGACGAGATCCGCTACGAAGGCTATACAACAATCGAATCGATACCGGAACTGCTGGCAAGTCAAAGAGCCTGTTCTAAACAGCTCTAAACCGCTTCAATGCGGCGAGTCGAACTGAACCCGCGTCTTGTTTAGGTAGATTCGCTCCATCGCGGAAGAGGCCAACTCAAACGCCACCAAGATGGACGTGCCGACTCCGACCGATAATGGATACCAATGAATGGGGCCCTCCAGAATCTGAGGGATCAGTCCAACGGCGATAGCTGGTGGGATATGGAGTCGAATCAGTTTAAGTGACACGATCCCAAGGAAGACGGTGAGCGCAGTTGAAATGACGCCTGGCCCAAACAAGGCGACGGAAAGCATCCCAATTGTTGCCGCCGCGAGACATGTGGTTGGCAATTTTCAGGGGATGCGAACAGGAAACTCCCTTTCCCTGCCGTGTATCGGGGATCTGAATGGGGGCGGTACTGCCCTGCCAGAGAGTTTGCGCCAAGGCCAATCCCTCCTTTCGGAATGTCTCCGGCAATAAGTGCTACGGAGCCAAGGCTGCTGCGGGGGAGTTTGGGCTGAAACACGCAATATTGCCACCGCGGCGTCGCTTGTTGGACCCGTTGGTGGGGCCCCAGAAGGTGGAGCTTCGGAGAAAGGTTTCGCAAGAAAATTCATCGACGGCGCGAACGCCGCATCGGTCGTGTAGCGCGACGCAGCAAGTGCTTTTGGAATCAGGGGGCGAGTTTGCCAAGCCAACAACGTCGACGAAAGTCGCCCAACGTTGTCTTGCATGTCAGCGTCCATGTTTGCGTTGGCTGTGTGGAAACGCCATCCATCGAGCTCGCATTCCGTGCCAAACGCCTGGTTGATGGGATAACCGGATCTTAGAACTCTTCCGCGAAGATTGAGTCGACAGTCTCCTCGTATTCGCTCAACGATTCAGAGTCTTCGAGCTCGTTGTTCGATGGCAGACGGTCTACAGGCGTGGTCGCATGCGGAGCGTCGATCCTGATGGTTGGCGCGTTGTCGGGATACAGGTTCCCATCCAATGCATCCGCGGAGACAACTTCATCATTCTCTTCGTCCTGTTTCGATGGAAGCTGGGACGATGGTGGTAATTCCGCTGCCACGTATGCGTTCTGCTTATTCAACCAATTGATCACCTGCAACGCATCGACTGGCGTAACACGTTGATCGCCATTGACGTCAAGCATTGACGCTCCGTCGACGCGTTGGTGCGATAGCAACGGATCGTTGGAACGATTCAACCGATTCAGAATCAGCAACGCATCGATCGGCTCAACCCGATCGTCGCCGTTGACATCTCGAGAATTGGATTCATTCTGCCATACGCTGCGGTCGGCGACGGCTTGCAGAACAAACGTCGTGCTCGAGTAACGAACCGGCGATCCGTTGTCGGTTGCCGTGACCGTGATCGACCACTGTCCCGATTCGGGAATCGAATCGCTGTGGAAGGCGAGGCGATTCGGATCAAAGGTGAGCCATTCGGGAAGCGCCGAACCGTCGCTTTGCCGCGCGTTGTAGAACAGTGAGGTGTCCGAATCGGGATCGACAAACGGATCGTCGACGATGTCGAAGTCGAACGGCTTGTCGACGGTGGCTGTGAAGTTTGGCAGTTCTGCCGTCGGTTCGGGAGCCAGATTGTTCGCGGTGACCACAACGGGCGAGCCGACGATGTTCAGGGGGAGGACGTTGGAGACTTGCGGATTGGGGGCAATTTCGAATGCCTGGAACCAAAATTCATCCCCTTCCATCGTAAACGGTACTGGAATGACACCGGACGTTGTGCCATCGATTCCCCCTTCGGCTAGCGAAATGAGCGTGGGGTTGGCGATGTCCAGCGTGACCCCAAATTGGGGAAGGAAGGTGGAACCAGGCTCCGTGCCCCAAGCGAAGATGACGATCCCATCGGGGGTGACGTCGGTCAAATCGACGACAGCGTATCCATCGAGTAAGTGAGAAAATGAAATGACCGGTTCATCATCGAGGCTGATGACAGGGAGATCCGCGACGGGGAAAGCATCGTAAAAGGGATCGTCGCTCGACACATCGGATTGAATTGCAAATTCGATGGTGCCATCGCCACGATCATCGTCCTGTCCTTGGATCGCAATGGACTGAGGTTGGTCCCAGTTGCTGGCGTCAAACGTCAAACTCGCTGTCGCCGCGTATTTGACACCGTCGATCGACAGCAAACCTTCGGTCGCGTCGGTGCTCGAGAACTGCACGGTCACTTCGGCCGTCGGTTCGGATGTGAGTTGGATTGTAACCGTGGAAGTGCCGCCCGCTTCAGTGACGTAGAGCCCGTCCACGGGGGAAATTACAAATCCCGCTTCGTCATCATCCAATATCGTACCGGTTGCCGTTCCGAACGTAACCGATCTTGTCCCCAGGTCGGTCGACGTATCCAACAAGAGACCGTAGTCCTCGTCCATTTCATCGATGGCATCTTCCATGATTGCCACGTCAAACGTCTGAGCCGTGATACTCGACGGATCAAACGTCAACTGCACTAACGCGTCATCAAAATCAACGCCCCCCGTAGCCGTACCATCGTTGAGGTGGATATCCAAAACAACTTGGGTATCGATCGGATGATCCAACGAAACGGTAAACGTTGCCGTTTCGCCTTCGTTGATCGTGACCGCTTCGATTGTGAAGCTGGCCGCATCGTCATCGATAATCGTACCGGTGGCACTATCGCTGGCGGTCGCGTTGCGCGAGCCCAATTCTGTCGACGTGCTGAGTGCTGCAGTAAAGGTCTCGGTCAATTCGACCAAGTCCTCTTCCGTCGTAGCAACGGTGAATGTCTGGGCTGTGGTCGTACCGGCGGCAAACGTCACGATCTGAGGAGCGCTTGCGTAGTCGGCAGCGGTTGCCGTGCCATCGGTGAAGTCGATGTCGACGATCACGTCGGTATCGATTGGATGATCTAGGGAGACGGTAAACGTCGCCGTATCGCCTTCGTTGACCGTGACCGATTCGATTGTGAAGCTGGCGGTATCGTCATCGATAATCGTACCCGTGGCACTATCACTGGCGGTCACGTTGCGCGAGCCCAAGTCCGTCGCCGTGCTGAGTGCTGCAGTAAACGCTTCGGTCAATTCGACCAAGTCCTCTTCCGTCGTAGCAACGGTGAATGTCTGGGCTGTGGTCGTACCGGCGGCAAACGTCACGATCTGAGGAGCGCTTGCGTAGTCGGCGGCCGATGCCGTTCCATTTGTGAAGTCGATGTCGACGATCACGTCGGTATCGATCGGATGATCTAGGGAGACGGTAAACTTCGCCGTTTCGCCTTCGTTGACAGTAACCGCTTCGATCGTAAAGCTGGCGGCATCGTCATCGATAATCGTACCCGTGGCACTATCGCTGGCGGTTACGGTGCGCGAGCCGAATTCTGTCGATGTGCTGAGTGCTGCAGTAAAGGATTCGGTCAATTCGACCAAGTCTTCTTCCGTCGTAGCAACGGTGAATGTCTGGGCGGTGGTCGTACCGGCGGCAAACGTCACGATCTGAGCACCGCTGGCGTAGTCGGCGGCCGATGCCGTTCCATTTGTGAAGTCGATGTCGACGATCACGTCGGTATCGATCGGATGATCTAGGGAGACGGTAAACGTCGCCGTATCGCCTTCGTTGACAGTAACCGATTCGATTGTAAAGCTGGCGGCATCGTCATCGATAATCGTACCGGTGGCACTATCGCTGGCGGTTGCGGTGCGCGAGCCGAATTCTGTCGATGTGCTGAGTGCTGCAGTAAACGCTTCGGTCAGTTCGACCAAGTCCTCTTCCGTCGTGGCAACGGTGAATGTCTGGGCTGTGGTCGTGCCGGCGGCAAACGTCACGATCTGAGCAGCGCTTGCGTAGTCGGCGGCCGATGCCGTTCCATTTGTGAAGTCGATGTCGACGATCACGTCGGTATCGATCGGATGGTCCAACGAAACTGTAAACGTCGCCGTTTCGCCTTCATTGACCGTGACTGATTCGATCGTGAAGCTGGCCGCATCGTCATCGATAATCGTACCGGTGGCACTATCGCTGGCGGTTACGGTGCGCGAGCCCAATTCTGTCGACGTGCTGAGTGCTGCAGTAAAGGTCTCGGTCAATTCGACCAAGTCTTCTTCCGTTGTAGCAACGGTGAATGTCTGGGCGGTGGTCGTACCAGCGGCAAACGTCACGATCTGAGGAGCGCTTGCGTCGTCGGCGGCCGATGCCGTTCCATCGGTGAAGTCGATGTCGACGATCACGTCGGTATCGATCGGATGATCTAGGGAGACGGTAAACGTCGCCGTATCGCCTTCGTTGACAGTAACCGCTTCGATTGTGAAGCTGGCCGCATCGTCGTTGGTGATCGTGTAGGTATGGGTACCTTGAATTGTCGAATCACCGTCGGCATCCTCGATCCGGAGGCCGGCACTTGGATTGGCGAGGGTCAGTTCGATGGTTTCGTCGAGTTCGACGATGCTTTCATCCGTGATGATAATAGGGACATCGATCGCCGAATCGAGTGTGCCATCGTAGGTGCCGGCGGGAATCGTGACGCTGGTGGTCAAGGTAAAGTCGTCGCCAACATCTGCGGATCCACCGGTGATCGTGACGTCGATAGTCTGATCTTCACTGATAACGCCATCGACCAGCAATTTGGGCAGGTTGCTGCCAGTGGCTTCGAGATCCGAGGCGGCGGCGGCGCTGAATTCGACATCGGCCTGGAATTGGAAGTTGGCCAGCGAATCACGCTCCTCCGGCGTCAAGAAGGCGGCGGCTTGGCCACCAAAACCAGCAGCGGTAACGAGGTTCTCGGCCGCCGCGACTGCATCTTCGCGAGCATCGGCAAGAATCGTCAGCGTCATCAGACGCACCGTTTCATGAGCGGGCACGGTCACGACAAATTTCCAGACGATGTTGTCATCGATTACATCAACGCTCGATGGCAACAGGCCGCCGGGGCCATGGATGAAATGCACGATCGCTGGCGAACCGCTTTCATCGGAGTCGTCGGTTCCGATCCACTGATCGGTAACTTCGACAGCGGTATCGCCGCTGGAAGTTCCGAAGACCTCGGTGGCCCCGTCCGAACCGAGGTTACCAACGATGCGAACGGTCGTCGTGATATCAGCCCCCGTTGTGTTTTCGAGTACTTCGATCGTTTGCGCAAAGTCGTCGCTGCCGATTGATGGAACGGTAATCTCGCGAAAGGCGTTTAGTCCAGCGAAGTCCGTTGAATCGGTCACCACGGTTTGGCGGGCATCGTCGAACGTGGCTGACGCAGTCGGAGCAAAGTCCACTCCACCAATTTGCAATCGGTTGATTCCGTCAAATACGCTATCCGTCCCCTCTAAAAGTTGCCCCGTTCCATGGCCACCCCCATCAACGTCCCAGTGCCTTCCGCTTGCAGACATCAACCCCACCGCGGTGGTTCCCGAACTGATACGGATCACTGCAAAGTCATAGTTGCTACCGTTGTAGCTGTACCCCGCGACCACGATCTTCCCGTCGCTCTGCACCGCCACGCTCTGTGCAATGTCGTTTGAAGAGCCGATGGCGGTGGTCATTACGCCATCGCTGTCAAAGGATGTATCGGGCGACCCGTCGGCGTTGTACCGCACGACAGCAAAGTCATAGCTGCTACCGTTGTAGCTGTACCCCGCGACCACGATCTTCCCATCGCTCTGCACCACCACGCTCTGTGCGGCGTCGTGTGAAGCGCCGATGGCAGTGGTTAGTACGCCGTCGCTGTCAAAGGTCGTATCGGGCGTCCCGTCGGCGTTGTACCGCGCGACCGCAAAATCATAGTTGCTACCGTTGTCGCTGTACCCCGCGACCACGATCTTCCCGTCGCTCTGCACCGCCACGCTCCGTGCGTAGGCGCTTGACGAGCCGATTGCGGTGGTCAGTATCCCGTCGTTGCTAAAGGTCGTATCGGGCGTCCCGTCGGCGTTGTACCGCGCGACTGCAAAATCATAGTTGCTACCGTTGTCGCTGTACCCCGCGACCACGATCTTCCCGTCGCTCTGCACCACCACGCTCTGTCCGTAGTCGCGTGAAGAGCCGATGGCAGTGGTTAGTACGCCGTCGCTGTCAAAGGTCGTATCGAGTGTCCCGTCGGCGTTGTACCGCGCGACTGCAAAATCATAGTTGCTACCGTTGTAGCTGGTCCCCGCGACCACGATCTTCCCGTCGCTCTGCACCGCCACGCTCTGTGCTTGGTCGCTTGACGAGCCGATTGCGGTGGTCAGAATCCCGTCGCTGTCAAAGGTCGTATCGAGTGTCCCGTCGGCGTTGTATCGAGCGACCGCAAATTCCTCGTTGCTACCGTTGTAGCTGGACCCCGCGACCACGATCTTCCCGTCGCTCTGCACCACCACGCTCTGTGCGACGTCGCTTGACGAGCCGATTGCTGTGGTCAGTATCCCGTCGTTGCCAAAGGTCGTATCGAGTGTTCCGTCGGCGTTGTATCGCGCGACCGCAAAGTCCTCGTTGCTACCGTTGTAGCTGGACCCCGCGACCACGATCTTCCCGTCGCTCTGCACCGCCACGCTCTGTGCTTGGTCGTTTGAAGAGCCGATGGCGGTGGTCAGAATCCCGTCGCTGTCAAAGGTCGTATCGGGCGTCCCGTCGGCGTTGTATCGCGCGACCGCAAATTCCTCGTTGCTACCGTTGTAGCGGGTCCCCGCGACCACGATCTTCCCGTCGCTCTGCACCGCCACGCTCTGTGCGGCGTCGTGTGAAGCGCCGATGGCAGTGGTTAGTACGCCGTCGCTGTCAAAGGTCGTATCGGGCGTCCCGTCGGCGTTGTACCGCGCGACCGCAAAGTCCTGGTAGCTACCGTTGTAGCTGGACCCCGCGACCACGATCTTCCCGTCGCTCTGCACCGCCACGCTCTGTGCGCCGTCGCTTTGCGAGCCGATTGCGGTGGTCAGAATCCCGTCGCTGTCAAAAGTCGTATCGGGCGTCCCGTCGGCGTTGTACCGCGCGACTGCAAAGTCATAGTTGCTACCGTTGTAGCTGGTCCCCGCGACCACGATCTTCCCGTCGCTCTGCACCGCCACGCTCTGTGCGCCGTCGCTTTGCGAGCCGATGCCAGTGGTTAGTACGCCGTCGCTGTCAAAGGTCGTATCGGGCGTCCCGTCGGCGTTGTACCGCGCGACAGCAAAGTCATCGTTGCTACCGTTGTAGCTGGACCCCGCGACCACGATCTTCCCGTCGCTCTGCACCGCTACGCTCCGTGCGTAGTCGTTTGAAGAGCCGACGATGGCGGCGGTCAGAATCCCGTCGCTGTCAAAGGTCGTATCGGGCGTCCCGTCGGCGTTGTACCGCGCGACTGCAAAGTCATTGTTGCTACCGTTGTAGCTGTACCCCGCGACCACGATCTTCCCGTCGCTCTGCAACGCCACGCTCGTCGCGTACCCCCTGAAAGTCACAACCCCGTTGTATCCGAAAGATATGTCCTTCGATCCATTTGGGTTGTATCGCACCAAGCCATAGTCCCCAGCAACTACCATCTTTCCATCCGGTTGCAATACCAAACTCTGGGCCTGGTCCGAGGAGGAGGCATTGTGAAAGAATTCGGTCGTCACCGCTCCAGCGTTTCCAAACGCTGGATCCAATCCTACATCACCCGAACCATCGACCACAAAATCCGCGACAAAGTCACCTCCCGCAACACCATCACCGTCTCCGTCGATTGGATCGCCGCCGGGACCGCCGAGCGGCGGAGTGTTGGCTAGTTGTTGCTGCAGCAGGTCGAGCTGCGTCTGTTCTGCTGGCAGCTGAGACTCCATGTCGAATCGCCGGTCAATGGCCTCATCTCGAAGCGGGATCAGTTGATGGATTTGGTTTTGCAGGTAATTCGCCCGTTGCTGAAGATTTGCCAGCTCCGTTTGCTTGTCGTCGATCTGAGACTGCAGCACGGCGTCCTGCCCGAGCAAATCATCCAGAACCGACTGCAGATCGCTCAGTTCCGTTTGCAGGCGATCAATTTCTGGCTGCGGTGCGTTGTTCGTTATCGCGTCGTCCAGCTCCAGCTGTTTGATATCCAGTTGCTGCAGCTGGTCCGATATCAAGGACTGCACATCCTGCTGCTGCGTCTGAAGGTCGTTCATTTCGCCTTCGACAATCGGGATCGTGTTCTGGGTGACAAAAAGCTCGCTTTCGGCCTGGTCGATCTGCCCCGTCAGATCCGCTTCGAGCACGGACAACACATCAATCTCTCCTTGCAGGTCATTGACGACACCGGTTTGTTCATCGACCTGGACCTGAATGGCAGCAATCCCGGCAAATGGATCGATTGTCAGCCGGTACACACTCTCGGGCAGTGCAGCGAATGCGAGCGTCACCGAATCGCCGTCGTAGGTGGCCGAATCGATGTCAATGAACAGATCGTCGTCATTGCCCAGCAATCCATCCGGTCCCACCGACTGCAACACATACGGAGCCGTTCCCGCACTCGCGTCGACCGCGCGGCTGAAATCGATCGTCAGTTCCGTGGTACCCGCAGCGATAACGCCCGCGGCCAGCGAGGGTGTTGTGCCGGTGACGGTGTTTGCGGCAACCGCAGTTAGAGTGTAGTTCGCGGCGTCACCACCGTAGCTGATTTGGAATAACGATGCTTCGGTCGCGAAAATCGCTCCCTCGCTGAGTCCCTGGAACACCGTCCCTGTCTCGTCCGCTCCGGCGTCACTGCGAATGTCAATGATCTGAAACGTTTCTCCTGCATCCGGGGATCCGGTAAGTGTGACCGAGAGTTTGCCATCCTGGTTGGACATCGCACTGGTAATAATTTTGTCTGAGAAGCCAGAGTCAGTCCAGAGAATATCCACGTGGTACAGGGAACCCGGCAGAAGTTTCACGGCCGAGGCCTGGATCGTACCAATTCCACTCGGACTGACAGCTCCGGGACTCAGCGTTCCGCCATCGGCAACGGTGATGAGTCCAGTGACCGTTTGGTTTCCGGCAAGCGTTCCTCCCGATGCGACGTGGACGTTTCCGTGAATCATGTCGCCACCCGCTACTGTCGCTCCGTCTTGGATCGAGACTTGCCCAATAAGATTGTCTCCATTGCTTAAATCGAACGTGCCTGAACTTAGTACGATGTTCCCCGTAATGTTCGAGCTAACCGATGTCGTCGTTCCCGAAGACAATTCGACGTTGCGATTCGTCGACTCAATGGGACTGTTCAGAATCAAATCCCCTGATGCTGCCAAGCGGACATCGAAATCGGTCAAAGTAATCGGCTGATTCACAGTGATTGAAGTCGCTTCGACAGCGAAGTCTGCAATTGCATTGATTGCCCCGTCGACGGCCACGTTAACATCGTCGGATCCTAGGAAATCCGCATCCACGTTCAGTGCCCCTGTGAACGCCGGGTCCAGCGATGCAATCGAAATCGTGTCGGTGCCGTCACCTCCACGAATGGTCAGTGATCCCGATGGATTCGGAAAGATCTGTTCTTCGAAATCGCTATTGGGGCTGTAGAGTCGCATCACGCCAGGGCTGACAAGATCGGTTGGATCCATGTCTTCCAACACTGCTGAAGTCACGCCTGCTGGCAATTCAAAGACCATGTCGGCGATCACGGAGTTGAACGTAAATGGTTCGAGTCCCAGCCAGTTCAGCGTGACGGTTTCAACACTGTCAGCGGGGTCGAATACCGTCTGGCCGTCGGTGGCATTGGTGAGCGATACGGTGACGGTGTCGAAATCTCCACCGCTGACAATTGCCGAATCGAATCCTGTGCCTCCTCCGCCATCGAACGTGATCGTGTCGCTTCGATAAGTTCCTGCGGAGAAGTCGAGGAATAGCGTATCATCGATATCGTCTTGTCCCGTGAGCAATGCCTGCCATGGCTCGGCCTGGAATCCACCAAAGACCTCCACGTCATCTTCGATTACAAACACGTCCTCTTCACTTAGTGCGACGACAAACTGATTCTCGGTCTGATCGGCAAGATGCGTCGCCGTATAATCGACGGCATCGTCGTTGATGATAAAGCCCGCTCCAACCTCGCGGCGCACGATGGCGTTTTCGGCGTCGAATAGGTTCAGCAGAAACCTTTCGTCCGCTTCGGCAACCTCGTCGCCGCTAACGACAACGCTGACCGTTTGCTCGCCCGATTCACCTGGAGCCCAGTTCAACGTGCCACTGGTTGGCGTATAGTCGCCATCGGCAGCCTCCGCCGTATCGTCGTTCGTCTGGTAATCAACCGAGACAGGGAATTTTGACGCAGAGGTCAGCGAGACGGTGAAGTCAAAGGATGTCGTCCCGTCGTCGCCTTCGGTCTTTACGACATCGTTCACAAAGATGACGGGAACTTCGATGTCTCCAACGGGCGTATTGGCGACAGCCGTGTCAAGGGCCGCGCCCGCATAGGCCGCAAGCACGGTCGCGATATCCGTCGAACCGCCAGCAACGGCTTGCAAGTCCGTAGCCAGAGCACCCTGCATCCATGCTTCCACCCGCACGATGTCTTCGACAAATGCGGCGTCCGTGGCGACGGGTAGGTCGCGGATCTTCAAATTACCGCGTGCGATCAATGAAGCTGCACCATCAATCACGTCGGCCGAGAGTGTGATGCCGGTACGGAATCCGATTCCTTCAAGCAACGAACGTACGGTGGATTCATTCGCCAAGTCGATTTCTGAACCAGCATCCTGGATGCGCAAAGCGATCTCAGCGTAGGCCAGATCAACAAGCAAATTCGAAGGCGGAGCGCCAGGCGCGGCGGAGAACAGGCTTGCCGCGTCGACGGTGGCATTGAACAGTTCGGCGGAACGTGCATATCCGACTGCAGCATCCGCATTGCCATCCATCGTCGCCTCAAACAGGTCCAGCGTGTCGAGTTCCATGCCGTCAGGCATTCCCATCGCCTGAACCACGCGCTCGCTTGCCTGTGGAATATCAAATCCCAGTTGTGTGAGATGCTGAATCGTCGACGAGATCGAACTGAGCAGTAACTGTCCGGGTACGGACGAGAACTGGCCGACGAATGGCAGTTGCGTTGCCCCATCGGTGCCACCGATTAGAACGAAGCGGCCTTCATCGCGATCGAGGGTCTCGTTGCCATCCACATCAAAAGCAGAATCGATGTCAAGGGAAAAGCTTCCGTCCTGCAGGGTTGTCGTGACCGGTTCGGAGGGCTCACCTTCGTCCTGAATACCATTGTCATTCAAGTCGAGATAATCGACGATTCCATTGAAATTGGCATCGAAGAAGGCCGTGCCATCGACGACATATCCTCCATTGACCGCTAATTGTCCGTTGAAAATGCGGTCGGAGACGGGGATCTGCGACAGATTGATCGAGCTTCCGAACCCAGAGCGACAATCGCCAATCGTTTTCAAATTGATCCTTGGGTTCACGGCCAGCGTGCCGGAAACCGTCTCCGCGTTACTTGAACTGGAAGACAAGACTCGGCAGGCATCACTTGGAACGATGTAAACGGAGAATAGGTTTCTCGATTTGTCGGTTACGGCATTCTTTGTATTACTTGAGAGGAACAGCAACAACCTTTCCCTGTTCTCGCTGCGGCTGTCATTTGTGATTCGGACCTGGAAGGACTTGATCGTCTCTCCCGGCTTAAAGGTCAGTGTCCTGTTGCGGAAATTATGGTCGCTGGTGGTTGCGGTCGAGTATCTTGAAATCCCAATCGGCACGGTGATCGTTTTGCCACTTGCCCTGGAAAGCCGGACCTCCACCCATGCCCCCTGGCCTTCTTTCCGCTCATACGATGTCACCTTAAACGAAGCAACTGGCTGGGCGTCGTCGTCATAAACGCTAACGGTTTCTGACCTTTTAAGTTTCGATGATGTCGTAGCATTGGTGGGGGGGGCGATGCTGACTTTAACTTTTTCGGTGTATTCATCAATGCTGTCGTTCTTGGCTTTGATTGTGAATGTCTTGCTGGTTTGGCCGGGGCTGAACGTTACGCTTGATGGTCCTGTAAAATCTCTGTTGCGACCCGCGGAAGAGCCCGCATAGGAGAGCGGAACCGTGACGGTACGGTTTGATGAGGCTGTCAGCCGCATCGTAATCGACGTGCTGGTTTGGTTTCGCTCACTGATGCTGGAACCTTCACCCATGTAGACGTAAGGATCATCGTCGCGGATCTTGAGCCGAAAATAATCTTGGTTTCCAATTTTCACGCCGTCGGAATTGGCGATTCTTACGTAGCCGTACTCGTCACCTTCGTTATGGGAGTCAGCATAAGGATCGACCGTGAGGGTCTTGCTTGTCTGTCCAGCAGTGAACGTGATCGAGGTCGTGCTAATATCGAAGTCGCGTGAACTGCCCGTCGACTTCACGCCCGTTGTGTAGAGCAGTACGGTAACATCCGTTGCCGACGGGGGGGTTAGCGTCAGTGTTACCGTCTGCGGACCTGCATTTTCCCAAACCGTGGTTCCGCTCGACGAAAACTCTAAAATTGATGTATCGTCGTCGATGATGGTGCCCACAAATGAGCGTGTGGTACCCAGGACGGCATTTGTTGGTTCTCCTAGCCGTAGGGTGACGTTCTCGTTGTTTTCGTCGATGATGTCATCCTGGCCCGTCAGGGTGATAACGCCCTCCGTCTCTCCGGCAGCGATCACAATCGACCCTATTGGCGAGACGCTGTAATCGCCAGCTGTTACCTCGAGGCCGTTCACAAGAGTGTAAGGGACGGTTACCGGAAGTACATGTGGTTCCGATAGTCGCACCGTCGCCGCAAGCTGTCCGCCGTTTTCGCTAAAACTACCTTGGCTCGCAGTAAAACTAACATTGGGGACGTCATTCTGTGGGATCGTAATTACGTGCGTCAGCGGATCACCGACGGCGGTAGAAAGCGTTGCTCCCACCGGCGTTCCGAATTCCGCTACGATACGCTCCGTCAATTCCGGCCTTGTATCGTCAATGATCGTCAGCGGGATCGACCCGCGAAGCGAACCGGCAGGGATCAAAATCTCCGGAGTGGCGACGATGGCGTAGTCCGCATCGTTGGAGTCATCCGCTTCGTTGGTTGCAGTACCCGACAACAGAATCGGTACCCGGATATCCACTTCGGATTCGGCCAGAATTCGTGCCTCAATCACGATCGGACCCGCATCTTCCGCGGCGGTAACGCCCAATGTAAAGAACGACAATTCGGGGATTGCGTCGTTGTCGTTGATGGTCAGCGTGTGAACTGGCGTCCCGCCTGGCGCAACACCAACGCCAGGCTGCATCGTTAGGACGACGGTGTTCGCCCCCTCGAATCGAAGGTCATCGTCGATAGCTAAAGTTAACGTACCCGTAGTGCTACCTGCAGGGAAAAAGAAGTTCGGGTCCGATGCGAAATAGTCGAAATTCAGATCGGCCGTGCCAGAGAACGTGACTGGCACCGTCGTATCAAACGGCAGCGGCTGGGCAAGCTGAGCCACAATTTGCACGACACCCGCGTCCTCGTCAGCCGATGCCGTCGTGTCGGAAAACGAAGCGGTAATCTTTTGGAAATTCCCGAAGTTCGCGTCAACGGCGATCTCACCGGATCCCAGTGTCAGTGAATGGAATCCAACCTCGGGTGGAGTGGCATCGAGTTCCTGAAGCGAATAAGGATCAACCGTCACGGTTCCCACGGAACCGTCATCAGCGCTGTCGTGAACGGAATTCGCAATTTCAAGTGCCGATTGGGTTCCCCAGTAGTTGCCTGCTAGGTTGCGATCATTGACAGAGAGGTTCTGGGCGTTGAAGACGGCGTTGTCGAAGATGTTGTTTGTCGCGATCGCGGTGGAGAATTGCGCTGTCAATTCAATGCCGATTTCGTTCGCTGTGATATTGTTGTATCGCAGGTTGGGGCCGTTGTAAGCGGGCGCCGTCACGCCGATCCGGTTGCCGGTAATCGTCGAGTATTCCACCAGGGTGCTGGCGTGTGCACTGATCGCCACGTCGTTGTTCTCGAAAAGGCTGTTGACGATCGTATGCCGGTCGGCATCGTATAACGCAGTGACGTTGTTGCGGAAAATGGAATCGTAGAACGTGCGGTCCGCACCGCCCGAAACGGTCGTGTTGTTTTCAAACAACGAACGGAAGACTTCGACGTCTCCGCCAGAATAGCCGCCGAAGACAAGCGAGTTGTGCCGGAACGTGCTGTCCGAAATGGTGGCTGGAATGATCGAATTGGTGCAGCATGAAACCTGGAACGCAGTATTGGCGTACTCCAGTGCGACGAAGCCCAGTTCCGCTGTGCCGCCGATCGTGTTTTCCAGCTGAATGCCGTTCCAGTCGTTCATCGCCGGAGTCGCCGACGAACTGGTCAGCAGGATGGGAGCGGCGTCGGTACCGACGGCATCTAGGTGGCCACGGACTGTCAGGCGGGTTCCGGAATCAAACAGCACCACGACGCCCGGATCGATGGAGAGCGTCGTATCGGGAAAGACCAAAACATCGCCAGTCACGCGAACCGGAGAATCGGCGAGGCTCCATGTTGTGTCTTCAAATAGCGCACCATTTACCGTTGTGGCGGTGGAGATCGTTGCGTGATCGATGGTCGTCGTTGCCGGTGCCGCCGGAGGTGCCGGAGTTTCCAACGCTGGAAACGACTGCTGCCAGCTGGCCTGTGGCACTTCGCCAACGGAATAGGTTCCCGCCGCTAGATTGGTAAAGCTGTAGCTGCCGTCATCGGCCGTGGTGGTACTGGGCTCGCCGGTATCTTTTTGCCGATTGTTGTTGAGATCTAAGAAAATTGTCCAGTCCGACAGTCCTGGCTCTCCGGCATCCTGAATGCCGTCGGCATCAAGATCATTAAATTTGACGCCATGAATTTCGACGGGAGCGGGACGATCGGTTTCATGATTGCCGAAGTCGATATCGGTTATCGTGGACCCGCTGGTGGTGGAGAGGTCGACAAACCCGGTTGCTGGAAGGGTGTTGATCCAGCCAGCGCGTCCGACTTCGCGGAGCCGATAGGAGCCTGGGGTTAGGTTCGTAAAGGCGTAGGTCCCATCGGAAGCGGTCGCGACTCGGTGTTCGAAGTTGTCCAATTGGCCGTTGTCGTTGGTGTCGATGTAAATCGTCCAACCCTCGAGGCCAGATTCGCCTGCGTCTTTGATGCCGTCGCCGTTAATGTCATCGAACTTAACACCGCTGACCGTCGTTAGTTGATAATTGCCAAAGTCAACGTTCGAAAGGGTTTCCCCACGTGACACGCTTACTGGAAGACTCCCCGCAAGCAATGGTGTCACCTCTGGCGCGGCAGTAAGAATGGGTTCGTAGGAAACGAGCCCGAGACCAATGTCCTCTCGAGCATCCTCAATGGTTGCGTTGATGCCGGCGCTGTCGGTCACACCCCAGTAATTGTTCGCTGCGACTTTGTTGTTGGTGCCGAAGGTTTTCAGGTTGAGCGTTGTGTTGTCATGAAATGAATTCCCTTCAACCGTAATCGCGTCGTTGCGGCCACTGCCCAGGATCGCTCCGATATCGTTGTTACTGATCTCGTTATTGTACAGTCGGGGGCCAGCATAGAACGATGCTTCCACTCCTGTCGCATTATTTGTAATCCGGGAATAATACACCGACATGTCCGACGCACCGGTGATTCCGATGGTGTTGTTGCGAAATGTGCTCGTCCAGACAGTCGTCCGTCCGCCGTCACGAATACCTATCGCGTTGTTGGCGAATAATGAATCTGTGATTTGCTTGTCGACACTCGAAACGCCGTAAGTGTTGCTGTCGAAGACGGTGCGTTCAATGATAACCTTTGCACCGGAATAGCCGCCGACGCCCGACTGGTTATGGCGGAAAACGCTGTCCGAGATCACGGCAGGGGATGTGGTGCTGCAACATTCGACCTGAATCCCAGTACTGCTATATTCCAGCGTCACAAACTCCAGTACCACATGCCCCCCCTGCGTATTGCGTATATCAATTCCATTCCAGTCCCCTTTGGCCGGCGTGGCTGCGGATGATGTAAACAGAATCGGGGCGGCGCTCGTACCGACAGCTGACAACTCGCCCTCAACAACCAACTGTGCACCCGGAGCGAATAACACTTCTGCACCGGGTTCGACAGTCAGAGTTACACTACCCGAAATGGTGACGGGGGTGGTGATCAAGTAAGGCCCAGCCGCTTTTGTCAACGTCGTGTCTGCGGTGATATCGCCACTCAATGTAGTATTCGAAATGCCGGTGCGCGCCAGAATCGGCGGATTCGGTTCGACGAGACTGGCAGCCACCGGTGCTGGCAGACTGGCGACCCAGCCGGATTTACCGACTTCGACGATATCAACCGATCCTGCGGGAACATTGCTAATCGTGTAAACGCCATCGCTGTCAGTTGTGTCGCTGATTTCTCCGGTATCGAGCACACGATTGCCATTGGTATCGACAAAGATTGTCCAGCCCGCCAAACCAGGCTCACCAGGATCGCGAACCCCATTCGCATTCAGGTCTTCAAATTTCGCACCCTTCACGACGTTTGGCATTGGAGTCAGTGTGACGTCGTTGCCGTCGCCTCCAAGGTAGGAAATCTGAAAGTTCGTGCCGTCGATGGCAACGACACCTCCCTCTACAAGGCCGTTGAAAGTTCCGGTGACACTGTCAGAGCCAACGTTGTCGATGATCAGAAACGTGTCGGTTAGCAGTGCCGCATAGGTTCGCGCGGCATCCAACGTGGCACCACCCAGATCCACCGTGCCATTGGCAACAATTTGGTCATACTCGGTGCTGGCGGTTGCCCCGTCAATTTCGACGAAGAACGTTGAACCGGATGTAAGTCGGAGATCGCCCGTAGTAAGTCTGCCAGGACTGCTGCCTGGACTCAGCATGGCGGTGCTATTCAATTGCACCGCACCGTTAACTGTTCCTGAACCGCCGAGAGTTGCGCCGGAGGCGACGACGACATCACTTGCCGCAGGTCCATCGGCAAGGCTACCGTCCATATTCAGACGTCCACTTTGAACCGTGGTGACTCCGGTGTACGTATTCGCTCCTGACAGCGTGAATATACCTGAACCCTGCTTCACTAAACCGCCAGTGCCGCTGATCACACCATTGTAAGTGGAACTGCTTGCATCACCCGTCGTCAGCGTACCACCGCCCAACGCGATCTCTCCGCCTCCGTTCTGACCACGCAGTCGACCAATTGTTTCATCGAAGCCGTTGAGGTCCAGTGTGGTGCCGGAGTTAACAGCGACTTCGCCCACGTCTGGAATTGCACCGGACGCGCCAATTCGGATTGAGCCAGCACTGATCCCAGTGCCACCGGTGTAGCTGTTGACACCGCTCAGAGTCAGAGTCCCAGAGCCATTCTGTGTCAGATGACCGCCACCACGGATGACACCGCTGAAGGCTGTTGATTGGCCGTCGCCTCCATTTTGCAGACTGACAGATCCGTTGAGAACAACGTCACCTTCACCAGCCAGTGAACCAATTCCATCGAAGCCTATGTCTGGATCCAGGCTGAGAGTCGCACCGGACGCAATCGCCACCGCGCTGCCATTGGGGATGGCACCGCCAAAACCCCCGCTGTCGTAAAGAGTCCCCGCATTGATAGATGTCGCCCCTGAATAGGTGTTGCTGCCACTCAATGTCTGCGTGCCTGTCCCGATCTTCGTCAGACCACCACTACCACTGATGAGGCCACCAAAGTCATCGCTCAACTCGTTGCCACCGGTTGTCAGCGTTCGTGTTCCAAGATCAATCTCGCCAACGGTTCCGTGCAGCGAACCGATCGTTTCGTCGAAACCATCCAGAACGATGGTGGGGCTGTCGGATCCGATGAAAAGACGACTGGCATCGGGAATTGCATCCGCGGCATTCAGCCGCAGAGTCCCGCTTCCACTTACCGATGTCTGGCCGGACCACGCTCCAGTTCCCGAGAGCACAACGGAACTGTCCGCACCAAAGGGGCGCAATCTGACTTCGTGTCCGGCGCCGTTGTCGGTGATGTTGCCAGAAACTGTCAGCACATGATTGGATTGCGAAAGGAACGTTGGGCTGTTCGCCAAAATTGTGGTTGGGCCACTTAACGTGCCAAATCCGGTAATTGTGGCACTCCCAATATTAAAGGGTTCTGCGGTTGTGACTCCGTTGAGGACGAGGGTCGCGCCGGAAGACAGGCTGGTGGCACCCGACGCTGCACCGAGGGCTTCGTCGTGAAAAATGTCGATCGTCCCTTCAAGGATTTGAGTGATTCCCGAGTAGGTATTGTCGCCAAGTAGCCGGACTCGCGAAACGGATCCTGTCTTGGTGATGCCGCCACTGCCACTAATCATGCCTGAAAGACTCATCATGCCGGGAATCGTCTCATCGTTCAGCGTGAGCGTGTGAGTGCCAAGATCGATCGTTCCCTGAATGTCCAGTGCACCATCTGTCTGAATCGTCTGAGAGCCGGTCAATTCCAGTGGTACGTTAAACGTGTTTGTGCCGGCAGACTGGTTGTCGATCCCATTGGCCAGTCCAATACTGTTGCCGGTGAGGGTGTAGCCGGCGTCAGTGAAGACGATCGAATCGAAAGCTGTACCGGTGGCGAAGTTGTTCGTGTTCGCTAATCGAGCCGCACCGCTAGGAAATTCAAGTTGGTCACCTGAAACAGGCGCAACGTTATTGGTCCAGTTGGCGGGCGTCGACCAGAAAGCGTCGTCGCCACCACCGTCCCAAACCACTGTCGCCAGCATCCGCCGATCTTCCAGTTGTTCGGCGAGCATTCGTCGTCGCTTCGGCGCCAATTGTGACTTATTGTTTCGCTTGCTTGAACGTTTTATTCGTGCCTGACTCATCGGATCGCTTTTCTAACCGTGTGCTGTGCCGCTTGGATTCCGTCATTGTCGTTCTGTAGGCTTTTCCTTTTCCGCGTGCCGACGCAGTGGCATCGTTACGCGTACCGGTAACCCTCCTCAAAAGGTATTGGCGGATTTCTTTGCCGCAAAAACCACAAAATTCGGATTATCGTTAAAGCTGCCGCATGGAGGCCGCCTGGTAACCCGCAAGGGTGGACTTGCGTGCAGTATGGTGGTTTGCGTGCGGTTAGGTTGAAATACGTACATGCAAGTCAGCACCACCGATTTCGTGACCCGAGCAATACGAACGACTTGTCAGAGGTCAGTCGCATGAGCACCACTGCCGATGGATCGCCACTAACCGACAATGAATTCCAGCGACTGCTGCGAGACACACGCGCTGGTTGCGACGCGTCGTTGGGGAAATTGCTGGAGCCGCATCGTGAGCTTTTAACTCATGTTGCCCGGGCAAAGCTTGATTCAGAGATGCGGAAGAAGATGTCGGGCTCCGATTTGGTTCAAGACGCGTTCGCGGTGGCGACACGCGATTTTGGAGACTTTCGGGGCCAACGGCCTGAACTCCTCAACGCTTGGCTGTTAACGATTTTGAATCACCAGCTGATCGAAGGTATTCGTCGGTTCAAGGTTTCCGAGAAACGGCGTCTACAGCGTGAATTGCCCGACGGGGAAAACTGTCTGAGCCAAACGGCAGATGACGGAGATTCGCCAAGTGCGGTGCTCTCTGCAAAAGAAGACGTGGCGCAACTGCTTGGCGCGATCGGACAATTGCCTGAAGAGCTACGCCAGATCGTACAGATGCGTTATCTCGACAACCGTACGTTTGATCAGATTGCGACAGAACTTAATCTTCCAACCTCCACCTGCCGACGTCGCTGGTTCGAAGCGATTCAAACGATTGGTCACCAGATCGACGGTGCCGTGTGAGCGATTCCCGCAAAGCCGTCGACGACCAAGCCCGCCGTGCAGCCGGATATGAACGTGCGCTCGCTTCGGATTCGGATCCCGTTGACGTTCGTTTTGAACAGGAACACGCCAAGACGGCCCGTGTGCTGCGGTTGCTGAATACCGTTTTTGAGCGGGCCGAAGTGCCCCCGCCGGAACCTGTTCTGCCCGAGAAGATCGGACGCTTTGAAGTGTCGGGTTTGTTGGGACGCGGAGGGATGGGAACGGTCTATCAAGCGCGTGACCCCGAACTGGACCGTGACGTCGCGATCAAGGTGGCTCGCGTCGATGGCACCGACCCGGCCGAAATGCATCGCCGATTGCACCGCGAGGCGCGTGCGGTCGCGACGCTCGATCATCCCGGCATTGTTCCGGTCTATGAGATCGGGACGACCGATCAGGGCCAGAGTTTTCTGGTGATGGCCCTGTGCGAGGGGGAGACGCTTGGGGCTTGGATCGAGCGGCAAACCAACCCCATCGATCCGATACTTGCGGCGCGAACGATCGCTGACGTCGTCGATGCAGTCCAGTACGGCCACCAGCACAATGTGCTACACCGCGACCTAAAGCCGGCGAATGTTCTGTTGTTTCCCAACCGCGAGAACGGCGATTCCAACTCGCTGCCGTGGATCCCACGGGTGACTGATTTTGGGTTGGCATGCTCGATCGATCAGCGTCTAAAAGAAACCGGCAGCAGCGTCATGCTGGGCACCCCGCTGTATATGTCTCCCGAGCAAGCCCACGGAGGCGATGGAGAGGCAGGGCAGGCGACGGACATCTTTTCGATCGGGGCAATCTTGTACCATCTACTCACCGGATCGCCGCCATTTGCAGCGTCGAATTATCCGGCGGTATTGATGCGATTGCAGAACGACACGCCGGTACCCATTTCGCAGGTGCGGCCAGAAATCGACAAGGATCTCGCCACGATTTGCATGAAGTGTCTGGAGAGAGTGCCTGAGGATCGGTACTCGCGTAGTGCGGATCTGGCCGCCGACCTACATCGATTTTTGGAGGGGGATGCCATCTCCGCACGCGCTCAGAGCCCGTGGCATCGATTGCGGCGGTGGAGCCAACGTCCCGCGCGAGTTTCCGATCTGTCGGCGGCGATCATCCTTGTCGTCTGCGCTCGGATTTTCTTTGGGATCGCAGGCTTGGTGGCGATTCCGATGTACGGTCAATCCGTCTTCAATCCGAGTGACATGGTTGAATCGTTGTTCGTCCATGGCTTGGTGATCATCCCGTGCGAGTTATGGACCATTTGGGCGGCGCGTCAAAACCAGCAACGTCGGCTCTCACCGGGTTTATATTGGATCGCCTATCTGCTTACGATCGCGTGGTGTTGCGTCACATGGATGATTGCCAGTGGCGTCTCAGGAGCGTCGTCATGGTACGATCGTAATCCCGATGTGCGTTTAATGACGTTCTTGATGATCAGTATTTTATATGGCGCCCAAACGATCTGTTGGTACCTTGCGGACTGGCGCAGGATTGAACCCGGAACGTCGCAACGATGCTGGCGGACCCTCAAACGCCTTGCCCTGACGGGACCGGTTCTCACATTCGCAGCCGTGATGCTCTGGTAGCTTCTGGCTTGATCCCAGCGAAGCGTCGCCATTGTTGTTCAACGACAATCAGCGTTCGACTTGAGGCCATGCCAAACGTTGTTTCAAAACAGCCAGTGAAATGCCACAAACGGTCCGTCGATCACCTCTGTTTCCGAAAGCCTTTGGCGTTTCGGTATGAAACGTCTCGTTGCCAGAGGCGCATCGATGCCGTGGTTGAGGCAATGCCCATGCCTCGCCACGCGACGGTGAAGCAATCGCAACCATCAATGTGAACGCCTCACGGACCTGCCCGCCCGCAGGGCAAATGACGATCTCAACACGAGAACATTGTCCTCGGTGGGACTGCCCGGATTGGCTTCATCGTTGTGTGCAAATTACCGAAGAGTGCCGCTTTGCGAGGCCTTCGGTTTGAAGGCCTCGCCGGACGGAAGCATCGGCCGTGTCGCTACTTTGTCATGTCGATATCGAAGGAGTTGTCACCCTGGGTGACTTCCAACTTGAGACCGCTTTGGCTTGGATCGCGGTACTTGTCGGGGATGTCTTTCACGGGGGAGATCTCGACAACCAGTTCCTCTTCCATCGACGGCGGCTGTTCGGGCGGAAGGACCGTCACGACGTAGCTGCCAGTTGGGATCGGCGTATTCGTTTTGTACTGCCCACCTTCCTGGAGCTCTTCGGAAATGCCTACGCCAAGCTCGCTGCTGTAGAAGGTGACCACCCCTTGTTGGACAGGCTGTCCCTCGTAGGTGACGCGACCGCTGATCGTCCCCGACGGATCTACGGGGGAATTACCACAGCCGCTTACCCAAGGTAAAACCCCGATCCAAACAATCACTGTGTAGAGAAACGCTGACGAACGACGCGAAGGGCATACTGCCACCATAAAATCACCTGAGCTTTGACTTGAATTGTTTGTCGAACTTGCTGTGTTATTTGAAATGAATTGACTGCAGCCGGGTCGCCGCAATGGATACGGCGACCGCAGCGCGCAAATCAAAGTTTAGAACTCAGCAAGGACATTGCCGTCATCGCGGACACAGAGTCGGCTGAGCGTGGTGAATTCCAATGTCTCAGCCAAGAAACGGACCGAACCGTCTGCCAGCAACACTTGGATACCGCCCGGGTGGAAGGAATTGAGAATGGTATTGCCGGCATAGGGTCTGTCCGATTTTGGGACTGTATTGCCACCGGATTGCGCGGTTTTCGCATTGATCACGGACGCCACCGTCGTGACGCCGGCGATGTGATGGGCCCCTGTCTTGGTAGTCACGTCGCCGGAACTCGACCATCCGCGCCAGCCACCGTGATAGTTGGTGCGATAGTCATTTGTGCCTACACGTCCCGATTGTTCAGCGACGAAAATCGCGTTGGATGTGCCGTCGGTGATGTCGCGGAAGCTGAGTTCCTTCTCTGGGACAAGCACGCCCGTGTTGCAATACACGCCGTATGAAGCTCCGGTCGAACAAACATTCGTGCGATTTGCCGGATCGGGAAACGCTCCGCTGATGCCGACGTAATCGTGGGTCTGCAGACGATCGTAATTGCACATGTTGCCTCCCGGTTCGTTGGATGGAAGGGCGCTCGAGGGACACTTATAGGTAGGCACCGTCAGGTCGATCAAAATCAAATTATTGCCGGTCGCCTGTTGGCCGTAGCTGCTGCTTGAATTGCATCCCGAATACACATGGGCGGACTGATCAACTTGGTCGTAAAGATTCTCTTCTTCGAGTCCTGGCAAGATGTGAAAACGCCAGTTGGGGCCATTGGATCGTGACGCCCCATTGGGGAACTTTCGGTAGGTGTCGTGATGGTTATGCAGGGCCAGACCTTGCTGCTTGAGATTATTGCTGCATTGCATCCGCCGCGCCGCTTCCCGAGCTGCCTGGACAGCTGGCAACAGAAGACCAACCAAGATTCCAATGATGGCAATAACGACAAGTAGTTCTACCAGTGTAAAGCCGACTCGCATCGGTCGAGAGTGTTTCATCGCTTTATCCTTTCGGAAACAAACACGTGAACGAATGGGCACTGCCGAGCAATGCGGCAATCACCCCAGAAGTGAAGGTAGCGTAAAGAAATGAAAGTAAGATGTCAAACAAGCATGCATCTTTTTGGTTGGGTGGTACTGCCTAGAAGGAGGTGTCCCCCCGTTGCGCTTGCAAGGTGGTTGGCGAAGGGGCCGGTCGTTGTCTCGTTCTACGCGGCAGCAGGTGCCTGTTCTGCAATTTGCAGTTACGAGCGATGCGGCAGCGCTTGCCGGATCTTCGTCGTCAGGCTGCGAATTGATTGCAATCAGTCCGCAGTTGCCCGATGAATCGACGGGCACCAACGGAGCAAGTGAGACTCGAATTTGCGGTCCTATCGGATCAAGACGCAGATGTCGCGGCCGATGATGGTGTCGCGTGGAAGGTCTTGGAACGGATCCTTCATCACATGCGGAAAGACCGGAACAGCGATCGGGCAGAAATCAACGGTGGCAACGGTTGCGTGCTGCCGATTCCCGCAACCTTTGTGCTGAACCGCAATGGCGTCGTGACCTGGCGGTTCGTCAATCTAGAATATCGGCAACGCGCGGAACCCGATGACGTTATCGCAGCGTTGTAGGAACTTGCATTAGCCTCTCGGCAAAGTGCGAGACTCTATTGGGCATGCTTCGCCGTGGCCAGCTTGAACTCTGGAAATCTAGGCTCCTCCTTTGTCCGTGGAATTAACCAACCGGAAATTCGAAATGCGATACGGTCCCATCCGGAAACGCTGCCATCATCCGATGGCTCTTTTATTCGGTATGCGTTTGCAAAACCGTCGTCGCTAGTTGGGACCGCTTCGGATCATGCTGCGGAGGTTTCTTCGAGGTGGTCTCGGAGACGCAGGGTAAACGTTTGCTCGAGCGTTGATTAGAATTATTCATCACGCACAAAACCTGCGGTTGGCTCAGCGCAACCAGAGTCGGAGCTCTTGCTATGGCGCGTCGATGCGTCCAGGAGCTTCGAATGCCACCCACGTATCGGGCCTCCACCGCACCCACGGAACTCTTATGCTCGAAATAATGCTGTCGCTACGAACGCGAAGGATGTCAGTCTCTCTCCTGTCGGCTGCACTGCTTGTCGGGTGGGTTCCAAGCCTTGCCGCAAGCGACCCCGAACAATCGCCAGATGGACAAACGGCGGCTGTTGTCAACGAAGGAAATCGCGGCACCGTGGCGCGAAGCCGAGAAAGGACGGCGGGTTCCGCGGTCTACCTGACGGCGAACGAGATGTCGATCGCGACGGGCCAGCCCTCGTTGGTCCTGATGTCCAGCGGCTCCACACACATTCCTGTCTGGTCGTTATCGGGTGGCACTCCTGGGCAGTCGGTCTCTGGCGTCGTCGGCGGTTTCCCGAACGACTGTGTCGCCGTGAAAGTCGAGATTGTGGTCACGACGACCGATCCGACGACGAGCCCCGATTACTCCGACGTCTATCGGGTGCATCTGTCCCAGATGGTAGAGGATGCCCCGTTCACCGAGCGGTATTTTTTAGGCAAACCCGTGCCGACCGCTCTTCCCGCCGCCCCGTTCTACTCTCGCACGATCCTGCTGGAGTCGTATTACGAAGTCGATCCGCAGGCTCCGTTGACGGTGCGAATCCAGCGAGAGCCGGGCGATCCTAACGATTCATTCACTCGGCCCACGGGGCTGGCTACGGTTAAGGTGACGCCGCTGAAGGCGCTTGCCGAGTCACACGTCGTGCAAGACGTGAGCGGCTACAATTCGTGGCCGATGATCCAAGCCATCGGTGAGAAACTTGTCTGTGTTTACAGCCGAGGCACGGCCCATTCGATCAAAGAGGACGTCCGCGCCGTCTTCGCACGCACTTCCACCGATGGAGGAAAAACGTGGACGGCGGAAACGACTGTCGCCGACACGCCGGGAGATGGAGAGGTGACCGTTGCCAAGGGGCTCGATTCCACGGGGGCGATGCTTTTGTGGGTGCGTCGCATCGGGAAGGATTGGAACCACGACCTCTATCGAACCACCGATGGGGTGACCTTCACGCGCGTCGCGACGCCAGATCTTGCGGTGCAACCGATGCAGATTACGGACGTCTTCGCGGTTCCCACGGTTGGGCTGATGGCCCTGTGGTTCGCGGGAGACTACAGCGACAAAGCGGCGCAATCGTGGGGCACGCTAACCAGCCGAGACGATGGAGCGACCTGGACGCAGACCTCCATCGAATCGGGATTGACCAAAGCAAACTGGCCGACTGAACCCTCGGCGGTTTATCTGGGCGATGGCAGGATCCTGGCAGTCGGACGGACAGAAATCGGACAAGGTCAATTCCAACTGGTCTCTACCGATTACGGAGCGACCTGGAAGCGTTCCCAAACGAACATCCGCGATGTCCATGCCTCCACGCCTAGCCTGATCCACGACGCGGAAACTGGTCTGCTAAGCAACTATTATTATGAGCGAGGCCGGGGAATCCTGCGGCGTCGAGTGGTCGATCCCGAGATCGTGTTCGACCATCCGCTTAATTGGCCCGCATCGGAGGCCATCGCCATCGCAAGTCCCATCGCCTGGGATTCGGGGAACGCAAACGCCACGGTGATCGGAAACAAACATTACGTCGCTTTCTACTCCGGCGAAGCCCCCAACACGTCCGTTCTGGTATCGGAATTCCCGGCGCCAACGACCGAGAAACCACATTCCAGCCGATGAGTCGGCTTGACTTGCAGCACTGTCGCGCCGTGATCGAATCACAAAACGACGATGGGGCCACGAGCCCGATTCTGCGGGGCGATCGCAACTTCCCACGCGCCGCATCCACGACTTGACTTCGCCTGTGCCCCAGCGTGTTCTTGAATTTTCAAGGTTGCTCAGCGACAGATCGCCAGTGTGAACCCGAGACATGCTTGGTAATCGATGGAAGTGCTTCGGTTTGCGAAACCATCGTGGAAGGAGAACTGCAGTGATTCGGTAGCACCGTTCGAATGACTCCGAACTTGGCTACAATCTGTAGCCGGAGTTTACGAAAAGGGTGAAGTGGGAAGTTGAATGACCGATGCGACGGTGCGCGTCGGTTCACGGTGGTCGCGAAATGGAAGTGACGGTTTCCGGCGGCTACCGCTTTGGATAGATTCACGGTTCTCGGGCACACTTGTTTTTTTTCATACGTGGATCTGCCGTCGCGAAAAGTCGATCGCCTGGATGGGGATGTTCCTGCGGTAGGCGATCGTAAAAGGCAGGTACTATATTAAGTGCATTCCCATAATGATGCGGTTGTCCCCAATGCCTATCGAGGTATGAAGGTTCAATACGTGCAGGGCGACTTGGGTTGGGTTGGCAACGGACAAGGATTTCGTGGATGACAGGCGAAGAGAGAATGGAATCGAAGCGGGTGAGTACCGGCATCGAGACGCTGGATGATATCTTATGTGGCGGTCTGACGGCCGATCGGTTGTATTTGATCGAAGGCTCGCCCGGCAGCGGCAAGACGACGCTCGGATTACAGTTTCTGCTTGCCGGACGCGAGCTCGGTGGGACGGGGATTTACGTCACGCTGTCGGAAACCAAAGAAGAACTGCTGGGAATCGCTGAGTCCCACGGATGGTCGCTGGACGGGATTCATATCCACGAATTGCTCGACCACGAGCGCGACGTTCACCACGCGCAATACACAATGTTTGAACCGTCGGAGGTCGAACTGAGCAGCACCGTTGGCGAGGTGCAAACACAGGTCGAACGATTACAGCCCGATCGAATCGTCTTCGATTCGCTTTCGGAAATGCGATTGCTTTCGCAGGGGGCGCTCAGGTATCGCCGCCAGATCTTGTCGCTGAAACAATTTTTTGTTGGCCGAGGTTGCACCACGCTATTGTTGGACGATAAGGCTGCCGGAGGCGAAGATCAACAACTGCAAAGCTTAGCGCACGGCGTCATTCGACTCGAACAACGTTTGACCGACTATGGAAATGAACGGCGGTCTTTGCGAGTGATCAAACATCGCGGCTCCGATTTCATCGGGGGTGCACACGATCTCCGGTTGGCGCGTGGCGGCATGCAAGTGTTTCCGCGATCGATCGTCGACAACAATCCATCGTCGTTCTTGGGACGCCAAGTCAGCAGCGGACTCGATACGCTGGACACGCTGTTGGGCGGGGGCGTCGGTGAAGGGTCCAGCACGTTGTTGTTGGGCCCGGCTGGCGTGGGGAAATCGTCGTTGGGAATGCAGTTTGCGATCGAAGCGGCCCGGCGTGGCCAGCGGGCTGTGTTATTCGAATTTGAAGAGAGCAATCAAACGCTGGTGAAGCGATCTGAGGGGCTGGGGTTTCCACTGACGCGCTATATGGACGCGGGGTTGATTTCGATTCAGCATGTTCGCGCCGGTGAGATCACGCCGAACGAATTTGCATTGAACGTTCGGGCGGCGGTCGAACCGGACAACCAGGGGCGGGAAGCGTCGATCGTTTTGATCGACAGCTTGAATGGTTACCTCAGTTCGATGCCACACGAGCGATTTCTTGTCGTCCAATTGCACGAGATCTTGAACTATCTAGGCAAGCGAGGAATCGCAACCTTCTTGGTCGTTGCCCAACATGGCATGATGGGGCATGCGATGGGAACTCCTGTCGATACGAGTTATCTGGCTGACGCGGTGATCCTTTTCCGTTACTTTGAAGCCTCCGGTGAAATCCACCGAGCGATCTCCGTCGTTAAAAACCGTACCGCGAATCACGAGCGGACGATTCGCGAGTTCGGCTTAAGCGACAAGGGGCTTGTGATCGGCGAACCGTTGAACAACTTTCGCGGTGTGTTGGCGGGAACGCCGGAGTTCATCGGTCCGCGTGAAGTTCTGTTGACCCCACCAAAATCGAGTCCCGAATGAGTCTGCAACCACCGCAAGGCGACGTCAGCCAACGGGTTGCTATCTTCGCTCCGACGCCGCAGGACGCCCAGATTTGCAAGCAGATTCTTGACGATGTGCAGATCGATGTCGAGCTTTGTTCAAGCATTGATGCACTGTGCACAGCGATCGCGTCGGGAGTTGGCGTGGGCCTGGTGGGCGAAGACCACTTGGGCGATGACGAAATGCAGCGCGTCCAGGACGTGCTGGACCGACAACCCGAGTGGTCTGATTTTCCCGTCTTGGTGCTGCTGGGAAAGAAGGAGTTGTCGTCGTCGCGGGTCGAACAATTGTTGTCGCTGGGCAACGTCACCTTGGTTCCTTGTCCGTTGCGGATCGCGGTCTTCGTGAGCAAGTTGCGCGCTCGGCTGCGCGATCGGCGCAGGCAATACGCCGTCCGCGATTTGTTGATCGAACGACGCCGCGCCGTCGACTCAGCAGCGATCGATGCGCGACGATTGCGGATGGCGTTGCAGGCCGGACAGATGGGCGTTTGGGAATGGAGCCTGAAGGAACTTTATTGGTCCCCTGCGTTTTATGAGCTCTTTGGCTTTGACGAATCGGTCAAGCCCGATCCCGATCGTTGTTTTGAACGGGTGCATGATGACGACCGCGACGAGTTGATGAGGCAGTGGCAGGCATCGTTTGACCAAGGTACCGAGTTGCGGATGGAGTTTCGGATCACGCATCCCGAACTCGGGGCGCGTTGGCTGTCCGCCGTGGGCGAACCGGTTCGCGGCAAATCGGGAAGGGTGATGCGGCACTCGGGCATTATCTGGGACGTGACGCAGCGTCATACGACCGAACGGGCCTTGTTGGAAGCGCGTGAGCAGGCGGAGATCGCGAACCGCGCGAAAAGCGAATTCCTGGCCAATATGAGCCACGAGATTCGGACTCCGATGACGGCCATTCTGGGCTACGTCGATTTGATCGATGAAAAGGTCACCACAGACGACGACGTCCGCGACCACATCGATACCGTCCGTCGCAATGGAAAATTTTTGCTGGCGATCATCAACGATATTTTGGATTTGTCGAAGATCGAGGCGGGGAAATTTGATCTGGCCATCGAGCCCTTGTCGCCGAATCGCTTGATTGAAGACGTACGAAGCATCATGAACGTCCGCGCGATCGAGAATCAAATCGATCTGCGGGTCCAATACGACGGACTGGTTCCCGAGAAGATTTACACCGATCCCAAGCGGCTCAAGCAGATCTTGATCAACCTGGTCGGCAACGCGATCAAGTTTACCGATCGTGGCTCGGTGACACTTGCGGTCTCGTTTGATCGTGAAATCAATCGGATCGTCTTTGAGGTCGCCGATACGGGGATTGGGATGACGTCGCGTCAAATCAATCGATTGTTTCAACCCTTCAGCCAAGCCGATTCGTCGGTTTCGAGGACCTTCGGTGGCACGGGGCTGGGGCTCGCGATCTCGCAACGCTTGGCGAAGATTATGGGAGGCGAAATTACGGTCGAGAGCGAACCGGGAGAAGGCAGCTGTTTTCATGTCGCCATCGATCCCGGAGATATCTCCAACGCGCGCTTCGTTCCGTTGCGGGCATTTGAAGATCTGCCCCACACCGTTCAAGCGACCGACGACGCGCCGCTGGCCTGCAAGGTGTTGCTGGTCGATGATCGCCGCGACATTCGCTTTCTCGCATCGCGTCTGCTGTCCAACGCCGGAGCGGTGATCACCGAGGCCGAAGATGGGCAGGAAGCGGTCGACCGGATGCAGGAGATGATCCGCAACGACCGCGTCGTCGATCTGATTCTTTTGGACATGCAGATGCCGCGACTGGATGGCTATCGCACGGCGGAACAATTGCGGCGGCTTGGATTCAAGGGACCGATCATCGCGCTGACTGCCGACGCCATGCAAGGCGATATGGATCGTTGTCTGCAGTGCGGCTGTAACGACTACTTAAGCAAACCGATCGACAGTGGACTACTGTTGGAAAAAGTCCGCAGCTTCGTTCGAGCCAACCCGCCGCTGTGATCTGATCTATGGCGTGTCGGCCTCTGATCGACCAATTCGGTCGCCCCATGACCAAGCACGGGACGTTCCTTGAACGCGGGCGTTGGGACCGTTGAAAAAGCGAGCGATTTCTTGCTTGCGACGCCGTCAACTCTTGATGGCACGGTGTTTGCTTCTGGTGAAGTCTTCGAAAACGTTGCGGGATCGCTAACCTGCAAACGAAGGGTTAACTTTGCCGGAGTAATTGAGATGGCGATCCTGGAACAGGACCGGAAACGACGCGTCCCCCAACAATGCCCCCAAGCCACATCGGTCCGGTCCGCCGACGGCGTGCTGGAATGTGTGGGCAACACGCCCTTGGTCCAACTTCGCCGCTACCTGGACGATGCCGGGGTGGACCTGTATGCAAAGCTGGAATCGATGAACCCAGGGGGCAGCGCTAAGGATCGGCCCGCCCGTCGCATGCTGGCTCACGCAATCGATCGGGGGCAGCTTTCTGCGGGGGACACCGTGATCGAATCCTCCTCGGGAAACATGGGGATCGGATTGGCGCAAGCCTGCCGCTTTCACGGATTGCGTTTTATGTGTGTCGTCGATCCCCACGCACAGCCACAAAACGTGGCGATCATGCGGGCCTTGGGCGCCGAAGTGGTACGGGTGGAACGACCTGTCGAAGGCAGCTATTTAGCAGCACGCCTGCAACGGGTGCGGCAACTGTTGGCGAAAATTCCCAACAGCTATTGGCCCAACCAATATGCGAACCGGCAGAATCCGATCGCACACTTGGTCGGGACGATTCGTGAGATCGACCGCGATACCGACGGACAAATCGACTATCTGTTTGTCGCCACCAGCAGCACGGGGACGGCGCAAGGATGTCGCGACTATCTTCACGCCCATCATCGCAAAACCAAGGTTGTCGCCGTCGATGCACAGGGGAGCGTGCTGTTTGGCGGTTCGCCTGGCGAGCGTTTGATACCTGGGCTCGGTGCGGGGCATGAACCGGCGCTCGCTCGCGATCAAACGTTCGACCAAGTCGTCCGCGTCTCCGATATCGATTGTGTTGTGGGATGTCGACGCGCTGCCGCACGGGAAGCGATGCTCGTGGGCGGATCCGCTGGGGGCGTTCTGGAGGTGGTTCGTTCACTTCAGTCCACGCTGGTCGGCAAACGATGTGTTGCGATCCTGCATGATTCAGGAACGCGTTACTTGGACACGGTGTTTAACGACGCTTGGCTTGAGTCGGCGCTGGGCACCAACGCGGCCGAAGTTCAAGCGAGAATCTTGGCGCCCGCCTTGCGATCGACCGAATCGAGGTCGCGATGAATGCGCCGCTGGCAATGTCGATTGCCAATGCGGAAGCATCTGCCAAGTCGTCCCGTGCGTCATCCTTTAAGATCGCGATCGTAGGTTGCGGTCCCCGTGGGCTGTACTGTTTGCAATCGTTGAGCGAGCAACTGCGGCAGCTTCCCCGTTCGCCAAGGGTGGTGATCGACATCTTTGAACCAACGGAGTTCCCTGGTGCGGGAAACGTCTATGCACCCTGCCAGCCCCACTATCTGAAAATGAACTTTGCGGCCAAGCACATCAACGCGTGGGCTGGCGTTTCGGAGGATGACGCGGAACGATGTAACCTTGTCCGATGGTTCAACCGCGAGCATCCCGTTCCCCTCGATCCGAACGACTTCATCCCGCGTGCGGTGGTTGGCGCGTATCTTCGTGAATGTTTCCAAAGCGTTCACGCCGAGCTTCGGACGCTTGCCGACGTGACGCTACACCGTTGCAAGGTTACACAGATCCAGGGCCGTGACACGTGTTGGCGTCTCCACACCGATCGGTTCAACGGAGAATATGACGAACTGGTTTTGACCGTTGGCCACGAGGGCTGGCGTTCGTCCGAACCGATGTCGAAACCAACGCCATTGAAGTTCCCACCTGCGTTTCCCATTCGCGAAAATCTCGGACGGCATGCCGTCCCGCCGCGAACAACGGTGGCGATCCGTGGTTTTGGTTTGACCTGGATCGACGCCACGTTGGCACTAACCATGGGACGCGGCGGAATCTTTGACGAATCGGGGGAGAATTGGCGGTACCTTCCCAGTGGCGAGGAACCACGGCGGATCGTTCCGTTTTCACGCAGTGGTCGTCCGATGTTGGCTAAGCCTAACGAATCGCTCTTTCCCCAGCCTGTCGCGTTGGATGCGATCTGGAGTCGCGGTTGCGAATCCATCGATGCCCTGCCCAGTCCTATCGCGGGCTGCGATCTGCGAAGCGCGTTGTGGAGAATCATCGCCCGCGCGGCGGCATCGGCGGTCAACCATTTTGGCGGTCGAGGATTTGTTACACCTGCGGAAGTGCAATCATGGTTCGCCGTGTGGTGTCGCGGTGCGATGCAACCCGAAGCGTCTCTTGCAGCGATGCGGCAGTCCTATCGTGTCGCGACGGGTCGCGCGGCCCCGGATGTCCCCTGGGCATTGGGAGCCGCTTGGCGCAACCTGTACCCGGCCCTCGTTCGCCGGATCAGTTACGGAGGCCTGGCGGCCGAACAATGGCCGACGTTTCGCCGCGTCGCAACGGAAATGGAACGGATCGCATTTGGTCCTCCAGCTGACAACGTCGGCCGTATGTTGGCGCTCGTCGACGCGGGGGTTGTCGACCTTCGTTTTCTCACCGCGGAGCCACGGCCCTCCGATTCAAGCCAGTCGTCGGTTTGTACCCTCGCCAACGACCGCGAGAACGTGACAATCGATCATTGCATCGATGCCGTTTTGCCCTCGCCATACCAATTGCACCGCTCAGGGCCGCTGCACGGTTTACTCGACGCGGACATAATTCAGCGACTGCACGGTAGTGAGGGTATCCTCGTCGATCGTCTTGGCCGTCCGATCGACGGCAAGGGGCGGCCAACCTTGGGCTTGGCGATCATCGGTCGAGCGACCGAAGGCTGCGTGCTGGGAAACGATACACTCAGCCGCTCGCTCCACGATCAACCCCAGCGTTGGGCCGCTGATGTCGCGACACGCATTCAAGTTTTGCAGGAAAACCGATGAACCACATTCTGGAAAAACGACAGCCTGACTTAGCGAGTCGGCTTACCGATTTGAGATCCTCGTGCCAGGGAACGCCTCCATTGGATGCGACCTTAGAGCCGTGGATGATTGAATGGATGACCGATCACGCGTCGCAACTGCACGCAGCTTGCGAGCGATTCGGTTCACCGCTGAACCTGATTTGCGTGGCGCCGATGATCCGCAATCTCGAACAATTCAGTTGCGTTGCCGTCAACCGTGGCGTGCGTTTTCAGCCGTTCTTCGCCCGCAAGGCGAACAAGTGTTTGGCATTTGTCGATGCTGCTAAAAGGTTCGGTGCGGGGATCGACGTGGCGAGTGAAGCGGAGTGTCGACAAACACTCGACCGTGGCGTTCCGGCTACGGATATCCTCTGCACCGCAGCCATCAAGCCGCAATCGCTACTTGAGCTTTGCGTTGTCCGCCGCGTGCCGATAGCGATCGACAACCTCGACGAATTGCGACGCGTTCAGGCGATTGCGGGCAAATACGATACGGATGCCGAGGTTGCTATTCGGATCAGCGGCTTTCAACATGACGGCGATAAATTGTTCTCGCGCTTCGGATTCGACATCGATCAAATCGCGTTGCTCGACCAAGAACTTTCGCACGCCAGTGGCAACGGTTCGATTCGATTGATCGGCCTTCATTTTCACTTGGATGGTTACAGCAGTGGCCACCGCGTCAGCGCGCTGCGGCAGATGTTGCCGCGGGTCGATCATTTTCGATCGCGTGGCCACGACATTCGATTTCTCGATATCGGTGGTGGGTTGCCGATGTGCTATTTGGAAAGTGAATCGCAATGGAACGCGTTTGGTGCGGCGCATCGATCGGCATTGCTAGGCGATCGCACACCGATCACCTTCCAAAATCACGGACTTGGTTTTTTCAACGTGGATGGGCATCTGCACGGTCAACGCAACACCTATCCCTATTACCAATCGCCAACCGCCGTGAACTGGTTGGCGGAGGTGCTGGATGCGGAATCGGGGGAACAGGGAACCCTCGCCGACGCGATACGAGCTCGGTCGCTTCAGCTGAGATGCGAACCGGGACGCAGCGCTCTAAATGGCTGCGGCGTTACCGTCGCGCGTGTTGAGTATGTGAAACGTCATCCCAGTGGAGATGCTTTCGTTGGACTTGCGATGAACCGCACACAGTGCCGAACGGGCAGCGACGACTTTCTCGTCGACCCGCTGGTCGTGCGTTCCGAAGGAAATCGCGACTCCGCCCACGGTGCGGCGGTGGAAGGTTATCTCGCGGGTGCGTACTGCACCGAATCGGAATGGATCACGCTGCGTCGACTTCGATTTCCTCGAGGGATCGCCATGGGCGATCTTGTGGTCCTACCGAATACCGCGGGCTACTTCATGCACTTCCTCGAGAGTCGTTCACACCAATTCCCGTTGGCAACCAATCTGATCGTGCCAGGAGGCTCGACAAGCGAATTTCGGATCGATGCAATCGACAGCTAGTGTTTACTTCTTAGTTCGATGATTCACGGGAAGCCGATCTTTATGCGGAAGGTTGTCCCATCACAGGCGGCCAGTCGCTGTCCGATTCTCGTGTCCTCAACATGGCGCCGAAAACTGGCAACCGCGACATGGATCGCGATCGTGTTGCCCGATGTGTCGAACGGGCGAATGGATGGAAGGATTGGCCAACCGGTTTGGGATGACGGCCCCATTTGCGCTGTGTAAAATGCGTTGCCTCCGCTGAGCGGCCTCGCTCGCCGGCCATGCTCGCTTCGTCACCGCATTTCAAGAAAAACATCATGCTCCGATTGTTCGCGTTTTGTCTCCTCTGTTGTCCCTTGCTCGCTGTGTCCGTCAGTGCGCAGCCCGCTGGCTCACCGATTGCGCCGCCGGAGCTTGGCCCGTACCTGTACGAGACCAAACCGGACGATCCTGCGTTTGCAAGTTTTAACCCTCGTCGAGCGCCGCAGCCGGGTGAGCTTCTGTTACGCAAAGGGGATCGCTTGGCGATCTGCGGTGATTCGATCACCGAACAAAAGATGTACTCGCGGCTGATCGAGACCTATCTGACGGCCTGCGTTCCCGAGCTACAGATCACCGCGCGGCAGTACGGTTGGAGCGGCGAGAAGACCGACGGTTTTCTGCGGCGGATGGAGAAGGATTGCCTGACCTTCTCGCCGACGATCGCCACGTTGGCTTACGGCATGAACGATTCCCGCTACCGACCGTTCGACGTCACCAACGGGCAATGGTACGAGGATCACTACACTGCGATCGTGCAGAAATTTAGAGCGAACGACGTCCGCGTTGTCGTCGGATCGCCTGGCTGTGCTGGCAAGATCGCGACTTGGGTCAAGAGCCGATCGGGAACGTTGGAACAACACAACTTGAACCTGTGCGCCCTGCGAGACATCGCGATCGGCGTGGCGGAGCGCGAACAAGTTCGCTTTGCCGACATCTTCTGGCCGATGCTGCAAGCCCAAGTCTTCGCCCCAGCTCAACACGGCGCCACCGAAGAGAAACCCTACCGCGTCGCTGGCAGCGATGGGATCCATCCCGGCTGGGCCGGTCAAGTGATCATGGCCTGGTCGATGCTTCGTTCGTTGGGCCTCGATGGCGACCTGGGAACGATCGCGATCGATACCGAAAGCAACACCGCGACCGCCGACGGCGGACACTCGATCGATGCGTATGCCGACGGCGTCGCAACGGTCACCAGCACGCGGTATCCCTTCTGTGCGAGCGGCACACTGCACAGCGAAAACTCAATTCGATCGGGGATGACGCTGGTTCCCTTCAACGAAGATCTCAACCGGTTTCTGTTGAAGGTTAACGCAGCCGATGGCACAAAGTGGGAGATCACTTGGGGCGACCAGACGCAAACCTACACCGCGGATCAACTCGCCCAGGGAATCAACTTGGCGTGGGAGTTTCCGAAAAACCCGTTCAGCGAATCGTTCGACCGCGTCGATGCAGCGGTCGCGAAAAAGCAGGCTTATGAAACGCAGCAGGTGAAGAAGATCTTCCACGGCCCCGAGGGGAAAAAGGACTTCGCCGCCGCCGTCAAGGAAACCGAAGCGGTTCGCAAGCCGTTGGCCGATGCGATCGCGGACGCCATGCAGCCGGTGACACACAAGATCGCGATCCGCCAAGTCGCTGGTGAATGAGCCCGCGGCAAACCGGATCAACGTCGGGTAGATCTCCGCAATGGAACCGGCGACGCGATCGTCATCGCCGCATTTGATGCGTTGACCTCAACTCAAAGAGCTTTGATCTCGTCGCGGATCTCGCACAACATCGCCAACTGCCGTGGAGAAAAGCCACTCGACGGCGACGTGGTTTGATCATCGCCCAGGCCTGCGGAGCGCGACTGGCTGACGCGCGACATGATCTGTTCGCGGATCTCGGCGGCATCTTCGATCCCCTGGACCAGCAGCTTGTTGCCGCTGGCGAATGGACTCTCGGCCTCCCCCTGCGACGAGCCCGCGGTTTCGACGACCAGCTCCGAGATCCCAAATAGATGCTGCAGCGGACCGCGTCGCAGGTAGACGTTCTGCACATTTTCAAACGTGATCGTATGTTCGTAGATCACCCAGATCCCACGCCGCGCTCGCAGGCTTCGGTCGGTGATCACGTACCACATTGTGTCGTAGCGAAGATGGAGCGCGACATAAGCGACCAGATGCACGGCGAGGACCAGCGGAATCGCCACGACCGCCAGCAATAACGCGAGCTTTTCATTTTCGATCGCAACCGCCCCCAAGGCGACAGCGATCACAAGGTCGATGACGGCGGCGATCACCCAAAAGTTGAACTTCAGGTAGCTCAAGAATCGCCGCGAGGGTTGAAAGCTGCGATAGAAACCGCCGTCGGAAACCGGAAGCGTCGGCGGGTGATCGGGCACGCGAAAGCAGTCGACGAGAATTCTCCAAACGCCGCGATAGAGCCACTGAGCCGACCGAGGAACGGGAGCTGTCATGTGTCGTCTCCCTCCGGAACGTTGCGAATCCGACGCAGTTCATCGCGGATCTCGGTCAACACGCCAAGCACTTGATCGCTGCTATCGACCGATTCGGAATCGAGCGAATCGTTCCGCGCCCCACGCATCTGCGCGTACAGGAAATCGCGGAGCGGTTCGGGATCGCGAATCCCTTCGATCTGCATCGTCGCCCCCGCGGTTCCCGAAGCGGTTTGCAGCGGCACTTTGGAAAGCCCCATCCAGCGTTCGACGATGTTCCGCGTGACATGGATGTCTTGCAACCGTCGATAGGTGAGATGCACCTCGCGCCGAAAGAAGTACCCCCAACACATCGAGACTCCGGTATCGTCGAATCGATACCGCAGCGTCTTGAATCGGATCCACAGTGGAATAAAGACAAACGGGAACCCGATGACGGTGCACGCCGCAACCAACGCGTAATAAACCAACAGCGAATCGTCCGGGCGAGTGATCTTCGACGCGTCGAACGTCGCGTCGGAGGGTTGCGTCGGCAGGAGCGATTCGGTCACGTCGATCCTCGTCTATAAAAGGTCTTCGAGATAGCCTCGCGAGCGATTGATCTCGGCGGTCACTTCGGCTGTCGTTTCGAGGATCGGGATCCCTCGCGGCACGGGGTGCATAAAAATCTCGGTCCAGCCGCTGAACTTAGTCTCGACCAATGCATCGACCAGCGGCCCAAAATCAAGCTCGCCTCGCCCCGGCATTTGCAACAACTCCTGCTGCTTGGGCAGCTTCTTCATGCAGCCCATTCCGTATTGCCAGGCATAAAAGACCGACAACCGATCGCCAAGGTCAAGAATCAATTCGGCAAGCGTTTCGGAATCTTGGTCTAAATGGTAGGGAGCCAAAGCAATTCCAAGATGATCGCTGGGACACAGTTCGACCAGCCATCGCAGCGAATCGGGGGATTCGATCAAATTGTTGCCATGGTTTTCGATCGCGATCGTGACGCCCGTCTCCTCCGCCACCGCCAGATGCGGCTTCATCTGCTCGACAAACTTGCCCACCGCCGACTTCAGTTCGGTCCCTTTCAGACCTTTGGGACCCGCACCACCGGTGACCATGGTCGCGCAGCCCAGTCGATTTGCGAGCCGCATCTCCTCCTGCAGTCCAAACGGTCCCAGCTTGTATTGCGTGATGCATCCCAGTGGAACATCATGTTGTTTCAGCAAAGCGGCAAACGCCTCTTCCCCCATCGCATCCAACTGCTCGCGTTGATCCCCGTGCGCCTTGGGCCAGATGTCCAACGCAACCGAACCGGTCTTGGCGACTTCGGGCAAGATCTCGGCAACGGCAGCGTAGCCGTACATGCACGAACCGAGCAGGTACCGGAACTGGAACCCGCCGTCGGCAGCGCGAGCGAAATCAGGCAGTGCAAACGCCGCCCCAGCGGCAGCGCAGGTGGCGGAGAAGTGGCGTCGAGAGACTTGCATGAGGGATCAATTACGGTGATGGGATAGAGAACTAAAATCATCGTGCAGCCGTCATATCAACAGACTGGCACCGACATTGTAGCGGATCCCACGCTTCCCTTCTGGCGACTTGCTCGACTTCAGTAATCGAACCAGATGCCGCCACCGATGGTCTGTTCGCGTCGTTGGAAGAATTCGAATTGGCTGCTGTAGCCGTTGCTGTATTGCGCGCCCCAGCGGAGACGGCGGCCAGAACGGCTGCCTGGGACTTGCCAGCCCGCTTGCGCAGTCAAGCTGGGTGCGTATCCGACAGCTTCGCGGACGTCCAGGTTCATCGCGGCAAATGGTCCACCCCACTTCCGCGACATCGGTTGGGGCACATATTCAAAACCGGTTTGAAATTGCCAAGGCCGCGCTCCTCCGGACATCTTAAATGCAAATGCGGTTTCACCGTAGAGACGTAGCGAATCGTAGGCTTGGTAGCTGGCGCCTAGGATTAGCGACTCGGTGACATAGTTGATGCGCTTGAAGCTCGGGTTCCGTTCCATATATTCGTCGCCCACGTGGGAGCTGATATGAAAGTATCCGAATTTCAGCGACCACCGACCGGAAGCTTTGGTCAGTTCGGTGCCGAAGCGGAAATCGTTGGACTCGACATCCTCGGAATTATACAGATCCAAACGCGTGATCACCGCCCCTTCCAGATCCCATTGCCAACCTTGCGGGCGTTGCACGTCGTTGGTGCCATACCGCAAAAGGCCCACGCGGCCACCGAGGGTTGCATCCCAAAACGCGCCTCCCTCGTGTTCGCTGAAAAGCACCGTGGAGATCCGCGGTTCGTGAGGCCCCGCCATATAGGAGTGCCACATCAAACCTTCGGGCAACGTCTGCCAACTCCATTCGTCTTGTTTCGGGACCGCTGTGATGAAGGTTGGCGGCAGCGGGCCAATGGGGTCGCCAGCGGTTTCCAAAATTCCAGCCGGCTCCTCGACGGTCGCAACCGACTCAGCAGTCAGCCCGGCGACTTCACTCCACGAGACAATGGCGATCCCATCGTCCCCCGTGACAATCGATTGCGGGACGGCCAGCAGCATCAAGATCCCTGTTATGGATCTGACGATTTCGGGTAGGCGGTTTGAGAAGTTTGAAGGGTACAAACAGCTTGCCTGCATTGATGATTTCGAAGCAATCCAAATTTAGATACGATCCCAATCGGGATATCGACGAGGACGATCCGCTTCGTCAGCTCGCCGCCGTATCGGCGATTGCCAGTAGCTCAATGGTTTCGCGGCGTGGCGCGGGCGTGCGTGGCAATCCCGGAATCTTCCGGTGACATTTGTTGAGCCAAGTGCACATATCCCCTTCCTCCGCCATTGGTCAGCTTTTTGCCCGATGCAATTGCCAACTCGGTTGCTAGCGAATCGCGAGTTACCACGATCGCGTTGCAATGATGATGGATATATCGGCTGTATTGGTCGCGTTGTTCTTCGGTAAAGTGCACAACGCGCGATTTCGGCAAATAGATTTCGCTAGCATGCGTGCTGACATCATAAGAAACAGTGGACAGGTCCGCGTCTCGCGTTGCCTGCGACCGTCGACATCAGCTAATTGGATGCAAACTAAATGACAGCAAAAGCGATTGTTGCCGGGGGAACTGATACTCGCGATGCTCGAAGACGGATTCCAATTCATGCCGCTGCCAAACGCGGTAAGGACTCCCCTCATATCAACGATCGCAATGACGATCCGTCTCGTATCCAAGGTCAGATCGACATGGCAGCCGAAGAGTCTATTTGACTTCGTTTGGCAGCGGTTGGCCGTCGAGACCGGCGAAGAGATTTTCCAGGGTTCGCTGCATCATCGTGTGCCGGGTGCGGCCAGTGGCGCTTCCCAGATGTGGCGTGATGATCACGTTGGACAGCCGCAACAAGGGATGATCTCGAGGCAACGGTTCGGGATCGGTGACGTCCAGTCCCGCCGCTTGGATCTTTTCATCGCGAAGCGCCTCGTACAACGCTTGGGTATCGACGACCTGCCCGCGAGCCAGATTCAAGAGGATCGCCGACGACTTCATCTTTGCAAACTCCGCCGCGCCGATCATGCCGGTTGTCTCTGGCGTCAGTGGGCAATTCAACGAAACAAAATCGGACTCTTGCAGCAGATCGTCCAGCGATCGGTACTGGACACCAAGCTCCGCTTCGGCGTCGGGACGCCGGGTACGGTTGTGGTACAGCAGCCGCATTTGAAACGCTTGGGCACGCCGCGCCACCTCGCATCCGATCCTTCCCATTCCGATGATCCCCAACGTGCTGCCGGTCACCTCCTGTCCGATGAGTAGCGCCGGGTTATATCGCGTGAACTCCTCCCCGCGTGCGAACGCGTCGCTAACGACCAACTTGCGCGCCGTCGCCAACATTAGCGCGATCGTCAGATCGGCCGTCGCTGCATCGACGCAGCCGGGCGTGTTCCCGACCGGAATGCCGCGCGCTGCGGCGGCCTGCAGATCGATATGATCGACCCCGACACCGTGGTTACTGATCACTTGCAACTGCGGACAACGATCCATCATTTCGGCGTCGATCGTCACGTGACCGTACGCTAGGATTCCTCGCGAGGCGGCGAAGTCGGCGTCGGTCGCCGAATCGAAATAACGCAGTTCACATCGAGCCTGTGTGTGGGGCAAAAAAAACTCAGGCAACGGATCGGTCAGGATGATGTCTTTCATGCTGCTGATTGTATACCGCTTGGGTGGATCTTGCAGTTACGTGCCTCCCTTTTCCGCAGGCTTATCGAACGTTGCAGCACCGATTTTGCAAATTGTGCAATCCGGGTGATTTGGGACGAACGGTTAACACCAATCGTGTCCCACAACCGCGCGGAAACCGCAAAACGGCGTTCGGGAAAGATCGAGCCCTTGCAGCGCAACATCGGTAAACAATTCTCAATACTCGTCACCCGTTGGTGCCGTCGGCTCATTTTCCACCGGCCCTCTCTCCCCCTCCTGCCCAACCATCAATTCGGTCATAATCTCGGCAGCTGTATTTCATTTGCACACCCAATTTGGCGGCAATCCGTGCCTTACGAAACAACGCTCCATCACACCTTCGACAATGGCCTTGTCTTATTAGGCGAAAAAATGCCCTGGCTGCGTTCGGCCGCGTTTGCGTTCATGCTGCCTGCCGGTTGCCGTTTCGAATCGCCCGACCGGCTGGGATTGGCCGGCTTCGTCAACGAAATGATTCAGCGTGGGGCGGGCAATTACAGCAGCCGTGACTTGGTCGCCGTGCAGGACAATCTGGGCCTGGACCGATCCAGCAGCATCTCCACGGCGCATGGCAGTTTTGGTGGTTCGATGCCAGCCGAATCGCTGTTGCCCGCGCTGTCGCTGTATGCCGACATCGTCTTGCGTCCGCATCTGCCAGGCGATCAGATCGACGACGCCCGGCAAATGTGCCTGCAAGAACTGGCGGCGGCCGAAGATGATTTACCGCAGACGTTGATGAATCGTTTGAAGCAGATGCATTTTGGCGAAGTGCTGGGACGCAATTCGCTGGGGGACGAAGCGGGGTTGATGGCGATCGATGCCGACGATCTCCGCGGCTTCTATCAGCAACATTATCAACCGCGGGGCGCGATGTTGTCGGTTGCCGGGAACTTCGAATGGGACGAGGTCCGTGCGCATGTCGAGTCGTTGTTTGGCAATTGGAAACCGACCGACCCGATGCCCGAACTGGCGATCGATGGTCGCTCGGGATATGAACCGATTGAACATCCGTCGCAACAGACGCATCTTGGGATTGCATTTCCCGCCGTCAGCTATGGCGACCCGGACTACTACCCGATGCGTGCCAGCGTGGGAGTACTAAGCGATGGGATGAGTAGCCGGTTGTTCACGCGAGTCCGCGAGGAACGCGGCCTCTGCTACACGATCTCCGCAGGTTGTCATTCGACGCGCGAAGGAGGTGGGGTGTTCTGTTACGCAGGGACCACGGCCGAACGGGCGCAAGAGACTTTGGACGTTACGCTGCAAGAACTGCAAGCGATCGCCGACGGCGTGGAAGAAGGGGAATTGGAACGTTTAAAGGTCCGCATTCAAAGCAGTCTGATCATGGAGCAAGAGTCAAGCGCGTCGCGGGCCTCGGCAATTGTTTCGGATTGGTATCTGTTGGGCCGCGTGCAATCGCGTGACGAATTGCAGCAGAAGATCGACGCCCTCACGACCGCCGATTTGGTCGACTACTGGAAACGCAACCCGCCGCGTGATTTGCGGATCGTGACCGTGGGGCCTGAACCGCTCCAGGTGCCCTGACCGACGCGCGTTCCACTTGGCTCCGCCACCTTGCCGCCTGGAATCGAACCTGCCGCGTGCGATTCTCGCTCAACCTAACCTCTTCCTGCATGTGACCCAACAAGATGACTTTGGAATTCAAACAGCACACGCTTGCCAACGGCCTGCAAATTGTCGCGGAGCTGAATCCTTCCGGATACACCGCGGCGTTCGGCTTTTTTGTTCGCAGCGGCGCCCGAGACGAGGGGCCCGAGGAACGGGGCTTGAGTCATTTTTTGGAGCACATGGTCTTCAAAGGGACCGCGCGACGGACCGCTGCGGATGTCAATCGCGAACTGGATGAACTGGGAGGCCAAGCCAACGCCTACACCAGCGAAGAGCAAACGGTTTATTACACGACCGTGTTGCCAAAGTACCAGGACCGAGCGATCGATCTGTTGTGCGACATCATGCGTCCGGCGCTCCGCGACGACGACTTTCAGACCGAGCGTCAAGTGATCCTCGAAGAGATCGCCAAATACGACGACCAGCCCCCCTTTGGTGCCTTCGAAACGTCGATGGAACTCTATTTCGCAGGACACCCTTTGGGCAGCCGGGTTTTGGGCACGCCGGAATCGATCGGCGAGATGACGTCGACGGCGATGCGGAAGTACTTCGAACGGCGCTATGATCCCAAGAACATGGTGCTGTCGGCTGCCGGATGTGTTGATTTCGATGCCTTGGTCAGCCAGGTCGAATCGCTCGCCAGCCAGTGGCCTACCGCAGCGATGCCGGCGATGGTGCCCGCTCCAACGTCCGGTGGGCAGGCAAAGATTGAACTGGAGGTTCCGGATTCCAGCCAAACCTACGTGATTCGGGTCGGAGCGGCCCCCCCCAATTCCAGCACCGATCGGTTTGCGATGCGGATGTTGGTTTCGATGATGGGTGAGGAAGGGGGCAGTCGATTGTTTTGGGATCTGATCGACACTGGTCGCGCCGACGTGGCGACGATGTGGACTCAGGAGTTTCAAGATGCCGGCCTGTTGTTCACTTACCTCAGCTGTGCCCCGGAAGATGTTGACGCAAACTTAGCGTTGATCGACGGAGCGATTGAAGTTTTCGTTAAAAATGGGCCCGCCGAAGATGAGATCGAACAGGCCAAAAACCGCATGTGCGCGGGGTTAATTCTGTCCAGCGAGCGGCCGAGCAATCGAATGTTTTCCATTGGCAACGCCTGGCAGATACGGGGCGTTTATGAGACGCTCGACGATCAATTGAAAAAGTATCGCAGCGTAGATGCCGACGACCTGCAACGCGTTCTTGCCGCATACCCGATGCATTATACGACCGAGGTCCGCACGGTTTCCAAAGCATCCGCGGAATAGCCGGCCCGTGCGCATTCTCTGATTGATTCCCCACTCCTTTCGACGACGCCACGACCCATGAAATTTCGTACCCGCGCCATTCACGACGGCAATGCAATCGATCCCCAAACCGGCGCCGTCGTGCCGCCGATCCATCTTGCCAGCACCTTTCGCCAACCCGGAGCCGGAGAGTGGGGCGAGTTCGATTATTCGCGCAGCGGCAATCCGACGCGATCGAACCTGCAAGCGACGCTCAATTCGCTCGAGGGAGCGGTTGGTTCGTTGGCTTTCAGCAGCGGGATGGCGGCGACGCATTGCGTGACGATGCTGTTGGGCAATGGCGATCATGTCGTCGCCGGCAAAGACATCTATGGCGGCACCTACCGCTTGCTGCACAAGATCTGCGATCGCAACGGGATCTCGGTGACGCTTGTCGACATGACCGATCTGGACGCTGTCGCCGCGGCGATCCAACCGAATACAAAACTGCTGTGGGCGGAAACGATCGGCAACCCGTTGTTCTCGATCCCCGACCTGTCCGCGCTGGCAGAACTGGCCCATTCGCGCGGCGCGCTGATCGGTGTCGACAACACCTTCGGCACTCCCGTCCTGGTACGGCCGCTGGAATTTGGGATCGACATCGTCATGCACTCGGCCACCAAATACCTCGGTGGCCACAGCGATTGCTTGGGAGGAACCCTTTCGGTCTCCGATAAAGAACTCTACGACCGGCTCTATTTTGTCCAAAACGCAACCGGCGCGGTCTTGGATCCGTTCAGTAGTTTTCTGATCGGCCGCGGCCTCAAGACGCTCGACGTTCGGATTCGCGAGCAGAGCAAAACCGCGGCGCGATTGGCCGACTGGCTCGCCGCCCACCCGCGCGTCTCACGCGTCTATTACCCCGGGCTAAGTTCGCATCCGGGCCACGAACTGGCCGCGCGTCAATTCGACGGTATCTACGGAGCGATGCTCGGCTTTGAACTGGCCGGAGATTTTAAGGCGACCGCCGCGATGGTGGGCAAGACACACCTGTTCCACTTGGCGGTCAGTTTGGGGGCAGTGGAATCGTTGATCGAACAACCTGCATCGATGTCGCACGCCAGCTACGACCCCGCCGATCGCGCCAAAGCGGGCATCTCCGACGCGCTGGTCCGCCTGTCGGTGGGCCTAGAAGATTTTGACGATCTACGACAAGATATCGAACAAGCGATCGCCGCGGTTTGATCGCCGCAAACTGAAACGATCCCGAAGAAAGCCACCTGCTCTCTCCTTTTTATTTGACGCCGATGTAATACCGTCTGCCACACCACGCCGCGCCCACTTTAGAGATTCATGGTCAATACGCTATTTCTACCCGAACTGCGTGAAATGCTTGCCGAATCAAACGATTCGGATCTAGCTGAATTCTGCACGGCGCTGCATCCGGTCCGCACGGCCGAGTTCATGGAGGGGCTGACTGCCAGCGAGGCGTGGCAGGTTTTGCAACACGCCGAAGTGGCGTTGCGAGCGGAGATCTTCAGTTACCTGGAAGAAGAACGACAGCTGGAGATCCTCGAACAAGAAGATCCCCAGCGGCTTGCCGAGCTGGTCGCCGAGATGCCATCGGACGATCGGGTCGACCTGATCCACGAACTGGAAGACGACCGGGCCAACGAGATCCTGCCGCTGTTGCCCGAGGCCGAACGCCGCGACATCATGCGGCTGAAGAGCCACGCCGAAGAGACCGCCGGCGCGTTGATGACGACCGATTTTGTGAGGCTCTCCGCCTCGCTGACCGTTCGCGAGGCGTTGGACGATCTGAGCCGTCAGGCCGAGGATCATGAGACGATCTATTATCTGTATGTCGTCGACGAAGATCATCAATTGCGCGGGGTGGTTTCAGGGCGTCAGTTGATCGCGGCGATGGGGAAGCCCAACACCACGATGGGCGAACTGATGGATACCGATATCGTCACCGTGCAGATCGACGAAGATCAAGAGTCGGTTGCCGAGAAGGTCGAACGCTACAACCTGTTGGCGATTCCGGTGGTCGACGAGGGACGCGTGTTGATGGGGATCATCACCCACGACGACGTGATCGATGTGTTGCGCGACGAATTGACCGAAGACGTTCAACGGATCGCGGCGGTCGCTCCGCTGGATGAAGGCTATCTACGCGAGAACATCCTCACGCTGACCTGGAAGCGGGGGATCTGGCTGACGGTCCTCTTTTTTGCTGCGATGTTGACAATGCTTTTGTTAAGGCATTACGACACCGAACTGGAAAAATACATCTGGCTGGCCTGGTTCATCCCGTTGGTCATCAGTAGCGGTGGGAACACGGGTAGCCAATCGGCCACGTTGGTAATTACGGCGCTGACCAGTGGCGATGTGAAGGTTGGCGATTGGCGAACCGTCGCAATCCGCGAAGTCATGATGGGAGTGCTATTGGGCGGGTCGTTGGGGATGATCGGTTATCTGTTTGCGTTGTTTGTCGCCCCCAGCCCGTACGCTGCGATCACGATCCCGATCACCGTGCTGTTGGTGATCAGCAGCGGTGCGATCGCCGGTGGACTGTTGCCATTGTTGTTCCGACGCTTGGAACTCGATCCCGCTCTGATGAGCAATCCGTTTGTCGCGGGGATCGTCGACATTTTAGGGATCATGATCTACATCAACGTCGCCCGCATCGTGCTCAGCGGCGCCGTAGAATAGCGGCTAGTGCTTCATCCATATTTGAATTTGAAGTAGTGGACGAGGTCACGAGTCCTCTCGCGCCAGAGATCATGGGGACTCGTGACCTCGTCCACTACCATCCGTCCTAAAATCAAAGTTTGACAAACCACTCGCCACGGCCGCCATGATCATCGAGCGACGTAGCGGATGTCGTCGAGGTAAAACGTCACCGGTTTGCCTTGCCCCGCCAACGACCAACCGAATCCCGTTTTGATCCGTGTTAGGTCGCGGCCGTCGAGCGCGATGCGGATCAGCTGCCACTGGTCGGTTAGTCGAACCTCTTTCCGTTCCACCTTGGCGGTGTCGCGATAGGGCTGGTCCCCATCGATCGCTCCCATCACAAAATTCACCACCTCGTCCCCTTGGGCTCCGCGAACCCAAAACTGCAATTCTCCCGCGGCGGACAAATCGAAACCGCCCGGCTGCGATCCGGTCCAATCCCCCGGCGGCGATTGCCATAAAACACCTCCCCAACCGTCGGCCGCCGTGTACTGCACTTGCAGGCACGTTGATCCCGAGTGCGAATCGTCGCGGCTATCCAAAGTCATTTTGACAGCCGCCGTGTTCCCCATGAATCCCGATGCCGCGTAGGGCTCGGTTTCCATCGAGTCACCATAGACGATCAACGGGAGTTGCGGTTTGGGGGACGTTCTCAACATCACCGGAGCATCGACGCGCAGCGGGACATTAGCCACGGCGGCTCCTCCGTTGTTATCGCGAACGTAAGCAAACAATCGATAGCCGCCGCCACCCTGCGGGACCGTTATGACCGCGTGCCCGGCGTCGCCTACAACGGCATCGTTGAGCGCAAGCTCTTCGGTTTGGTAATTCCCGCCGACGCCAACGGTTCCCGAATCGTGTCGCAGGATCCATTTTGTTGTGAGCGTATCGGATTCGGGATCGCCGGCGACCAACGTTGCCCGAATTTTATCCCCCGGCTTCAGCCCATCGGTCTGTTCCAACGAGAGTCGATCGATTTGAGGGCATCCGTTTTGCGGTGGCTTGCCCGTCCACGCTTCGGTCATCGCATCGACAGCCGCCAACCGCGATCCGTCGGGCAGCAGCATCCCGAACCAGGTCGCCGTCGTCTCCTGTTTGTCACCCCACAAAAAGGCGTACGAACCGAGGCAGAGTCTCGATTTTTCACGCCCCGATTCACGGAAGCCGAGAGCGTATTGAGCCGCCTTGGCCGTGCTGGTCGCTTCGATCGCTGAACCCCAAGGCGTCTTTTCGACCTCCCACGGTCCATGTGGCCCATGTTCGGTGACGATGTAAGGTTTGCTGCTTCTGGCGGCGCGATACCGTTGATCCAGCGAAAAGATCCCGCCATAAGAGTTGACGCCGATGATGTCGATGTTGGGGCAATAGCGTTCGATCTGTCGGACCTTGTTTTGCCCCAGTTCCGCGATCACGGTCATCGTCGGATGCGCGGGATCGATCTGCTTACAAACTCGGGCGATATGATCGACGGCGTACCAGATCGCTGGATTGTTGCCATCGCCTTCCATCTCGTTGCCGATTCCCCACATCAAGACCGCGGGGTGGTCCTTGTATTTTGTGATCGCATCGACACACGTCTGCAATTGAGCCGCGACTTCCGACTCGCTTTGATAGTTGAAACCATGGCGAGGATGTCCCAACCACAATCCAACGCAGACGGTCAAATTGTTTTTGTGAGCGGTGTCGAGCAGTTGATCGAGATTTTCAGTCGACCAAGTGCGGATCGAATTCCCACCGGCCGCCGACAAGCGATCCAAGTGCTGCGTTCCCCCGGCGCCGCGAACGACGTAGTCCTTGCCGCCGCGGAGCAGGCGAAATCCGTTGGTCGAATCGTGTTGAAGGATGACAGGAATTTGAGCTGCCGCCTCGCCAATCACGATGAACATCAACAACGTCGCCAAAACGAGAGCTTGCAATTTCGATCGTTCAGCGAACATGAGAGGCCTCGTTTGGGTTCGTGGATAGATCGGATCAAAGAATTTGCTGCCAGGGGAATTCCAGCTGATCGATCGCTTCGATGGGCGCCGATGTGGCCAGCGTCGCCGACCATCGCGAAGAAGGTGGGCACCGATGCAGCATCCACTGCGAAGGGCCCGACTTTTCGTTGGCGACCGCCCGGCGGAGACTCGGGTCGATTTCGATCTGCAGTGGACTGAGATAAAACCCGTAGCCCGTCGCTTTGAGAACGGCCTCTTTCGCAGTCCAGTGATCGAACCACAGCGAATCGCTGGCGTCGAGCAACCGCTGCCGCTCGGTCTCGGTGTAAACCTGGCGATCGATCCCCGGCCGCGATTTCATCGTGCGGATCCCTTCGATGTCGACGCCCAGCGGATTCTGGGAACTAACCGCCAACAGCGCGATGTCTTCGGTGTGCGACAGATTAAAGAAGAGGGAGGGGGCGAGCTCCATCGCGGCGAAGTCGACGATCGGTCGGCCCATCTTTTCCACCGCCAGGACAACTTCGGCGGCGGGGCGTTTCAAGTAACTGCCGAGAATAAATCGCATCGCCACGTGCGCCGCGGCGTACCGCAACCGCAGCGGTCGCGAAACGAAGCGACTCGCCTTCGCAAACTCCTCGTCCGACAACACCTCTCGAGCCAACTGATCGTTCTCCGGGACCAGGCAATCGGGAAATGGGGCGCCGCTGGGTTCCAGATCGATCCGCCACAGATGAACGGTATCAGGCGACAGTAGAGGAGAGGAAAACATCCAAGCCAATCGTTTTTTTGAAAAGAGGAAGACGTGAAACTGCTGCCGGGGGCTGCCTGCCCCTTCGATGATAGCAATGGTTAGTACCTAGTCTATTTCAAACGCAACGCCGCCGCCGCGATAAGGTGTCGTACACCCCCAGGAACCAGAAAAGCATTTTTGTCGATCCTGTATGCCCCAAAGCGGTTGCTTCGACAAAGAGAAATTTGATATCGTTAGCCCAATAAGGCCTGTTGCCCGAACATTCTAACCAACTTACCTATCCAAGGCAGTCTTTCATGGCAGACCAGAAGTCCGCACTCATTACCGGGATCACCGGCCAAGATGGTTCTTACCTGGCCGAATTGCTGCTCGAAAAAGGCTACCAAGTCCATGGGCTGGTACGCCGCAGCAGCACTTTTGGCACTGAGCGAATCGATCACATCTACCAGGATCTGCACGCCAACCCGACGCTGATGCTGCACTACGGCGACCTGACCGACGGCCAGGCGTTGACCAATTTGGTGCTCGATATCAAGCCCGATGAGATCTACAACCTGGGCGCTCAAAGCCACGTCCGAGTTTCGTTCGATCAACCGGTTTACACGCTCCAAACCGTGGGGGTGGGAGCGCTGAACGTTCTCGAAGCCGCTCGCCAACTGCAGAAGATCAAAGAGGTCCGCGTCTACCAAGCGTCCAGTTCGGAAATGTACGGTGACGTGTTGCAGACACCTCAAACCGAAACGACACCTTTCAATCCACAGAGTCCTTACGCCTGTGCGAAGGTGTACGCGTTCCACCAAACCGTCAACTATCGCGAAAGCTACGGCCTGTTCGCTTGCAACGGGATCCTGTTCAATCACGAATCCGAACGCCGCGGCGAGACCTTTGTAACGCGCAAGATCACTCGCGCCGCGACGCGGATCAAAGCAGGGCTGCAGAAGAAACTGTACCTTGGAAACCTGGACGCCAAACGCGACTGGGGCTACGCGAAAGACTACGTCGAGGGTATGTGGCGGATTCTGCAACACAGCGAACCGGACGACTTCGTGCTGGCGACGGGCGAAACACAGTCGGTTCGCGAATTCCTGCGTTTGGTCTTCGAGCAGCTGGAACTCAACTGGGAGGATTACGTGGAGATCGATCCGCGTTACTTCCGGCCGGCCGAAGTCGAATTGTTGTTGGGCGATCCTTCCAAAGCGAAGGAAAAGCTGGGCTGGACCGCATCGACCGACCTCCGCGAACTAGCTCGCATCATGGTCGAACATGACCTCGAACTGGCACAACGCGAAGCGCACGCCAAGACATTTGTCGCCGGCAACGCTTAAAAAACGGCTTCTGTTAGTAGAGAATGGCCGATCGCCGCGACGATTCGGGGAAAGCCAGCGAGCCGGCAAAGGCTGGCTGGCTTCATGGCAGCGACTAAATCCGTTTAGCAGTCGTGGCGGGCGTTTACCGCCATGCACCTCGAGCAACCTTTATGATATGCTGCCGATGTGAAGCCCCTCAAATTTTACCGGTAAGGTAAATGTAGGCCGCTGGCGGTTCAAGCGATGGCTGCACCGAGGCTGTCTATCTTCCTACAATTTTCCCTTCGACCGCCACGATGCTTTCCGAAGGGGCACGACTCAGGAGTTCAAACGAATGTCACAAGCTGAAATGACCAGAGAAGCTTACAAAGTCAAAGATATTTCGCTGGCCGAATTTGGTCGCAAAGAGATCATGCTGGCCGAAAACGAAATGCCAGGCTTGATGGCATTGCGTGAAAAGTACGGCAAATCGAAGCCTCTGGCTGGCGCTCGCATCGCTGGCTGCTTGCACATGACGATCCAAACCGCTGTTTTGATCGAGACCCTGGTCGAACTGGGCGCCGACGTGACTTGGAGCTCGTGCAACATCTTCAGCACCCAAGACCATGCCGCTGCCGCGATCGCTGCCGCTGGTATTCCCGTCTACGCTTGGAAGGGAATGACCGAAGAGGAATTCAATTGGTGCATCGAACAAACACTGACTTTCCCAAGCGGTGAAAAACTGAACATGATCCTGGACGATGGCGGCGACTTGACCGCGATGGTTCACGAACGCTTCCCCGAACTGCTGGACGATATCCGCGGTATCAGCGAAGAGACGACCGCCGGTATCCACCGCCTGCAAGTCCTTGAGAAGAAGGGCCTGTTGAAAGTTCCTGCGATCAACGTCAACGACTCGGCGACCAAGAGCAAGTTCGACAACCTGTATGGCTGCCGCGAATCGCTGGCTGACGGCGTGAAGCGAGCCACCGACATCATGTTGGCGGGCAAAGTTGCTGTCGTCGCCGGTTACGGTGACGTCGGAAAGGGCTGTGCCCACAGCCTGCAACGCTACGGTTGCCGCGTGATCGTCACCGAAATCGATCCGATCAACGCGCTGCAAGCTGCGATGGAAGGCTTCGAAGTCACCACGATGGACAACGCCGCCAAAGAAGGCAACCTGTTCGTCACCACCACCGGTAACAAGGACATCATCCTGGGCGAGCATATGGCTGCGATGCCCAACGATGCAATCGTCTGCAACATCGGTCACTTCGACACCGAAATCGACATCGCGTGGTTGGAGCGTGAAGTCGCTGCGGGCAAGGTCACCAAGCTGAACATCAAACCAGCGGACATCGGTGCCGTCGATCGCTACACCTTCGCCGACGGCCACTCGGTCATCGTTCTGGCTCAAGGCCGCCTGGTTAACTTGGGCTGTGCGACCGGACACCCAAGCTTTGTGATGAGCACCTCGTTCACCAACCAATGCTTGGCTCAGATGGAACTGTGGTCGAACACCGATCAATACGAAGTCAAAACCGTTTTGCTGCCGAAGCGTTTGGACGAAGAAGTCGCTCGCTTGCACTTGGACAAGCTGGGCGTGAAGTTGACCAAGCTGACCGAAGACCAGGCGGAATACATGGGCGTGCCGGTTGAAGGCCCTTACAAGCCCGACCATTACCGCTACTAATCGACATCGATCGGGGACCTGTGAACGCCTTCATTTGGGGGCGTTTCCGACACCCGATCCAGCGTTGAACAAATGACGACACGGCCGCGCGTTGCGAAACGCGCGGCCGTTGTTTTTATCGCCTCCGCGATCCCGCCGCCCGAACGATTTGGCTCCCGCTGCCGTAGAGGTTTCCAAAGTCAATCTGGGCCGACGTGAAATCTTAGCCAGCTGCGATTGACTTCTCAGCCGGCACGTTGATACTAAAAAGAAGCTTCATTCACTCCGAGACCTGTCCGTTGCATTCCCCACGCGCTCGATTATCGACGCTGCTGCTCTACTTCCTGCTATTTGCAGGTGGGCCGGGAATGCATTATGCCCCGATCTTTGGGCTGCACGGTCACGGCGATTGCTCGCACGCCAACTGTCCAACGGAAAAGTCCGTCTGTCACGATGGATGTTGTCACGAGGCGGCACCGACTGATTCGGTTGCCGGTTTTGCGACGGACTGTGATGGAGCTTGTGCCCTTTGCGATTTCTATTCGCACGCCAATCCAACGATCGCCTCACCGCAGCGGCTTGCTGCGGACGACGCGATCGCACTGGACGGCCCTACGACATCCGTAGGGTATCCCAACGAAAACGTTGCTTCTTATTCACCGCGCGGACCGCCGCGCGTCTAGGTATCGCTAGCGATGCTAACGCATCCGCTGGAAGTCTGTCTGCGCGATAGCCTCCGTTTAGATCCCCAAAAGATCTGCTGCGCGCCGCTGCTCGATCGCCCTAGGAAACCGAATTCGGTTCCTGCGATCCGAGTTCATCCGAATACCTATTATCTCATTCATTGATAAGAAGCCATTGATGTTGTCCTCAAAACACGCACGCCCTCGCGGCGGCTTTACGCTGGTTGAACTGTTGGTCGTGATCGCGATCATCGGAATCCTGGTCGCCTTGTTGCTCCCCGCCGTGCAAGCCGCTCGCGCCGCCGCACGACGAACCCAGTGCAAAAACAACTGCAAACAAATCGGCCTAGCCCTTCACAACTACCACGATTCGTTCCGCCAGTTCCCCGCCGGCTGGATCAGCTACCAAGGGGAGTTTGAACCGGGCTGGGGCTGGGCCGCCGCAATCCTGCCGTTCGCCGAGCAGAACAATGTCTATGAGCAGATCGACTTCCGATTGCCGATCGAAGACAGCGTCCACGATGCCGTTCGCGAAACGGTCCTTTCGATGTACATCTGCCCTAGTGACATCGCCCCCGATCAGTTCTTGATCGCCGAGGGCTCTGGCGGCCATGTCCACTCGCACAGTGCCAGCGTCGTCGCCCCAGCCTCGTATGCGATGAGCAGTGTGATTGTTGAAAGCGTCGATCACGACGGCCCTCATCTGTTCACCGTATCGAAGTCGAACTACGTCGGCGTCTTCGGGTCGTTTGAGATTCATGACAATCCTTATCGCGGCGACGGTGCGTTTTTCGCCGACAGCCGCTTGCGTTTCCGCGACTTTGTCGATGGCACCAGCAGCACGATGATGGTTGGCGAACGCTTCGGTCGCCTGGGAAGTGCGATCTGGCACGGCGTCATCCCCGAAGCTGCCGAGCCCGAAGCACGCGTCGTCGGCGTCACCGACCACTCGCCCAATTCGGAGCACATGCACTTCGAAGACTTCAGCAGCGAACATGTCACCGGAGCTCACTTCACTCTGGCCGATGGCTCGGTCCGAATGATCAGCGACACGATCGACCTGGACGTCTACCGCGCGCTGTCGACTCGCCAAGGTGGCGAACCGATCCAGAACGCCAGCTTCTAACAAGCTGCTTCCATCCCGGCGCCGCTTGAAAACCAACGGCGTCGGGAAACGCTACAGCTGCGACACCGATCGCGCTGCCGGGCGAATCGTTAAGACTTTACTGGCCTCGCCGGCGTAAACGCTTTGGCGAATGCCGAGACCAGCAACCAAGTGATCAAGAAATAGATCAACAGCCCCGTCGTCGCCCACCACAGCGGCGCGTCTTTGGGGACGACCTGCAAGACCATCTCGGCGACCGGGTGATGGATCACGTAAGCGACCAAAGCGTTCTGGCCAAAGAGCGTAAACAGCCCCACGCGCAGCGAGCCCAGATCACAGGCGAGTACAAACATCGCGTAGACCACACAGGTCATTCCGATTGAAAACCAGATGAAGCTTTGCGTGACAACTCGCTTGTCCATCATCCAGTAGTTCAGCTTTCGCTGCTCGGTTCCCGGCGGCTCCACAAACGGAGCTTCCGCCAACAGCGATGCCCACGATCGACCTTCCAAGTTCGCCCACGGCGGGACGACCGGCGACGCGGCAAACCTTTCGTCTTTGTCGCTGACCACCGGAACCGCGTTCGTTTCGCGGACATCGTAAAGCGTCGTCAGGCAAGAAACGGCATAGCCCAGCCCCATCATGACGGCTCCGCTGACAAGCAGCACGCCGACGGCGCGGCGGATCGATTGAGTTGCCATCAGGTCATAGACCAACGAGCCGGCCAGCATCACCACGCTCCAGCTGATCAAGCCAAAGCAACCGCCGTCCCACGCGCGGCGCCCCGTTGTTCCCATCCATTCATCAAACCCGTTTGGTTGGCCATAGACGAACCAATAATTGAACCATCCCGACAACGCGATGTGCGCGATCGACAGTCCGATCGCGATCGCCAATCGCACCCGCGGCGAGCACTCGATCACCGGTAACAGCAGCAACTGGGTGACACCGATGATCGCCAACACCTCCCACAAATCTGCTTTGATAAGTTCGGCGATAAACTTATGCACCGCCGCCGAATCGACGTCTGCCCACGTTTTGAAACTGCTGCCCAATCCGTACAGCACCAACGACAGTAGCACCAATCCGAGCGAACGACGCAGCATGCCGATCCACGTCGCCCGGCGGCCCGCTTTCGCAACCTTCTTGATCACCGACAGCCGATAGGAAAAACCGCAGGCAAACAGGAAACCGGGCATGATCGAATCGGCCCAGCTGAAGTGCGTGTTATTGTGCTTGAGCACTTGGTGCGTGATCGACAGCCCGCCTAAAAAATTGACGACAAACATTCCCGCAACGGCATAGCCACGGAACTGGTCCATCGAAACAACGCGAGTCGACCGTGCCCTGGTCGCCACCGGATCTACCGCGGCTGAAGACATCGAATGCACCTGACGAGAGAAGAGAAAAGAAGCAAGGCAAACGCGAATCCGAGAAAGCTACAGCCGCAGAAAGATCTTCTGCTTCTCCAGACTGCGGACAAACGTCCACGTGATCAGAAAAAACAGCAGCAGTCCCGATGCTACATACCAGCCGGGCGAGTCTTTGGGAATAAATGGCTTGACCGCCATCCCGACCATTTCGTGCAACACGTACGCCGCCAACGCATTGGTTCCAAACGTTTGGAAGAACGACCAACGCAGCGTGAACCGATCGCACGCGATGTAGAACAGCAGATAAACCAGCACCGAAACTCCAGCGCAGAACGTCACGTACGACAGCGTCCCGCCGCGTTGGCTCATCATCCAATAGTTCCATTTGCGATGCGACTGGTCGGGGGGCGCCACAAACGGCGGCTCGGCCAATCGATCGCTCCACGCCGTCGCATTCCACCAACGATCAAACTGCGCCGCGGTTGGCAGCACCGGATCGTCCGCCAATTTGGAATCGCTCGCCGAGATCGGCAGTGTCGGCGTCACGTCGTACATTCGCGTTCCGCACGACATTGCGTAACCAAGCAGCATCAAACCGCAGCCCCAACTGGCCAGACGCATCAGCGGCGGCCGAGCGGCTCCGGACATGACAGCGTCGCAAACCAATGTCCCCATCACGGTCGGAACCGACCAAGTCAAGAAGCCCAGCGGCCCGCCATCGATCCCATTGGGACTGGTGTTCACCCACGTGTAGTTGAACCAATACGAAAGCAGCACATGCGCGATCGCACTGCCCACCATCCACAAGCACCGAACCCGCACGGTGGCGGCGATCACCGGCAGGATCCACAGCGAAGTCACTGCGATATGCATCAGCGTTTGAAACCAGTTCCGCTTCAGCAGTTCCGGCAGGATCCCCGCCGGCCCCAACGCAACCAACTCTTCCCAGGTGCTTGCCGGAGGCGAGACGTTGTAGATCACGATCGAGACGAGCATCAGCCCCAACAATCGCCGCACCATCCGCCAGTTGGCCGCCGCGGCGCCATCGCGTTGCACCCGTCGACCAAACGTCAATCGAAAGGCAAACCCAACCGCAAACAAAAACTGCGGCATGATCGTGTCGGCATAACTGCAGTAATCGTGGTGGTGCTTCAACACCGCTGGCGAGACGGAAAAGCTGGCCAGGAAATTGACTAACAACATGCCGACAACGGTGTAGCCGCGGAACTGATCCAACGACACGATCCGCTTGCGAGCTTCCGATCCTTCGACGGCAGCGGGAATGGTTTGAATGGCTGCCGTCATGAGTGCGTTCGTCGCCCGGTAAAGGAAGGTCGCTTGCCGGGGGCAAGAGGTTCATCGTTCGGCTGGTTGCAGCAGAATGGGTGCGAGTTGGCGCAGGCGATCCCGCGAGCGGCGTCGCGCGACCACATGTACAACATCAGCGGAAGCTATTATTGCGTCGAGGCGGCTGCGGTTTCAATCTCTTGGATCGCCGCTTGTGCATCGGAGCGAACTTTGTCGTCCGATGTCTGCTGAATCGCTTTTTCCAGCTCTGGAATCGCTCCCTTCGCAAATGCTCCCATCCGCCCTAGCTCGCGTGCTGCTTGAGCGTTCTTCTTTTCACTGTTTTTGCGATGGAGCATCTCGATTAAGTACTCCATCTTCTCCTCATCACTCTTGGCCATCTGCCCTGGAGCCTGAGGTTCCGTCGCCGTCGGCTCGGGATCCCCGCCACAACCGACGAGACTTAGGCCGCCAGAGAAAAGGACACTCAACAAAACAATTCGCAACATGGATCGACATCCTCGTGATAGATAACGCAACCGCAACGGCGGCGCTCCGGTGGCTTACGCGCAGCGGACTTCCTGAATTTTTTAAAGCCCGCAAAGATGACGAGCATTCAACTGGACGAAGAAGACAGCGACGAACGCGCTGGCTCAAATAACCATTAGCCAAACGGCTACATTCACGCGGCCCCAATGGATTGCACGAAGCCAAGTGCCGCCGCATTCGTCGATCGATGCGGCGGCCCTTGGTCCAAGTTTGTGCAACGCAGCTGCACGGCTCGCCTAGCTCTACAGTCCGGTGACGACTTCACCGCCGCCGATCGTCGAACTGCTGCGGTAGATCGTCATGTCGATCGTCTCGCTGACAAACCGCACCGCACCATCAGCCAACAGAAACATCCCGCCGCCCGGATGTTGGCTGCGGAAGTTCGACGTGCTGTTGAGGCCGCCGTTGGCGCTGCTGGTCGTGTCGCGTTGCTGTGTTGTGCGGCTCCCTCCAGAATCTAACGCCATATAGCTGTCGGTGACAGGCCATTTGTTCAAGCGTTCCATCGTGCAACCAAAGGCATTGGTTCCCAGCACGCTCGGCAGATCCTCATCTCCGGGCTGGCCAACCAACCAGCCAAAGTTGGCTTCGAATCGCTGTCCACCGAAATCAGGATTGGTGCAATTGACACCACGACACAGTGGCCAGGCGGATCCGCCCGCCGCTTCGCCCATGGCAAACGTGTTGCTTGTTCCGTCGGTGACTTCCGCAATCCTAACTTTCATACCACGATTAAACATCCCTTTTTCGGATGCCGGAATCGGACCGTTCAAATAGCCCTTTTTCGATCCACGCTGCGGCCGGCCGTCGGCGGGCAAAATGAACCCAGGAGCTTGCTGGTCGGCGCGGTCCCAATCGACAGCCCATGAATCGTTGACGCCTTTGCAGAAGGCGTAATGCATTGCGCCAAAAGATGGCACGCCGATGCCGGGCGAATGGATTTCATCTCCCGCAGGTCCCCATTGAGCAACCGGGTTCGTCGGACCGTTGGTCGCCGAAGGGCAGATCGCTGTCTCCAATACAACCGTTTCGATGTCCGAACTCGCGGCCGCGTCGTACCAGTCTTCGTTGACGCCAGGCGCGTCTTGCAACGCCGTCTGTTCCATGAACGGCAGCAACGCGATCGTCGCATGGGTTTGCACATACATGTAGCCATCGCCGGCCGCCCGCGGCACGTCGCCCATCGGGAACGCCTTGTAAACATCGTGGAACGTGTGCATCGCGATCCCAAACTGCTTCATGTTGTTGGTGCACTGCATCCGGCGAGCGGCTTCTCGAGCCGATTGAACCGCTGGCAATAGCAAACCAACAAGAATGCCGATGATCGCAATCACGACCAGCAACTCGACAAGCGTGAAGCCTGCCTTTCGGAAACGCGGACCTTGGACACTAGACATGTCATGACTCCGAATCGATAGATTAAAGAATAGTTGCGAAGCGAGCGCTTGCAGTGAGTGGGGACGCGACGCTGAATGCATCGTGTCCGACATCTCAACGCTGATTAGATTCGATAACCCGGATCAGTCAAGAGAATTCTCTGCACTGAAATTTGAAATCCGCGCGAAGCGCTGCCCCAAAGTAATGGTTTCACGTCCATTCAAGAGCCTTGCATTCGCGGAAGAAGCTCGCGAAACCTAACATGGCATTTTACGGGAACACGCAGCGCCCAGCCCAAAGGAGGGGTCGCGAGTTCGCCATTATCCTCCGTGAATAGCGGGTGAACCTCCGCAACCGAGATCCTTTGGTTCCACCCAACAATTGCGCGACGCACCGCGGCGCCCGCGTTCTGTAGCTCTTCAGACGCAGCCCACCAAAGAACCATCAGCGAGCGACACAAACGCTGAATTTTTTTTCTCACGGAGCCAATCTTCATCGGATCTACCGAATCCGCAGCCGCCTTCACCAGCGTTCCAGCATCGGAGCGTCGCAACTGAGACATGAGGCAGCTTGTGCCTCACATTGGCAGCACGTCTTCGTCGACCTGTGGAAGGTCTTCGAGACTGCCCAAACCAAATAGGTTCAGGAACCGTTGCGTTGGGTAGTACCGGGGGACCGCACGGCCTTCCCCTTCCGCTTTCTCACGCGTGACATCCAACAATCGCCGACGGACCAATTGATTCAACAGCGGGCCACAATCGCGGCCGCGCTGGTTGGAGAGATCGGGGGCCGAGATGCCGGGCTGGTAGGCGACCAAGGCTAGAATTTCCAGCGCGACCTGTGACAGTCGCGCCTCGCGGACCTTGCCGTAAAAAACGCGGCGGACCGCGTCGACCTCGGGAGATAACAACATCCGGTAGCCCCCCTGCTCCTTGTCGATCCGCATCGCATGACCATCCTCGCGGTAGATGGCGTTGAGCGATTCGATGATCGATTCAACCTCCTTCGGACTCACATCGCGCATCACGCGTGCAAGTTCCTTTGCCGTCAACGGCTTGTTTTCGGGGTGCCCGATGAACAATGCCGCCTCGACGATTCCTTCGGGAGTCGGCGGCTCGATCGGTTGTTCCTCGATCGGCGCTATATCGGCCGCCGCGTCCTCGTCAGTCGCTTCGCCTCCCCCCTCTTCAACGGGCGGCGGTTCGGGCATCAGCCCCGCTTCGACCATCGCCTCGGCATACGCAGCCCCGAGATCGTCCAACGAAAAATCGTCTTCTGCTTCGTCTTCTGCTTCGTCTTCTGCTTCGTCTTCTGCTTCGTCTTCTGCTTCGTCTTCTGCTTCGTCTTCTGCTTCGTCTTCTGCTTCGTCTTCTGCTTCGTCTTCTGCTTCGTCTTCCGCTTCGTCTTCTCCCGACTCGTCTAGCGCATCGACAAGTTCATCGTCGACTTCGGCTTTACCTTCTCGTTCCTCGTCGTCAGTGTTCTTGTCATCCATGTTGATCACACTCTAAGCGGGGTTCGTTTGAAACGAAGATCATAGACCGCGAGATTGCGTCGCGGTTTCTGCAGGTTGGCGGAGGGACCTAATTGCTTAAAACCATTCTTGAGTCGTCGGCTTCAGAACGATTTCCGGCACGTGGGCACGCGGTGGCAGCGAGGCGATCGAGACCATCAGCGCACCAAAGTCCTCCGGTTGCAGGATCGAATCGCGATGCTCTTGGCTGACCGGATTGGGGCGTTTGTCCAACAGCGGCGTATTGACTTCGCCCGGATAGACGTTGGTGATTCGTACCCCCTCGTCGCGGACTTCGTTCGACGCGGCCGTTCCCATCGCGGTCATGGCAAACTTGCTGGCACAATAAGCGATCCCGCCAAGCTGGATCGCACGTTTTCCGGCGATGCTGGAGATGTTGATGATCAGCCCATCGCGGCGCGCTCGCATCGCGGGCAGCACCGCATTCATCACGTTGTACCCGCCGGTTGCGTTGATCGCCAAAACTTGGTCCCACTGCTCCGGCTGCATCTGAGCCATCGAACGGGTCGCGATGTTGATCCCCGCCGCGTTGCAGACGATATCGACAGGGCCGATCGTCTCGGCCACCCAAGCGAACAGCGAGTCGACACTCTCGCGATCGGCGACATCCGCCGAACGGACAGCGATTGGGTGCGGCGACGCGATCGAATCGGCAAACGTTTGCAACGTTTCGATTCGCCGTCCAGCAATCACCACGCGGCAGCCCGCTTCGGCAAACCCGCGAGCGATTCCCGCACCGATCCCCGTCCCGCCACCGACGACGACGGCGACCTTATCCTTTAAAACACTCATCCTGTCGAATCCCTGTTCCCGATGTACGAATTTACACAACACCAGCGAATCCGCTGGCGAGCTCCAATGGGCGATAAGGTCTTCAATATAGCGACTGGGGAGATCCCGAATACCGACGCTCGGCGACAACGCAGATCACGGTTGAGGGTTAGGCAATCCGGGCAACCCGACGCGTAAGCGAGGAATGCACAAGGCCGCTCGCTAACGCGCCGGGTTGTCATTTGCAGAGACGCTCCAGTTTTGAAAAGCGAATGGCGCTGGCGACAGCCATCGGCCCACCCCAGGGTGCTCTGGATTGACAGAGAAACCATTGGGGGCGTACATTAGCACGTTTTTCCTCGACCCAATCGAATGCGACGATAGCCACCCGTAGGCGTCGTCAATGTTCCGGCGCGAAGGAGCCAGTGTGGATCAGGCAATTGCCAAAGCGGACACCTTAATCGAAGCGATGGGCTGGATCCGTCAATTCCGAGGTAAGACAACCGTCATCAAGCTCGGCGGCAGCTTGTTGGACGATACCGAAGCGCTCCGTCACATCCTGTTGGACGTGATCTTTATGGAAACCGTCGGGATGCGCCCTGTGATCGTGCACGGCGGCGGCAAGGCGATCAATCGAGCGTTGGCCGCCGAGGGGATCGAACCGGTCTTCATTAAAGGACGCCGCGTGACCGATCCCGCTACGCTGCAGATCGTCCGCAAGGTGTTGGCCGGCGAAACCAACACGATGATCACGCAGGAAGTCGAACGGATGGGAGGCCGGGCGATGAACCTGAGCTTCGACACGACCTGTGTTTTGCGAGGCAAAAAGCTGCAACTCGAAGGCGAAGCCGATCTCGGCGCCGTCGGTTACGTCACCGATGTCGACCGCCACGTGATCGAGAGCCTCTCTTATACCAACCAGGTCCCCGTGATCCCTTCGATGTGCGAGGGTCCCGACGGCAATCCGTTGAACGTCAATGCCGACACCGCGGCGATGGCTGTCGCCCAAGCGTTGGGAGCCGAGAAGTTGATCTTCTTAAGCGACGTCAACGGCGTCCGGATGGACAAAGACGATCCCGACACGACGATCCGCTCCCTGACCAGCGACGAAGCCAAAGAGCTGATCGCATCGGGCGTGATCGAAGCCGGAATGATCCCGAAAGTCGAAGCCTGTCTCGAGACGCTCGACCGTGGCGTGGGCAAAGTCCATATCGTCGACGGCAAACTACGGCACTCCCTGTTGCTGGAAATCTATACGACCAGCGGCATCGGCACCGAGATCGTCAAGCAACGGATGCCGATTCAATAACGTCGCGGGACATTTTGGCGAACCCGCCGCGTCCCTTTGTTCTCTTTATCGCTTTCCCTATTTTCCGAGCGTGGAGCATCGTCCTTTGAGTGATTACTTGTCGTCGTCCGACACCGTGGAATTGTTCGATCAATATGTGATCCCCAACTACGTTCGCTACCCCGTGAACTTGGTCCGCGGTGAGGGTTCGAAGGTCTGGGACAGCGAAGGCAAAGAGTATTTGGACCTGTTCCCGGGCTGGGGCTGCAATCTGTTGGGGCACTGCCCACCGCGAATCGTCGAAGCGGTTCAAAAGCAGGTCGCCGAATTGATCCACGTTCCGAACACCTGGTACATGCAACAACAGGGCCAGTGGGCTCAGCTGTTGAGCGAGCGAAGCTTTGGTGGCCAAGCGTTTTTCTGCAACAGCGGTGCCGAAGCGAACGAAGCGGCGATCAAGCTGGCGCGGCTGCACACGCCCGCCGAACGCTACAAGATCATCACCTTCACCGGCGGTTTCCACGGCCGAACCCTTGGCGCTCTGACCGCTACGGCTCAACCAAAGTATCACGAAGGTCTGGGCCCGTTGGTCGCTGGATTCACCTATTGCCCGTTCGGCGATCTGGCTGCGGTTCGCGAGGCGGTCGGCGATCAAACCTGTGCGATCATGCTGGAACCGATTCAAGGGGAAGGGGGCGTTCAGATTCCTCCCGACGGGTTCCTGCAAGGGCTTCGCGAATTGGCCGACGAACACGGCCTGGTGCTAATTTTTGATGAAGTTCAAACCGGATGCGGCCGGACCGGCGAGTGGTTTGGGTACCAATATTTTGGTGTTGAACCGGACATCATGACGCTCGCCAAATCGCTTTGCGGTGGCGTTGCTGGCGGAGCGATGATGGCCCGTCCCGAGATCGCCGCGAGCCTGAAACCAGGCACCCATGCATCGACTTTCGGCGGCAATCCGATCGCGGCAGCTGCTGGAATCGCAGCGATCGAAACGATCGAATCCGAAGGCCTGTTGGATCATGCGAAGCAATTGAGTCAATTGATCGAAGAGAAGGCCAATGCGTTGGTCGATCAGTTTGAATTCGTACGCCAAGCCCGCGTTGCCGGGTTGATGATCGGTATCGAACTGGATATCGAAGGCGCACCCATCGTCGCTCAATGCATGAAACAGGGTCTGCTGATCAATTGCACCCAAGGGAACATCTTGCGGTTGCTGCCCGCGATGAATCTAGAGCTCGCCGATGCGGAGCGTGGTCTGGATCTGATCGCCGAAGCATTGCAAGCGGTTGGTCGCGAATCGATCGAAGCCTAATTATCCGTCCGATTATCTGATTTTAAGGATCCGAAGATGCGTCACCTACGCACGCTATTTGATCTCTCGCCGGCCGAAGTCAAACAAATCCTGGCGACTGCGCTCACACTTAAAACGCGGCTGGCCGAAGGGGACCGGACGCCGATTTTGCCTGGCCGCGTGTTGGGGCTGCTGTTTGAAAAACCGAGCCTGCGGACTCGCGTCAGCTTTGAAGCCGGGATGGCTCAACTGGGCGGATCGAGCCTGTTCCTCGGTTCGGATGTCGGTTGGAAGACCCGGGAATCGGTAAGCGATTTCACGCGCGTGATCGGTCAGTATCTGGACGTCGTCGTCTGCCGAGCCAAAGCGCACGACCGCGTCGAAGAATTGGCTCAGTTTAATGCGTTGTCGGTCGTCAACGGACTCACCGACCTCTCGCATCCCTGCCAAGCACTGGCGGACATGCTGACGATCCTTGAGACGTTTGGCACCTGCGCTGGCAAACACATGGTCTTTGTCGGCGATGGCAATAACGTCGCCCGTAGCTTGGCCCTGATCTGCGCGATGCTGGACGCGAAATTCACCTTGGCTTGCCCCGCCGGCTACGAGATCGACACGCCGTGGATCGAGCGGATTCGCAAGGAATATCCCAACGCGCAAATCCAGCAGGTTCGCGACCCGATGCCTGCGGTAGCCGATGCCGACGCGATCTACACCGACGTCTGGACCAGCATGGGACAAGAGGACGAACGAGCCGAACGCGTCAAGATCTTCCAAGACTATCAAGTCAACGAAGCGCTGCAGGCAGCCGCTCCCAAGGAGTGCCAAATCCTGCACTGCCTGCCAGCCGTTCGCGGCGAAGAGATCACCGAAGGGGTGATCGAAAGCCCGCAGAGTGCGATCGTCCAGCAAGCAGGCAACCGCATGCACGCTCAAAAGGCGTTGCTGGTGTGGCTGCTGGAACCGAACTGGATCGCGGAAAACGTCAAGTAAGCACGCTTCAACGAAGAACAGCGGCTCTCGATTAGCCGCTGTTCCAACGCGTACATTCATCGGTCGTGCGTCTCGCGCGCCGCTGCTTCCCTGAATGATTGTCGCAGCGCCTGCTTCGCTCTATAGACTTGGGGCTGCCGCGCGTTGCCCGAACTCGCGGTACCGCTGGCGGCGAGTTTGCGTCGAAGCGTTCCGCAGCCGAGTCAACGTCGGCTGGACATCGGTCCTCAGGACGCGGAACGAACCAGGTTACAACGGCGGCGCCGACGAACAGGGCCGCCGACAGCGGCTGGGAAACCGCGCCGCCGCTGGATTTTTGTTACGTCGAGATGGAATTTCGACGCGCCGGGTATCGGTCTCTACTCTTCCGAAACCGTCACCTTGTCCATCGTGTCGCCTTGCGCGATCGAATCGACAACGTCTTGGCCTTCGATCACTTTACCAAACACGCTGTGCTTGCCGTCCAAGTGAGGACATGCGACGTGGGTGATGAAGAATTGCGATCCGTTGGTGTTCGGGCCGGCGTTGGCCATCGACAGGACACCGGGACCATCGTGACGCAATTCGGGCACAAATTCGTCTTCGAAATTGTAGCCGGGGCCGCCAGTTCCGGTTCCCAGTGGGCAGCCGCCTTGGATCATGAAGTCGGGGATCACGCGGTGAAACTTCAGACCGTCATAATAGCCCTTGCCAGCCAACGTTTCGAAGTTTTCAACGGTCTTTGGTGTCTGTTCGGGGAACAGTTCAATTCGGATTTTACCCTTAGTGGTTTCAAATGTTGCAATTTTCAACGGAACGCTCCGGCTGGGAGTTGAACGAGCAGAGGAATATCTTCTGCCAGTGTGGAATACAGGTTTGATTTAGGCGTCAGCTTAAAGGGTGTGGGCGACACCGACAACCTGTCATGCGGGCCCGATGCAAAGTCGGGGAACCCATCAATCGTCCATCGTTTCCAGATCCAATTGCTTCATTTTGCGATACAGATTGGACCGATGGACGCCCAACATCGCAGCCGCTTCGGTCATATTGTGCCCGGCGCGTTGGATCGCGGATTGGATGTGTTGGATCTGGAATTGACGAGTTGCTTCGTTGAGCGATTTATGCGCTAAACGCTGCGAATCGGACTGATCGCTCGGGCTGGCCGAAAAGGTGAGGTCCGAAGCTTGGATGATATCCGAGCTGCATAAATAGCTGACACGTTCGATCAGGTTCCGTAGTTCTCGGATGTTGCCGGGCCATGGATGGGACTTAAGCGCCTGCTGGGCGGCGGAGGAGAGGGTGGGAACGCGGTGCCCCTGCTTGTGAGCAAAGTCTTCGAGAAAGTGTTGCGCCAGCAGCAGGATGTCATCACCCCGCTCACGGAGCGCCGGAAGCTTCAACGTGACGACGTTCAGGCGGAAGTAGAGATCCTCGCGAAAGCGTTTCTGGCGGACCAGTTCGGCTAGGGGTTGATTGGTTGCGGCGAGAACGCGGACATCGGTGTTGATCGACGTGAAGCCGCCGACACGAACGATCACCTTTTCCTCTAACGCCCGCAGCAGTTTCGCTTGGCCACCGAGGCTCATGTCGCCGATTTCGTCCAGGAACAAGGTGCCCCCATTGGCGATCTCAAACTTTCCCGCCCGCGCTTCATGGGCATCGGTAAAGGCGCCTTTTTCGTGGCCGAACAATTCGCTTTCGAGAAGCGTTTCCACGATTGCTGCGCAATTGACCGCGATGAACGGTTCGCGGCGGCGGGGGCCGGTCAGATGGATCGAACGGGCCAAGACCTCTTTGCCCGTTCCGTTTTCGCCCAGGATCAGCACCGAGAGATCGGTTTTCGCGACTCGATCGGTCGTTTTGCGCAGCGCCACGACTGCTGCGCTTTCGCCGATCACCTGCACGTTCTCCGCGGCGGCGAGCGCCAATTGATCGCAGTTCTGCGCCAACCGCTCGCGTTCTTGTGAGTTTTCGATCGCCGCGGCGGCATGCACCGCCAGCTCCTGCAGCACGTGTTCATCTTGCTCGGTGAAGCGGCCATCGCGTTTGTTCAGGACTTCAAACACTCCCATCCGCTTGCCGTTGCGGTTGTTCAAAGGAACCGCGACCAACGATGTCGTCTGGAATTGAAGTTGTGCGTCGGGCTTGCGGTTGACCTCGGATTCACTGTCGGACCCATCCCAGCGTTTGGCAATTCCGGAACTGAGCACCGCGCCGACGATCCCCGCCGAATCATCGACTTCCAATTGCCCCCCTTCGACGCCCATCGCGGGCCGACCAACCAACAGCGAGCGACGTCGGTCCCACAAGAAGATGCTGGCCCGCTGGGCGTCCAACAATTGCGTTGCCGCTTCGGCCATCGATTCCAGCAGTTCCGCCCAATCGCGTTGCTGCTGCCACGTGGCGGCGATTTCTAACATCGTTGTCAAACGCTGGATCTCCGCATCGCGAGCGGTTTCGTTACCTGCGATTTGAATCAGTAGGCCCGCCAATTGGGCCAGACCAATCAGGAGCGGCCGCAATGCGTCGGCTTGCTTGACCGCCGAACGGGGCACTTGAACAACGAGAAGACCAGGAGCCGTGTCGTTGGAATCGATCGCCGCAGCGACCCAACCACTGTCGTGGAGGAGGAACGGAGCGTCGAGCGCCGCTGAGATCACGACTTCGGGAACCGCCGCGAGTCGGAAATCGGAATCCACGTTGAAGGTTGGTTCCGGGCTCCAGTCTTTGCCCCGCTGTCGCACAATCGCGATCGCGCCGGGGCGAAAATCAGCCAAGACGCCGCTGATGGCGGGATAAAAAGTCGGTTGGAATGGTTCGCCCGCAGCAAGTTGGCGGAGTAATTCACAGCCCAGCTCGCGAACGACCGGAGGCCAATGTGACGATAAATAGTCGGTTTTGCTTGGCATTTCGCGATTGGGGTGCTTTCGTGAGACGAGGAGCCCGGCCAGTTCGGGCGACGTCCGCGTCATTAACACGACTGGCCTGATAGACGTTTTAGGTGCTCGATTGTTATCTTAACGATTGATTTTATCGAGGTAGCATCCAGCGATGTCGGGACCAATGCCCCGCCCTGGATTGGAATTGCATTTCGCATTGCTTAAAGAAAGGACAGAACGTCGCGATGGATTTTACTGGAAAGAAGGGCTTGGTATTGGGAGTCGCCAACGACCATTCGATCGCTTGGGCGATCGCTCAAGAATTGCTCGATGGCGGCGCGGAAGTCGGATTTACGCACCTGCCTGATCGTCCCGATGACGAGCGACGCAAGAACCGAACCCGCGTCAGCAAGCTGACCGACAATTATCCAGGTGCCAAGTTCCTGGAACCGTTGGACGTTTCGGACGACGCTCAGATCGCTGGCATCATGGCCAAGGCAAAAGAAGAATTCGGGACGATCGATTTCTTGTTGCATTCGATTGCGTTCGCCGATCGTGCTGACTTGGGCCGCGAGACGATCGAAACCAGCCGCGACGGATTTAAGTTGGCGATGGACATCAGCGTTTACAGCTTGATCGCTGTTTGCAACGCGGCGCGTCCGATCCTGGCTCCCGGGGCTTCGGTCGCGACGATGACCTATTACGGTGGCGAAAAGTGTGTGCCCGGTTACAACGTGATGGGTATTTGCAAAGCGGCGCTCGATGCAACGATGCGTTACCTGGCCTACGATTTGGGACAGCAAGGCGTTCGCGTGAACGCATTGAGCGCAGGCCCCGTGCGAACCCTGGCCGGCAAGGCGGCGGGTGTCGACGACATGCTGGCGCTGTACGAGCACATGGCCCCGTTGGGACGTAATGTCACGCACGGCGAAGTTGGCAAAACGGGGGCGTTCTTGCTGAGCCCGGCCAGCCAAGGTGTGAGCGGCGAGATCCTGCACATCGATGGTGGATACCACTCGATGGGAAGCCCCGGCCGACTGTTGGACAAGATCAAGCAACAGCAGAGCTAGCCGCCGGCGATTACACTGTCGGTAAAGAAAGGATCGCCCCCACCCAAGCCGCGCACGCGGGAGTGCTTTGGAAATGAAACGCAGGACTTCACGTCGCCGCTTTGATCTCCAACCGTTTTCCGTCTGCGTGTGGCTGGTTTTGACAGCCGCCGGTGGTGGGCGAGCCGATGATGGAAAGATCGACTTCGCCCACGAAGTCGTTCCGATCCTCAAGCAGCACTGTGTCACGTGCCATGGTGGACGGGAACGCGAAGGGGATTTTTCGATCAACACGCGCGCTGACCTGATCGGTTCGCAAATGGTCGAAATCGCATCGCCCGACGCCTCGCATCTTCTCGGCCTGGTGACCTCGTCGGATCCCGACACGCAGATGCCGCCGTCGGATCGAGCCCGTTTATCGGCTGCCGAAGTGGCGACGCTGCGGCGTTGGATCGCTGCGGGATTGCCCTGGGACGACGATCTAACCTTCGCGATCAACAGCTACGATCCGCCGCTAAAGCCTCGCGTGCCGGAACTTCCCGCGGCGGTGGACGGTCGGTCGAATCCGATCGACCGAATTCTCGACGCCGATCTGCAACGCAACGACTTGCCCCGTCCGTTGCCGATCGATGACGCAACGTTCGCGCGTCGTGTGCATCTCGATTTGGTCGGCCTGCTTCCCACGCCACAGCGGCTGGTTGAGTTTTTGGCAAACGAAGCGCCCGATAAACGGGACCGCTTGATCGATGAACTGTTGGCCGAGCGGTTCGCTTATGCCGAACATTGGCTGACCTTTTTTAACGATCTGCTGCGTAACGACTACAGCGGTACGGGCTTCATCACCGGCGGTCGCAAACAGGTCAGCGGTTGGTTGTACGCTGCGCTGCTGGCGAACAAGCCGTTCGACCAAATGGCCCGCGAATTGATCGCGCCGCCGACGGACGAGAGCCGCGGTTATATCGACGGCATCAAGTGGCGGGGCGAAGTGAGCGCCGGGCAGACGCTAGAGATTCAGTTCGCGCAGAGTGTTTCGCAATCCTTTCTCGGGATCAACATGAAGTGCGCTTCGTGTCACGACAGCTTCATCGATCGGTGGACGTTGCGCGATGCGTACGGGCTGGCGGCGATCTACGCTTCGCAACCGCTTGAGCTGCATCGATGTGACAAACCGACGGGGCAGATGGCCGAAGCCGCTTGGATGTTTCCAGAGCTTGGCCAGATCGATCCCGCCGCGCCACGAGAGGAACGTCTGAATCAACTGGCCGGTTTGATGACGCACCGCGAAAACGGTCGCTTCGCGCGCACGATTGTCAATCGGTTGTGGTATCGATTAATGGGACGCGGGATCGTGCATCCGTTGGACGCGATGCAAAACGAGCCCTGGAACGTCGACTTGTTAGACTATTTGGCCAGCGACTTCATCGCCAACGGTTTTGATCTGAAGGCGACTCTCAGACGGATCGCCACCAGCCAGGCTTATCAATCGCAAACCGAATCGGTGACGCAGCCCGAATCGTCGGAGACCTACGTCTATCGTGGCCCGCGAGCACGGCGGATGACGGCCGAACAATTCCTCGACGCGATCTGGCAATTGACCGGCAGTGGACCAGAGAAAATTGACGCGCCCGTGGTGAGGAGCAATCTCGGGAAGGACGCGTTGGAATCGATTGCCATGGAAGGAGAGTGGATCTGGGGAGCGTCGGAGGTCCAGCCTCCCGCGGCGGGCGCCGAGGTGGCGCTGCGGAAAACGATCACTCTACCCGGCGAGGTCGCAGCTGGCGGAGCGATGCTCACCTGCGACAACGAGTTCCGGCTGTTCATCAACGGACGCCGCGTCGCTGCGGGGGACAATTGGACACGGCCGCAAACGGTCGCGTTTTCGAAGCATCTAAACGAAGGAGAAAACACGCTGTTGGTGATCGCCAAAAATGCGGGTTCGTCTCCCAACCCAGCCGGCCTCTATTTTCAGGCTCAAATCACGCTCGACGATGGAACCGTCAAGCGGGTCTCATCGGATGATTCTTGGCAATTCAGTAACACGTTGCCAAAAGAAACCAAGGGGCAGCTTACCGATCTTCCAACCGACTGGCGGCCCGCGGAAATCGTTCCCGCCGTGACGGCTTGGAAAAGCTTGATCCAGGCGGAGGGGCGTACGCTGTTAGCTCGCGTCGCGTTGGGAGACGGCGATCTGCCTCCGGTTCGGGCTTCGCTGATGAAGAACACCGCACTGATGAAATCGTTGGGGCGACCGATGCGGGAACAGATTGTGTCGATGCGGCCCGATCGATTGACGACGCTCGAAGCGATCGATCTTGCCAACGACGCTGAATTGGCGGAGAGCTTTGCCGCCGGAGCGCGTCACCTTTTGCAGCAGCAGCCGACAACCGAAGCTTTGGTACGGAGGTTGTTTATGGCTGCGTTGTCGCGTGAGCCGACGATGGAAGAATCGCGACTGTTTGCCGAAGCGATAGGCACACCGCCTAGCGAAGCGAGCCTGCAAGATGCTGTGTGGGCGATCTGCATGTTGCCTGAATTTCTGCTGATTCGATAGGCCAAATGTTGTTGCCCCGCGATCGGCTTTTCCTGTGTCTCCATTTCCAAGACGTCTAATTTTTGTGAGTCCTCAAATCGATTGGGTCCGCCGCGGTGTGGGAATCAGCTTGTTACTGTTGGTCGCAGTTACATGGCGATTGTGGTTTTCCCCAGGTCCGTTTCCCCAGGTCCCATTGTTTCGATTTGCGGTCGCGCTGCCGACATCGATCGATAGTATCGTGGCCACGCTGATGGTGATCGGCAGCGTGTTGACGATATCGATCCGCACGGCGCGGGGACAATCGTTCGCGATGCTGATGACAGCGGCTTGCCTAGCCGTGTTGTTTGTGGCCGACCAACACCGGTTACAGCCCTGGGCCTTCCAAATCTTTTGGTTCCTGATTGCGATGGCGCTGTGTCGCGCGGCGGTCGCGATGCGGATGATGCGTGGGCTGGTCGTCAGTATCTATCTGTTTTCGGGGATCAGCAAATTGGATTATCAGTTTGTATACACGACCGGAAGGGAGTTCCTGGGCGGTTTAGTGGCGATGGCGGGAGGATCGATCGAGACTTGGCCTGAGATGTGGAAAGTTGCAGCGACGTTAAGCTTTCCTGTCGGCGAACTCGTGATCGCTGTGGCTTTGATCTTTGCACGCACGCGAAGACCTGCTGTGTGCATGGCGGTCACGATGCATCTCGTCTTGTTTCTTCTGTTGGGACCGTTCGGCTTGAACCATCAACCGGGGGTGCTGATCTGGAATCTATGCTCGGCGACCTTGGTTGGGTTGTTGTTTTGGAAGCTGGAGAATGGAGGGAGTCTCAAAAGGGAGGAGGTTTTGCGGTCGGAACCGCCAACCCACCTGCAGCCACTGGCGGTAGGGCTGCTTGCCGCAGTCAGCGTGGCTCCGGTGTTGGAGCCGTTTGGGTTCTACGACCATTGGCTCGCCTGGGGGTTGTATGCGCCGCACAATAGTCGCGTGAAGTTGCTCGTTGACGAACGTGTGGTCGATCGGTTGCCGCCGTCGCTTCGCACACACACCACACCGGTCGCTGAGGGATCGAGAACGCGTCAGGTAAATTTGGATCGTTGGTCGATTGCTTGCTTGTCGGTGCCGATCTATCCGCAATCGCGATTTCAAACGGGGGTCGCTTTGGCGGTTCTGCGACAGAGCCAATTGAACAACGGTTTTTGGATTGAGATTCAATCGGATTCGAACCGACGCACCGGGCAACGCACTGTCGAAGAGTTCGGCAATCTTGATCAATTGAAACTTCAAATGAGCCACTATCAATTGAACGCTTTGCCGCGTGCCATGCGCTAGTGTCGTTAGGATGTGGCGTTGTTTGATCGCTACGTTTATCCAATCCCTTGTGCTGGGATTCGCGAAGGGAACGCGGCACGGCGCTCACACGATAGTAGAATGATCTCGACTTCCGCGATGCCTCGTGGCGATTTGCGTTAAAGTGAATTCACCGTACGTGTGTCGAGGCGGTATGCTTCGATAGGCAGTTTTATTGTTTCAGACCAAGGATACGTCAATGACCACGATTCACGCCTACGCAGCGACCAAGCCCGGTGGCCCCTTTGAATCTTTTGCCTACGACGCTGGAGAGCTTGGCCCGGATGATGTCGAAATTGAAGTGGAGTCGTGCGGCATCTGCCACAGCGATCTTTCGATGCTCGACAACGATTGGCAGATTACCCAGTTCCCGTTTGTGGGTGGTCACGAAGTCATCGGTCGCGTTGTCGCGTTGGGCTCGCACACACTAGGGCTAGCCGACGGGGACTTGGTCGGCTTGGGATGGACCAGTCGCAGCTGCATGCACTGCAACGAATGCTTGTCGGGCGCTCAAAACCTTTGTCGTGATGCACGAGGGACGATTACACATCAACACGGTGGGTTCGCCGATCGCGTGCGTTGCCATTGGGGCTGGGCCAACAAGATCCCCGAAGGAGTCGACGCGGCATCCGCGGGGCCGTTGTTGTGTGGTGGCGTGACGGTGTTCAGTCCCTTGATGCAACACAACCTTTCGCCGACTGCTCGAGTTGCCGTGGTCGGTATCGGCGGGCTGGGGCACATGGCGTTGCAGTTTTGCGATGCGTGGGGCTGCGAAGTGACCGCGATTTCCCGTGGACGCAGCAAAGAGGAAGAGGCCCGGAAACTGGGGGCGGATCACTTTGTGGCGACCGAAGAGGATCCAAAACTCCAAGCGCAGGCCGGCAAGTTTGATTTGATCTTAAACACAACCAGCGCTGCGTTGCCGTGGGATGCCTACATCGCCGCACTCGCCCCGGGAGGAGTGCTGCACACGGTTGGGGCGGCCGCAAAAGTCGAAGCATCGGTATCGCCAATGATCATGGGGCAGAAGTCCCTTTCATCGTCGCCGACCGGCAGCATCGTGACGACCCGATCGATGTTGGACTTCGCGGCGCGACACAAGATCGCGCCGATGACGGAAGTCTATTCGATGCAGGACATCAACGAAGCGTTTGAAAAGCTTCGCAATGGGTCCCCCCGGTATCGGCTGGTGCTGACAGCCTAGCTGAAACGGCAACACGGAACATCCGTGTGAGACAAAGAGCAATGCGCTGCGTCGATGCAGCCATTTCGGGCGGCGGCGATCGCGCGCATCGGGTGAAAACCGTTGCGGTGGAAGATTCGAGTAAAGGAGTTATTGATGAACAAGATTGCAGTGACCGCGGCCAGTGGTCAGTTGGGCGCGGAAATCGCTCGAGCCACGGTCGAAATCGTCGGCGCCGATCGCGTCGTTGGATTGGCTCGAACGCCCAGCAAAGCGGAAACGCTTGGCGTCGAGATCCGTCCTGGCAATTATGAATCCCCAAGCGACTTGGATCGCTCGATGCAAGGAGTCGACACGGTGCTGTTGGTGTCGGGAATGGACGCACCCGACAAGCGGATCGGTCAGCATCGCAACGTGATCCAGGCGGCAAAGCAAGCTGGCGTCCGCAAGATCGTTTACACGAGCATCCAGGGGGCGGAGGAAGGGACCGCGTTTTCACCGATTGTGCAAAGCAATCGCCAGACGGAAGCCGACGTGCGTGGCAGCGGAATGTTGTGGGCGATTGGCCGCAATGGAATCTACATCGAACCGGACGTCGATTACATCGAGACCTATAAGCAGCGCGGCGAAATCGCCAATTGTGCTGGCGACGCCTTGTGCGGCTATACCACGCGAGGCGAACTGGCGGTCGCCTACGCGACGATGCTCACGCAAGATCAGCACGACGGGCAAACTTACAATCTGCACGGTGAAGCGATCACTCAGTCGCAGCTAGCCGATTACTTGAACGCTGCGTTTGGCACCGACCTGATCTACCGAGAGATGTCCGTTGCGGAGTATCGCGAAGAACGGATTGCGGAACTTGGTGACTTTCTTGGCAATGTGATTGCGGGAATCTACGAAGGCATTCGCAACGGTGCCGCCAACAACAAGAGCGACTTTGAAACCGCGGCCGGGAGACCGCACGAAAGCTGGGATGACTACTTTGGGCGAATTGCAAAAAGTAACGGCTAGCCGTCGATGTGCACCGGCTTCGGGATGCGTTGTCGATCATGATGGAACGCCGTCGAGCCGATCCAAGGACCATCAGGGTGGCGGAAGGCTTCGTGGGATCTCCGGCACGATCGGTGGTCTCGGTTTCCACCTCGGTTGACACGTTTGCTGTGATAAAGAGTCGGCTGCAACGCTCGCCATTAAACAAGCGGAATGGCAACGACGGCCACCACCGACAGGGACGCGAGGTACCTGTGGCCGTGCAGCATTTGGGAACGCATCGAGGTGGCACGTTTTCGGTGAAGCGAACAGCCGTTCTTCTTCATCAAGCTGTCGCTTTGCCGGTGAGAATTCGCCGTGGATCGAATCCACGAGCATTCAGATCATGAAGTCCCTTGTTTGTTGGCTTGTTGTTCAGAACTCGGTTGCCGGTCGCATGTTGTCGCTTGGCCGCCGTGCGTTCTTGTTCGACGAGCCGAACGACATCGTGAAGCGTCATGGACATCGGGTCCATGGTTTTGGGGTCATTTGGTTGCCAGTGAAAATGTAAAAGTGAACGAAGCAGTCGACGCATGGTTACTTCCTTTGAAAGCGAATGGCGTTAGCGAATCAACATTGGTTGTCAGTTCGCGACATCGGTGACGCGTCGATGTCTGAAGGAAGTATCGCCGGGAGGCATAAGCAGTCGATGAGCCGAAAATGAAATCGCGTTTAGGTAAACAAGTCGTTCAACCGTATCACGGGACTCGCGACTTAGGGGCGCGCGTTCGGATCCGATCTCCGTGGCAATGATGCTAGTTGATCTTGTTAGCGGTCGAACGCGCGCCGTCAACATCGATCGGTAGAAGGAGCGTAAAACAGCTGCCGCGGCCAAGAGTGCTTTTGACGTTCAACGTTCCCCCCAGCGTTGTGGCGATACGGTTGGCAATTGCCAAACCCAAACCGTTACCCGCGATTCCTTTGCGACGCGCTTCGCCGGATCGAAAGAAGGGATCGAACAAATGCGGCTGATCGGTGGCCGAGATTCCACAACCCGAATCGGTGATTCGAAATATCACGTGATTCGCGTTGTTCGTTGCATCTACTTGGATCGGACTTCCCGAGACGCTGTACTTCATCGCATTGGAGAGCAGGTTTTCAAGGACTCGCGCCAGCAGCGTCGACGTGCCACGGACCATGATCGAATGCTCGATTTGATTGTCCAGCCGTAGGTCCGCAGCACGGGGCAGACCGTTCCAGGTTGCGGCATGTGCGTTCAACCAGGAAGCCACGTGGAACGATTGCATCGTGGGGCGCGCGGTCTCTTCTTCACTGCGTGCGAGAAACAGCAAGGCTTCCACGATTTCTTGAAATGCGTGTGTTTGGGTACGCAGTCGTTCCATCGTGGAGATGTATTCGTCGACCGAACGAGTCCGTCGCAGCGTGACGTCGATCTGACCGAGCAACACGGTGATGGGCGACCTCAACTCGTGAGCGGCATCTCCGGCAAAACGCCTTTGCTGTTCAAAGGCGGCCTGTTGGCGGTCGAGCAAGTGATTGAACGTCGTTCCCAGTTCCGCAAGTTCGTCGCCGGAATCTTGCAGGACGAGACGCGATTGAAAATCGGATCCCGCGATCGATTGAGCCTGTGCGGCCATCGCCGATACGGGGCGGAGCGCCTGACGCACAATCCAACGTCCCAACGCTGCCGCCACACACCAGGCAACCAGCGGCAACAGCGTGACCAAAAGCGTCAATTGGGAAAGGATCAGGTCGCGTTTGGCAGTCGATCGCCCAACCACCACAATCAGCTCATCAAACTCATCGAGCTCTCGATTCAAGGCAACCGGATTCGGAGCGGACAAGCGATGGTAGAGGACTCTTCGTTGGCGATTCGGTTCGATGGGGGCCAATAGGTCGCCGTGAGATGCATTGCCCGCGGCCAACTCCATCGCCATCGAAGTCATCGCTTTACCGGCGCCGCGAGATTTTTCGACGACCCGGTCCTTGTCACCGATAACGACCCAATCGACTCCACCGAACTCATCGAGCGATCCGAAGGAGACCGAGTGTTCCAATGGTTGCCATTTGACTTCCGTCTCCTCGATCTCAGCGGCGGCGACAAAGGAGTTCAGAACGCCGCGTAACTCATGTTCAAACTGCGATTCGACATGTTGGCGCGTCACTGAATAGAACACTAGCGAATAGATCGTCAACGCGATCGCTAGGGTCAGAAGGAAGTAGGCCGATACCCGCGTGGTCAGCTTCATGCGCAACCCGCGTCGTGCGATTCCAGGATGTAACCTTGCCCTCGACGGGTTTGGATGATGCGTGGGCCAAGCTTTTCCAATTTGCGACGCAAGTCCTTCACATGGACTTCGAGCGTATTGGAAAGACCGTCAAAATTCTCGTCCCAGACGGTTTCATAAATCCGAGTTCGCGAAAGCACCCGCCCGGGATGACGAAGGAACATCGAGAGCAGCGAAAATTCCTTCGCCGTTAGATCGAGCGGTGTTCCCCCACGCGTGGCCCTTTGTTGGGCCAGATCGATGCGAACGTCGCGGAACTCCATGTAGACGCTGTCGGCTTGCCCCGGCCGTCGCAGAAGTGCCCGAACGCGCGCCAGAAGTTCTTCGAACGCAAACGGCTTGGTCAGGTAGTCGTCGGCGCCTGCGTCGAGTCCCGTGACGCGTTCGTTCACGCCATCGCGGGCGGTCAGAAAGAGTACGGGGGTTGTTCGGTTTTTCTGACGAAAGCGTTGCAAGATCTGAATGCCATCCTCCCCAGGCAACCACCAATCGAGAATGACCAAATCCCAGATCTCCGATTGCAGACGCAACCAAGCGTGCCGCCCTTCCTTAGCCAGTTCCGCTTTATACCCCTCTTCATTCAAGCCACGGATCAGAAAATCGGCGATCCCAGGATCATCTTCGACGACTAAAATGCGAACGCTCATCAGGCAAGCTTCGGGGGATGCAGGGGGAAGGGACTCACGACAGTATATCGATTCTAGACGGGTACGCTGAACCGGCGATAAGCCCTTAATAAAGGATTGTTCATCTTTGAACGAGCGCCTTGAAAAAGGTTTGCTTTCGGGCAATCGTTACGCAACCGATCCGTCGTCGAGCTCCATGGAACGGGCTTTTGACCACGCGCGATCTCTTTGTCGGTTCGACTCGCTGCGCCATTGCGTGCGACTCCAACCCACCAAGCAGGCTGCCAAAAGAACGACAGCGGTTGTTGCGGCCGAAAGGTGCACGATCATCACAAGTTTGTCCATCCTCTTTCTCCCGTCGTGTCTTCGTGAATTCAAACGTCTGCATGAAGTATCGAACGGTCCTCTAATGGATCGCTGAGGCGTACTTAAAGAATGCCTTATCACGAATGAAAACTGGAATGGTGTCGGTTCGATTTGGTGACGGAACGAACGTTGGGAAATTGAACGTCGCGGCGTTCGCCCGTCGATCCGTTGTTGCGGTATCGGAACTCAATGCCTGGCGGATGGTAAATGTCTCAAGACGGCTGCGTTATTCGTTCGCTCGGTCGTTTCCTTTCCACACGTTTTGGAGGGGCGGGATTTCATCAGGATGTTGCATGACGGGACTTGCGGGTTGGTCTACAATACGTGCCTGACCGTGCATTCGCCTCGCGGTGCCTGCGGTGCTTATCAATCGAGAATGAAGAGCTGCATGATGGGATTTCGCTCGCGACAAAATCAGTCTCCGCGACAATGGAGAGTCGTCCAAGCGATGGGAAGGGGGGAAAAGCGGTCGATCCGTGGTTGGACGCTTGCCGTCCTGATGACGCTGACCGGTGGCAGCGTCGCGTGGGGGCAGCCCGTCGCAACGTTCACGCCGGACCAAGTGGGATTCGATCGGTTGATCGAACCGTTTTTGAAGCAACACTGTTTGCGCTGCCATGGTCCTGAGGAAGCACTTGGTGAGTTTCGGATCGACCGTGATCTTGGCATCGATCTGATGCAGCAGGCGTCTCATGCCAAGTGGGGCGAAGTGGTGAATGTTCTCAACAGCCACGAGATGCCTCCGCAAGATGAGCCGCAACCCGATGTCACGTCGGTCGGCAAGGTGGTCGATTGGATCACCGATCAGATGGTTCGCGTCGAACAAATCCGTCGCGACGCATCGATCATCATTCGCCGTATGAATCGGGATGAATATCGCAACACGATCCGTGATCTTGTCGGCATCGATTACGACACCTCCCACTTTCCGCAAGATCCTCCCACCGGCGGTTTCGACAACAACGGCGGTGCGCTGACCGTTTCGCCATTGCATCTGGAACTGTACTACAACGCGGCACGGGAAATCCTCGACCGGGCGATCGTCGATGGCGATCAACCTGCTGCGATTTCATGGCGGTTCGAACCGGAATCGGGGGATTCGGACCGCAATCGCGTCGAATACGACAAGCAGCGATTGATCGTTAACGGCGGGAAAAATCGAGTCGTCGATCGGTTTGTCGTGATGCACCACGCCAGCTGCGATCGGAAGGTCAACGTCCGTAGCTTTCAGTTAAAACAGCCCGGTCCGTATCGAATCACGATTCGGGCGGCGGGAGTTGTCCCGACACGTGAACAAGTGGTCGCGTCGGCGGAACAGTTTCTTCGCAAGCGGATGGCTGATAACATCCAAAAGCACCCCGATCGTAGCGATCGGCACCGCGAGCAATTCGAACGGGATCTAGCGCATTTCAGCAGCGATTCGCGATACGATTACGGGCCGCCGCGCGTTCGCGTGATTCAACATTTGGCAGGCCAGCCAGCAGTGCTTGCGGAGTTCGATATCGATGCTTCGCCCGATTCCCCCAAAGAGTATCCGATCGATGCGATCTTCAGTACCGAATCGGCGGGAATCACGATCGAATACGCCTACGATATTCCCAAGGAGGTGGAAAACTTCTGGATGCAGACCGGCGACGACTTTGCGCGTCCAGAGGCGTGGATCGATTCAATTCTTTTAGAGGGTCCTATCTATCCCCAGTGGCCTCCAGAGAGCCACGTGCGGCTCTTGCCTGAGGCAACGCTAAAAGAGTCCGATCCCACAAGCTACGTTCGAACGGTGGTCGCTCGCTTCATGCAGCGGGCCTATCGCCGACGCGTGACGTCCAGCGAGCTAGACGCGAAGATGGCGTTGTTTGATGGAGCCTTTCGGGAAACGTCCGACGTTCAAACGGCAATCCGAGCGCCTTTGATCGCGATCCTGATGTCGTCTCACTTCCTCTACCTGGCCGAACCAGAAGGGGCGGACGGTTCTGTAGACGCGGCGGCGATGCCGCGGGCACTTAATGATTTTGAACTGGCGACGCGGTTGTCCTATTTTTTGTGGAGCAGCATGCCGGACGAAGCGTTATTTCACGCGGCGGCGCAAGGACGTCTCCGCGATCCAGAGACGCGGTTGTTGCACGTCGAACGGATGTTGGAAGATCCAAAGTCCGAAGCGTTGGTGAAAAATTTTGCGGGCCAGTGGCTCGGGTTGCGAGAGGTCGGTGCGAATCCTCCGGCCGCTGAACTCTATCGACGTTACGACCGCCATTTGGAAACGTCGATCGTCGGGGAGTCGTTAAGCTTCTTCCGAGAGCTGTTGCTGCACGATTTGGACGTGATGAATTTTATCGCGTCGGATTTCGTGGTGATCAATCAGCGGTTGGCCAGGTTCTACGGTATTCCGGGCGTGCATGGCGATCATTTCCGCCGCGTCGCAGTGCCGGCTGGAGTGCATCGCGGCGGCGTGCTAACGCAAGCTTCGGTGCTGTCGATTACCTCGAATGGCACCCGAACTTCACCGGTCAAACGCGGAACCTGGGTGCTAAAAAATTTACTCGGTAGCGATCCCGGATTGCCGGTCGCCAACGCGGGGGAGATTGCGCCCAAGGTCCCCGGGATCGACAAAGCCACGGTTCGTCAACGGCTTGAGATTCATCGCGAACTGCCGCAGTGTGCACGTTGCCACGACAAGATCGATCCGTTGGGCTTCGCACTCGAAAACTACGATGCATCGGGATTCTGGCGACTGCAGGAAGGTCACGGATACCAAGGTCGGATTGGCCGCAACGATCCGGTGATCGACGCGTCGAGTCGCTTGCCCGATGGCACACCGGTTGACGGAATCGATGGTCTGCAGCAAGCGCTGCTGCAAAACGAGGATGCATTCCTTCGCTGTCTCGCGGAGAAGATGTTGACCTATGCATTGGGGCGCGAGCTTGGGATTGCCGACCGAGTGCACTTGGACGCGGCGGTCAACGACCTGCAAGCCAACGGCAAAACGCTGCGGCAATTGATTCGATGGATTGTTGTTAGCGAGCCGTTTCAAACGAAATAATCACGTCGACATCCGCCAAACCTTTGGATTGATTTTGGAGTTCACCATGCAACGCACGTTCACGCGGCGCTCCGTATTGCGGGGCCTTGGAACATGTCTGAGCCTTCCGCTGCTGGATGCGATGGTGCCGACAGCGGACGCCGCGCCGTCGAAGTTTCGTCCGTTGGAACGGTCGCTGAATCCGCAGCCGCGGATGATCTGTTGTTACGTGCCCAATGGCGTCAACATTGCAAAGTGGGTTCCTGAGCAGGCGGGCAGGGATTACGTTTTATCCCCAACGCTGAAGGCGCTCGAACCGCATCGGCAGGATTTTTCTGTCATCTCGGGACTCGGGCACCCAGCGGCCAAGGGGGGGCACAGTGGCGCCGATACTTGGTTGACAGGAGCCGATCTGGGGGCCAAGTCGGGCAGCGATTACACCAACCGCGTTTCGGCCGATCAAATCGCCGCGATGCATCACGGGCATCAGACGCGGTTCCCGTCGCTTCAATTATCCGACAGCAGTGGCACTGGCGCGGCGGGGCATTCGCATACGCTGTCGTTCGATCGCAGTGGGACGCCGATTCCGGCAGAGAACTCGCCAAGGCGGCTGTTCGAAAGGTTGTTTGTTCCCGATTCGGCGGAGGATCGGCAGGCGACGCTCAGGCGATACGCATTGCAGAAATCGATCCTTGACAATGTTCTTGCAGAAGCCAAAGCGTTGGGGAGACGGCTGGGGACGAAAGACAAACTGAAATTGGAACAATATCTAGCGAGCGTTCGCGAGACGGAACTGCGCGTTGAACGTTTGCAGGAATGGATCGACGTCCCGAAGCCGGAGGTCGAACCGACCGATCTGCAACTGGCCAGCCAGTCGCGGAACGCGCACGATCGTCCGATGTGGATCGACGTGATGATGGAGCTTTCTTATCTGGCGTTCAACACCGACACGACACGTGTGATCACGTTTGAATGGTCGCGTGAAGCGGGAGGCTTCGGCGGCGGGGGCGAGAACCATCACGAGTTGTCACATCATGGTGGGGATGAAAAGATGCTGCAACAGTTGGCCGTGATCGATCGTTTTCATCTCGACCGTTTAGCCCGGTTCCTTCAGTTTCTGAAGGATACCGACGATGGCGATGGAAACATGTTGGATCGCACGATGATCGTCTACGGTTCGGGAATGAATTCGGGAACCGGCGGCGAGCATTCGCCAAAGAACTTGCCGTTGTTGGTCGCAGGCGGCCACAAGCTGGGCTTCAACCACGGTCAACACCTCGCCTTCGGCGGAGAGACTCCTCCGCCGCTCAATAATTTGCTGCTGAGCGTGATCCAGAAAATGAAAGTGCCCGTCGAATCGTTCGGCGATTCCACGGGCACGATCAATGGATTGACTTAATTTGCCAGCAGCCGGGGATTGTCACCGCTGACAATAGTCGTTGCAAACTATTTTGCCAGGATCTGGCCTGCGACCAGAGCGCTGCCGGTCAGATCACCGGGTAGATCGGTTTTGACGATCAACCGTTGGCTCATCAAGCCCGACTTCTCACCGGCGGTGATCTTCAGGGGCAGGACGTGCATCTTTTTTGACTCTTCGTTCGCCTTGTATTCGATACTGAATCCTTCGGCCTGGATGTCGGTCAAGCGGAACGGTTTGTCGCTGCGTACGACCAAACGCTGCTCCGATGATTCGCCCGGCTTCAGATTGCCGATCGCCATGACTTGAGGGCTAACGATCACGGCAGGACGCACATCGTAGGTGACTTCCAGGGGAACCCGTGGCATGGCGCGGTCGTTGGTGATCACAACGATGTTGGAGTGCGCTTGGCCTGGTTCGGCGGCCCCGTCAAAGGCGACGTTCAATTTGTAGGAAACACGGCCACCGTTTCGGGAGACCTCTTCAAATGCCGCGGCTACGTTGGGCGAGGAAGATTGAACCTCGACGATCTGCCAGTCGCTACGCCCCGCGTAGGTGACGCCGATCTCTTTATGCACCGATTCACCTTGCATCACCGATCCAAATTCTACCTGGCCAGGATTAAAGACGATGTCGCGGCGGATGTAGCCATCGACACGCAATTGCACCTCGGCGTAATACGGCTTGTCGATCACGACGGTCAGGGTCGCACCCTTTTTGCCGTGGAACGAACCGGTATTGAAGCGGGCCAGGATATGTCCCGTTTCACCCGTTTTCAGGGTGTGATTTTCGATGATCGGGGTGGTGCATCCACAGCTGGCCCGTACGGTCGCCACATGGATGTCTTCTTTATACAAATTCTTGAAGGGAAACCGAAATTCGGTCTTCGCCGCCACCGCGACGGTTCCAAATTCGTGTTTCTTGACCGGAAACATGTTGTCCGCCCATTCGACGGCACCGGCTTGCGGGCAGACCAATGCAATCAGCATTAACCCAGCAAGGCTTCGTAACGCATTCGTATTCATCTTCTCAAATCCCCATCCAAATTGTTTTATTGATCACAGCCCTCGGCCTTGAGCAAAGCCTGTGGTTGCCCGATAGATACGGTTTCCGACCCAGTTCCGGACAGCATTCGCACCGACACCCTGTCATTCGATCACCGCCACGCGGCTCAAAACCCACTAGAATCAAAGAAGTCTAGAACGTTTACTCATGGTCCAAGGCTATCGCTACTATTTTACGCAACTTTTTTTTAAAAAAGTGCGTCGCCTTTTCTTGAATCATTGTTGGTCAGTAGCATGACCGGCAGGATGCGTCGACTGGGAGGGATGCTTAATCTAGCTGATCCAATGATAATAATGAAATAGGGGATACTCAACCGCCGCTCAATCGTTCCTACGTTGGTGGATGGGGAGCGACAAGGGGGGAAGGATGAGCGTAGGAACGCATCTAACGACTCCTTAACGTGGCAGTATACGGTGTCAAAATATCCACAAAAAAACCCAGATTTCTTAAGAAACCTGGGCGTTGTTTTTCGCTAGCGCGTCGCTTTGCCTAGACTTGCTTGTCGTCGATCCAGCTCATCAGCGAACGCAAACGCTTGCCAACGGTTTCGATCGGGTGGCCCTGTTCCAGGCGACGGGTAGTCTTGAACATGGCAGCCCCACCGCGGTTTTCCAAGATCCAATTGCGAGCAAAGGTGCCGTTTTGGATTTCGGTGAGGACACGCTTCATTTCCGCTTTGGTTTCAGGGGTAATGATTCGCGGGCCGGTGACATAATCGCCGTATTCAGCGGTGTTCGAAATGCTGTAACGCATGTAGCTGAGTCCGCCCTGATAGAACAGGTCGACGATCAGTTTGACTTCGTGCATGCATTCGAAGTAAGCCATCTCGGGTTGGTAACCCGCTTCGACTAGCGTTTCGAAGCCGGCTTTAATCAGTTCGCTGAGTCCGCCGCAAAGGACCACTTGTTCGCCGAACAGGTCGGTTTCGGTTTCTTCTTGGAAGGTTGTCTCGATCACGCCACCACGGGTGCCGCCGATTCCCTTCGCGTAGGCCAAACCGATCTGCTTGGTCTCTTCGCTGGCTCCTTCGCCCAGGGCGATCAAACTGGGGACGCCGCCCCCTTTTTCGTATTCGCTGCGGACCAAGTGCCCAGGACCCTTGGGAGCGACCAACAGCGTGTCGACGCCGGTTGGTGGTTCGATCTGACCGAAGTGGATGTTGAAACCGTGCGAGCACATCAGGACGTTGCCTGGTTTCAGGTTGTCACGGATCTGTGCTTTGTAAACGTCGCCTTGGACTTCATCGGGCAGCAACAGATTGACGACGTCCGCTTTGGCAGTCGCTTCGTCGGCCGACATCGGTTCGAAACCGTGGCTCTTGGCCAAGTCGTAGTTGGGACCGCCGGGACGTTGGCCGATGATGACCTCGCAGCCGCTGTCGCGAAGGTTCTGAGCTTGGGCATGGCCTTGCGAACCGTAACCAATAATCGCGACCGTCTTGCCTTTGAGGTGAGACAGGTCGGCATCGTTGTCGTAATAAATCGTGGCCGCCATGTGGAATGGTTCCTTGTGCTATCGTGGCGTGATTCGGTTTAGAAAAATTGGACGATTGTTCGGGTGTGATTCCACGCGGACGGGAATGTCACCAAACGCAGGCAACGTCTTCGCGTGGGGTGCTTCAAAGCGGGGCTTAATCAACGGGAGTTTCGACGACGGCACCGCTGCGAACCATCGCGATTCGCCCGGTTCGGACCAATTCGATGATTCCGTAATTTCGCATCCGTTCGATGAAGGCTTCGATTTTGCTCTCGCGTCCGCTCAGTTCGATCGTGATTTCATCGGGACCGACGTCGACGATTCGACCGCGGAAGATGTCGACCAGTTCGCGAACTTCCGATCGCGACGGCCCAGGAGCCGCTTGAACCTTGCACAGCATCAGGTCGCGTTCAACGTAATCGGTGGCGCTGATATCCATCACGCGAACGACGGTCACGATCTTTTCCAGCTGCTTGCGAACTTGCGCCAGCGTATTGTCGTCGCCCATGACGACAAACGTCATGTGGGACAGCTGGGGGTCGTCGGTTTCGCCGACGGCCAAGGAATCGATGTTGTATCCGCGCGAGGCCAACATCCCCGAGATGTGAGCGAGCACACCGGGAACATTCTGAACGAGGGCCGATAGGACGTGTCGCATGTTGTGTTTTCGGACCGGGGTTGAATCCAGGCAGTCGCCTGGTCGTGCGAGAAAAGACCGCATCATAGTTGTGGGTTTTCCTGGGGACAAGGGTTGGTAATCTGCCAAAAGTTGACGAAGTCCATTGTCGTGTCGTTGCGCGGCGGCAAATTCCGAATTTGGCAATAAATCACGCCCGCTGGGCAAGCGGCTCAGCGGGCGATTCGAACGCGTAAGTGAGACCCTTGCGGCGGGCTGAGGTTCATGGGATCGTGTTCGTTGCGACCCCGATCGCCAGCTCCGATCTGGCGTTCAAGGCGAAATAACGCCACATTAGTGTTTTGCACTGATTTCTCTCGCCACACGAAATCGGGCGTTTTTTCCGCTCCAGGCGGCAGTTTTCCCGGTGGCGCCGATGCCACGTTCGGTAAACGTCTCGAAAGCTATTCCCATGACCTTCCGAATCGATTTGCCCGCCTACCGCGGTCCAATGGACCTGCTGCTGTACTTGGTGCGTCGCAGCGAATTGGATGTCACCAAGATGTCGTTGACCAACGTGGTCGACCAGTACCTGGAATATTTGGAAGTTTTGCAGGATCTGGATGTCAACGGCGTCGGCGATTTCATCGACCTGGCGTCCACTTTGGTGGAATTCAAAAGTAAGGCGGTGCTGCCGCAGGCGGACGACGAACAGGAAGAAGAGATCCTCGAAGACCCTCAGGAGGAGCTGGTCGAACGGCTGTTGGAGTACAAGCGGTTTCGCGATGCGTCGAGCATCTTGGACGAGATGGGGGAGCAGTGGCAGCAGCGGTACCCGCGGATCGCCGACGATCTTCCGCCGCGGCAAATCGATCCAGGAGACCAACCGATCGCCGACCTCGAACTGTGGGATCTGGTCAGCGCCTTTGGCCGGATCATGCGAGAATCGTCCGGCCCGCCGCCGACGCAGGTGGTCTACGACGACACGCCGATCCACGTCTACATGCAACGCATCCACCAACAACTGCTCAAGCAAGAAGAGGTGCGTTTTTCCGACTTGTTCGACCTGGGGGCCCATAAGTCGGCAATGATTGGTATCTTTCTGGCGATCCTTGAGTTGGCAAGGCATTACGGTGTGTCGACCCGGCAGGAAGCCGGCGGCATTGAAATCGTGGTCACCCGAGGTGATCGGTTCGAGACGGAGCTGAATGTAAGCGAGGTCGACAACTACGACGCCAGCGCCGTCGATGAAACGAACTTGCCCATTAAAAAATCGTCTTGAGAGAGTTGATGTTTGAAAATATTCCGTTGCGGCAGTGTCAACACGCGGGGCTGACCATCGAAGGCTATTCCCGCGCGGCTGTGCAAACGTGTTGGAGAATTCCTGAATTAAAGTGTGGTTTTGATCTGGGCGTTCAGCCTTGGGACTTCATGGGCACACCGACCTGGTTCGTCAGCCATACGCACCTGGATCACATCGCCGCGCTCGCCGTTTACGTCTCGCGTCGGCGGATGATGAAGATGGATCCGCCGGTGATCTATCTGCCCGCCAGTGCAATCGATCAATGCCTGGCGATGCTGCGATGCTTCACGCGCTTGGACAAAGGGGCGATGCCATGCGAGCTGTTGCCGGCGGCACCAGGGGACGAAATCGAACTCTCACGCGAACTGGTCGTCAACGTCATTCCGACGTGGCATACGATCGAATCGGTGGGATTTATGGTCAGCGAGCGGCGGAAGAAGTTGAAAGAGGAATTCCAGGGACTGCAAGGGACCGAAATTCGCGACCTGCGTTTGAAGGGGATTGAGGTCTCGCACGAGACGCGCATGCCGATCCTCGCCTACACCGGCGACACGCAGCCACGCGGACTCGATGAAAACCCGGAGGTCTTCGACTGTAAGATCTTAATTGCCGAGATGACTTTCATCGCCCCCGAGCACCGCAAGGACAAGATCCACAAACATGGCCACATGCATCTGGACGACTGGGTCGCACGGAAGGACCGATTCAACAATGAATTGATCATCGCATCGCATTTTAGCACGCGGTACAGCGATCCGCAGATCCGGCGAATGGTAGAAAAGAAGCTGCCCGGTCTGATGGGCGGCCGGTTGAACCTGTGGCTATAGAAAACCAAAACTCACTGGATCTCACGGCGGCGGCGGATTTGGATCCGCCGCGGGCTGCTTATGTTCACGTGCCGTTTTGCCGGCACCGCTGTGGTTACTGCAATTTCAGTGTCTTGGCCGGACGCGACGATCTTGTCGACGCCTACCTTTCCGCCCTGCAGGTCGAATTGTCGCAATTGGGGCAGCCTCGCGTCGTCGACACGCTGTTCATCGGCGGCGGCACGCCGACCCACTTCGATGGCCACGCGCTGACGCGGTTCCTGACGCTGGTCCGCGATTGGTTCCCGCGGTCGGATCAGGCCACTGAATTCAGTGTCGAAGCGAATCCGAACGATATCACGCCGGCAAAGCTTGATGTTTTGAAAGCCTTTGGGGTCGACCGGATCAGCTTGGGCGTGCAGTCGTTTGATGCGGACAAGTTGAAAACGTTGGAGCGAACGCATTCACCTGACGAAGCGCGCACGGCGATCCAGTTGGCCGCCGAAACGATTGGCAATGTCTCGATCGATTTGATCTTTGCCACGCCGGAGGAAACGCCCGCCGCGTGGCGACGCGATCTGCGCGATGCGGTCGCGCTGCCATTGAGCCATCTGTCGACGTACGGTCTGACCTTCGAAAAGGGAACTTCGTTTTGGAACCGGTTGCGGAAATCGGATCTGGCACCGATCGTTGAAGAAGACCAATTGGAGATGTTTCGCGATGCGATTTCGATTCCGGCGGCGGCTGGTTTGAAGCATTACGAGGTTTCGAATCATGCGTTGCCGGGGCGTCAGTGCCATCACAACATGGCGTATTGGCGGGGCGTGGGATGGTACGCGGCCGGTCCCGGCGCGGCATCGTTTGTCGATGGACGGCGGGCCGTCAATCATCGCAGTACGACCACGTACATCAAACGCTTGCTGCAAGGGAAATCGCCGATCGCCGAGTCCGAGCAATTGACCAACGAGCAATTGATCCGTGAACGGGTCGCGTTTGGTCTGCGGATGCTCGACGGCATCGATCTACGCGACGTCGGACCGTTGGAGGTCGTCGACCGATTGCTGAACGCAAAGTTCCAGATGTTGATCGAGATCGGGATGTTGAAACGCACCGGCAGCCAGGTGGCGCTGACGCCGCAGGGGCTGTTTGTTAGCGATTCGGTCGTCTCGGAGATTCTGTAGCCGCGAGGGTTGTTCGATCGTGGCGGTGCAAAACTACTCCGCAGCCACTTCGTCCATGCTGGCCAGATAACCTTTCATCCATTCCAGGATCTCGTCGTTGGAGATCGTTGCTTCGATGACTTCCATCGGCGCCTCGGCAACCGCGTGCAGGCAAGCGGCCAGCGCGTCGATGATCTCATCTTCGGTGCGGCGAAGCGCCGTGACCAGCCGACGACAAATGCTAGGCCCCGCTGCCGCGGCTTGGTGACCGTACTGGGCCAACGCTGTCGAGATGGGAATCGCAGCGGACCAACGGTTCTCCAACAGTTCACCAACGTGTTCGAAGACGAGTTCGTTGGGATCGATCGCCATCAGCGCGATTCCGGCCGACGCCGCGATCATGTCGACGCGATGATTCAGCAGATGTTCCAGTGCCGGTGCGGCGGCATGTGCGGCCGGACCGATCGAACGCAGTGCTTCGGCGGCCACCAGGACCACTTGTTCGTCGCGTGATCGCAGCATCTGGGTTAACGCCGGCACAAAGGCTTCACGCGGTTCAGCGTGTCGGCGGGCGATCTGTTCGGCGGCCAGGAATTGAAACGATTCATTGGACGAAACCATCTGCTCGGCCAGCTGCTGAATCGAACTTTGCGGCGAGGGAATCGAGGAAGCGTCGATCACCATCGTACACGCGGCGGGCATCGACTTCTTGGCTTGTTTGTACGCGACCTGTGCATCGGCTCGCAGTTGGCGTCCCCACGCTGGGTCGGTTTCGTTCCGCAAGCGCGCCAGCAGCGCCGCAGCGTAACCGAGGTCGGCGGCGGTCAGAAAGCCCAGGCTGCGAAGCGCCGTGGCGGTGGGAGCGGGCGTACTGCAGCACGACGGTTTGACGGTACTGTTGCATACCGCGATCACAAAACCGCCGCAAAGCGTGGCCAGTTCGGTCAGCCATTGTCCTTGATCGGGAAGATCGCCCGGGTCGAACTGACCTAAGCGATAGTGCGAGATCTCGTGAGCCAAGGTGGTCACCAGTTGTCGCGGGTCGTGCAACGCTTCCTGCGGGACGCGCACTTTGGGTACATCACCGATCTGGTGAACCGCCGTCGCGGGAGTTCCGTCGGTCACCTCCCATTGCAAGCCGGAAATATCGGCTTGCATCTGTTTGGCGATCCTCGCGGCAACGTCGGGCAGTTCTTCTGCGGTTACCGTTTCGTTGGGTAGAAACGGAGCCGCATCGGTTACGATGGCCGTCTGTTGGATCACCGGCAACGTCAACCGATCGACCAAATAACGCATCCGCAGTTCGATCTGTCCACGTCGGGAAGCCGTCAACGGTGGCTTCGCTTTTCCAAATCCAAAAACCATCGTCAACCACCTCTGAGATCTACGTGAGCGGCGCGGACGCCGCGTTTGCCCATGCGTTGCCGTCGCGCTAGTCGTGGTCGTGGCCACCTTCGCCGTGGGCGTGACCGTGTTCCATTTCTTCGTCGGTCGCGTCGCGGACTTCGCGAATCGTGACATCGAAGGTCAACGTCTCACCGGCCAGCGGATGATTTCCATCGACATGGATGATTTCATCGCTGACCTCGATGATCGTGAAGATCATCGGACCATCGGGCGTATCGGCTTCGAACTGCATGCCGACTTCGATATCCTCGTCCCCTTCGAACTCGTCGCGTGGGACTTCCTGAATCAGTTCATCGGATCGCAAACCGTAACCCTCTTCAGGCTGGACGGTCACGTTCACATGATCGCCGACTTTTAGGCCTTCGAGTGCGCGTTCGAGGCCTTCGATGATTCCACCCTGACCGTGGAGGTACAGCAGCGGTTCGTGCCCTTCGGAGGAGTCGATCAATTCGCCTTTGTCATCGGTCAGTTTGTAATCGAACGCGACAACTTTGTCGGCTGTGATTTGCATCGGTTTGCTTTCGTAAATATTGAATTCTGTTGGAGACACGTTCGATTCATGCCTCCGATTCGCTCAAGATAACACGAATCGTGAATTGGCAACGCGCGGGCACAGAACTTTTTCAAGGTGAATAAGTTTTTAAGTTTCCGCGGCAGGCTCAAGTCGAAACGCCCGATTGCCCAGGCAAGAGTCGTGTCCGATCGCGCGGCCTCTACGTTCCCTGGAACCGATCGGTCCGCGGGGTGTGGGGGTAAACAAAAACGGTCGACCCGTTGCCGAGTCGACCGTTTGTAGAATCAGAGATCGCAGCGATTAGTTTTTAAGTGCTGCTTGAGCGGCGGCCAGACGCGCGATCGGCACGCGGAATGGGCTGCAGCTGACGTAATCCAATCCGACTTCGTGACAGAAGTTGATCGAAGCGGGATCGCCACCGTGTTCGCCACAGATGCCGCACTTCAGACCCTTCTTGGTGCTACGCCCCTTCTTGACGCCCATGTCAACCAATTGGCCAACACCGGTGGTGTCCAACGATTGGAAGGGGTCGCCGTGCAGGATGTCCTGCTTCAGGTAGTCGGGCAGGAAGGTGTTGATGTCGTCGCGGCTGTAGCCGAAGGTCATCTGCGTCAGGTCGTTGGTGCCGAAGCTGAAGAAGTCGGCGTCTTCAGCAACTTCATCGGCGGTCAACGCAGCACGTGGGATTTCGATCATGGTACCGATCAAGATATCCAATTCGCCGTCGAACTTCTTCGCAGCTTTGGTCGCTTCGATCGTCTCTTCGACCTTGCCACGGAGCAGTGTCAATTCGGCGCGCGTACCTACCAATGGGATCATGATCTCTGCCTTGGCATCGATCTTCTTGTTGACACAAGCGATCGCGGCTTCGGTGATCGCGGTGACCTGCATCTCGAGGATTTCGGGATAGGTGACGCTCAAACGGCATCCGCGATGACCCAACATTGGGTTCATTTCGTGCAGCTGTTCAGCACGCTTCTTGACTTCGGCAGGCGAAATTCCCAACGCTTCGGCCATCTCTTTTTGAGCGGCTTTTTCGTGTGGCAGGAATTCGTGCAAGGGTGGATCCAACAGACGGATGGTTACTGGCAGTCCCTTCATCGCGGTGAAGATGCCTTGGAAATCCTTGCGTTGGAACGGCAACAGTTTGGCCAATGCCTTGCGGCGATCGTCTTCGGTGGTCGCCAGGATCATCGCACGCATGTGACCGATACGGTCGCCTTCGAAGAACATGTGCTCGGTGCGGCACAGTCCGATGCCTTCGGCGCCAAACGCGCGAGCACGCTTGCTGTCTTCGGGAGTATCGGCGTTGGTGCGAACACCCAGGGTGCGATACTTGTCGGCCCATTCCATCACGGTGCCGAAGTCGCCGCCCAACTTGGGTTCTTGGCGTTCAACCGCACCTTCCATAACTTCGCCCGAGGTGCCGTCCAGGCTCAGCGTGTCGCCAACCCCGTAGGTCTTGCCATTGACGGTGATCTTCTTGCTCTTTTCGTTGATGTCGACGCTACCGGCACCCGCGACACAACACTTGCCCCAACCGCGAGCGACAACCGCCGCGTGGCTGGTCATACCGCCGGTGCTGGTCAAGATGCCCGCGGCGGCATGCATGCCGTCGACGTCTTCTGGGCTGGTTTCCTTACGGATCAACAAGACCGATTCGCCCGCTTCGGCACGTGCCTTGGCTTCCGCAGCAGTGAACGCCAACGTACCCACAGCCGCACCTGGCGACGCAGGCAATCCCGTTGCCAAGACGTTTGCTTTCTTCTTGGCTGCAGGGATGAAGCTTGGCAGCAGGCACTGGGTCAAATCGCCCGCGGGGATACGCAAAACCGCAGTCTTCTCGTCGATCAGACCTTCTTTGACCATGTCGACGGCGATCTTGACGGCCGCGATACCGGTTCGCTTTCCGTCGCGAGTCTGCAGCATGTACAGCTTGCCCTTCTCGATCGTGAACTCGATGTCCTGGACGTCCTTGTAGTGCGTTTCCAGCTTGTCTTTGATCGCGATCAGTTCGGCGTGAACCTCTTTGTTCCACTTCTTCATCTCGATCACTGGCAACGGGGTGCGGATACCTGCAACCACGTCTTCGCCTTGCGCGTTGATCAAGAACTCGCCGAAGAACTTGTTTTGACCGCTGGAAGGATCGCGAGTGAACGCAACACCGGTTCCGCTGTCATCGCCCATGTTGCCATAGACCATCGATTGAACGTTAACCGCGGTGCCCAACAGGCCGCGGATGTTTTCGATTTCGCGATAGCGGACGGCGCGTTCGGTGTTCCAGCTGCCGAAGACCGCTTCGATCGCCAGTTGCAACTGGTGGATTGGATCCTGTGGGAAGTCTTCGCCACCGTGCTTCTTGAAGACTGCCTTGTATTCTTCGCACAGTTCCTTCAGACCTTCGGCAGGCACGTCGGTGTCCAGATCGACTTTGTACTTCGTCTTAACCTTGTCGAACGCGTGCTCGAATTCTTCGTGATCGATTCCCATCACGACGTCGCCGTACATGTTGATCAGGCGGCGGTACGCGTCGTAGGCGAAGCGTGGGTTGTCGGTCGCTTTGGCCAAACCTTCGGTGGCTGCGTCGTTCAGGCCCAAGTTCAAGATCGTGTTCATCATGCCCGGCATCGAAACCGCAGCACCCGAGCGAACCGAAACCAACAGTGGGTTTTCGTCGTCGCCGAACTTCTTGTCCAATTCCTTTTCCAGGATGGCGACCGCTTCGTTGACTTCATCCATCAAACCGGCTGGCAACTTTTTGCCATTCTTGTAGTACGAGTCACAGCATGCGGTGGTGATCGTGAAGCCGGGAGGAACGGGCAGGCCGATCCGGGTCATTTCCGCAAGGTTAACGCCTTTGCCGCCCAGCAATTGCTTGCCTTCGCCTTGACCTTCGGTCTTGGTCTTGCCGAAGTAAAAAACCATTTTACTGGGAGAATCAGCCGCTTTCTTTTTTGCCATCTTCAATAGCCTCTGCGTGATATGGGTAGTTGTATCGATCAAACGAGTGAAATCTGTACGCTCAGCGCAACGTTGCTGTGGCTAAAATCATGGCCGGACGTTCCGAGCGGAACGTCGATGAGCGCGATAGAATTTTGTTTAAAATAAGTTCGCAATCAGAAGCGAAAACCTGGTGTCGTGGGTTAGACCTGTGCGACAATCGGCCAGAGGGAACTCGCAGGGCGTGCAACGTCCTGGAAGGCGCCGATCACTCCCTTCGGAGGTCCATGCGTCGGGAAAATGTAATTTGTAACGCCACAGACGTCAATATCCCGTTAGTTTGCCCCACATTGATCATCGGAGGTCTCGAGCGATCGCATGGATTGTTTCGGCATCGAGTCGTTGATCGTTCGACTTGAAAAGCCTCTTGATCGCAGCCCGGTGGATCTTCATCTTCGTCCCGCCAACGCCGATCGCCCCATATTCGATCCGCTGATCGGTCGCTTTGCCGCGGTCCATCACGTCGATCCCTTCGATTCCCACCGGTGGCACGGCGTTCAGGTCGATCGCCAACCGGACGTCGCTGGCCGCCAAGGTGGCGGCATCTAACAGTTGAACGCCCGCGGCGCCGCAAGCAAAAACGGCATCGCACCCGGCAATTGCTTCGCTTCCTTGGCAAGCGCTCAGCCGATCGCCGCTGCCGAGGCGTTGGCCGATTGCGTCACAAACCGCTTGGGCGCGGTCGATTTGCCGCGACGACAAACGCACCGTCGCGCCCGCTTGCAGCAGCAATCGAGCCACGCGTTGGCCGACCGGTCCGGTTCCCGCCAGTACCAGCGCTGTCGTCTGGGAGAGGTCGAGATGCTTTGCCGCCCGAACGACCGCCGCCGCAGCGGTCGTGTTCGATCCGTTGGAATCCAACATCACCGAGACCCGCATCGGGCCGAAGAAGCATTGAACGATTCGCTCGTAAACGGCTTCTCCCGCGGCGACATCGCTGCCGCCAACAAAAATTGCCGTGCGGTGCAGGTCTTCGGGGCCGCGTGTGAACATCGCGCCGTGAACCAACGATTCGACGTTGTCCGGCGTGACGCCCGAGTATTGCAGCAGCGTATCGACCCCGGCGTCGGTTGCCACGATCGCATCGAAGGAACTGGCGTGCGGATCGGTATCCAGTTGCAACAAAATCTTCGGTGGTTTCATCGTGCTTGGGGTGTCGCGAGGAAAGGCGAAAAAGGGGCCAGGTGTTAACAAAAAGCCCTCGGTGAAAGAACACCGAGGGCGGATGGATACGTTGGGCGGTGAAGGATTTCGCTAACGAAAACACTTGCCGCCGACCGCGTCAGCGTTCCAGGCTTAGAAGCCCTTGAACGGATGATCGACATCCTTTTGAGCCAGCATTTCGTCGGCCGATGGTTTGTTGCCCATCGCGTTGACGATCGCCATCTTGGTGGCGCTGTAGTTGTAGTCGTAGATCTTCTTGTTGTCTTCGGCTTCGGGGTGAATGAAGACACCGCAGACGATCACGAGGCTTTCAGCTTGGTCGGCAGGGATCACGCCGTCGCCAACCGAATCGGCAACTGCTTTGGCAACCGCGGCCTGTGCAGGGCCAAACATTTGAACCGCTTGCTTCATTCCCTTGATCGTAACTTTGGTGACCATCACGGTTGCGGGTTTGACGGCAACGTTTGGCGCCAAGACGGCCAGCAGGTTGGTGTGCCCTTCGCTTTGGTTGGCCAGGGCGTTTGCAAACGCGACGCCAACGGGACCATCTTTGCTACCGATCATCAGGTCGATGTGCGCGATTTCGTTACCATCGCCATCAAGTGCTTCGCCGATGTAAAATTGCATTCGAGTTTTCTCCAGCCAACGGTTGTTGAATTGCTCGCCTGGGGTGGCGAAACATGGTGGACTACGAGCCAGCGGCAATCCCCAACAGAAGGTTGGTCAGTCCAAAGATCGTCGGCGAGCCGTCCCAGCAGAGTTCTGTCAGAATGCCTCGCTCGCGCTTCGGGCTGGTGAAAGGCAACCAATCGCTGCCTTTCACGGTGACTCCACTCAGCTACTAAGAACCCGAAAAGTTACCAGAGTCCCAGGGGGATGCAAATCCCCGAATCCGCTGGATTCGCCCACTTGCGGCCGAATATCGTCATCCATCCTCCCTACTGAAGAGCCAGACGTGTCATTTTTCGCGACCGGGAATATCGTTTTCGTGGGAGCCACCGCACGTGCTCCGGCTGAATCCGCCGCACGCGGAGGTTGGCAAGTGGCTGCGATCGACATGTTTGGCGACTGCGATTTGCGTGACGTCTGCGCCATGTGGTTCCCATTGTCGGCAGCGGGATCGCTCGTCGATCGGCTGGCTCGATTGCCTGCTGGCCCGGTGATGCCGCTGGGCGGAATGGAATCCCGAACCGAGGAACTGGAAGCCTTGCGAGCCTCGCGACCGGTTCTCGCCCCGACGGCGGAACAGCATCGCCAGCTGAGCGATCCTACGTGGCTCGATCGCGTCGCGGCGGAATCGGGGATCTGTAGGCCTCTGCGGCGGCAATCCAAGCCCGTCACGGCAGCCGATTGGTTGTACAAAAAAGCGGCGTCCACGGGAGGGCTGGGGGTCGAGCGAGCGTCGGCGTTCCCCGAATCGCTCGCAAGCGATGGTTGGTTCGAACGACAGGTTCCGGGGCGCAGCTGGGGTGTCAACTTTCTTACCTGTGGCGATCGAGTGGATCTGTTGGGGGTTGCCGCAAGCGTGCGAAGCCGGCATCCGCCCAAGCCTTTTCAATATGAGGGATCGATCGGTTTGCCGACGGTTTCGGCCCCGATCCGGCAACGTTTACTCGCGTTGGGAGAAAACATCGTCCGCCAAACGCAGTTGCGCGGTCTGTTTGGCATCGATGTGATCATCGATCGCGATCGAACCGTTTGGCTATTGGAGATCAACCCTCGTTGGACGGCATCGATGGAGTTGTTTGATCGGGGGCCCCAGCCACTGTTTCAGAGGCACGTCGATGCATGGTTGGACAAGGACGTTCCAAACCAAACCGCAGATGCGATGCCCATCGGCAAGCGGGTGCTTTATGCCGCCCGGACGCTGCGGTTCGATGGGGAGCGTTTGGGCGATGCTTTGCCCTCGGCGATTCGGATCGCCGATCGACCGGCCGATGGCACAGAAATTCCACGCGGGCAACCGATCTGTTCGTTGCTCGCTCAGGGAGCATGTCCGCGTGGGCTCGCGTATCGTCTAGCAACGGCCTGTCGAATCCTGCGACGCGCCGCCGCGGGCGCGTGAAGGCTATTGCGTCGCCAACGCGGAGGCAGACGGGGCGAACTCCAACACCGTGTAGGGTCCGTGTTCGTTTTCATCGACGCGAATCGCACGCCAACCGCGCGACCGATAGAATCCCATTGCGGCGTGATTGGCATTGGCGCACTTCAGCGTCCAGGGGCGGGGAAGCCAATTTTCGAGCGAAGCCAATAACAAGCTGCCAACGCCCTGATTTCGGAAGCGGGAATCGACATACAGATGGTGGATGAACGCTTCGGGACGCCAGACCGAGACCAAGCCTTGGACCACGTTGGCGTCATCGCAGCAAACGAAAACGTCTTCGTCGACCGACACGGCCGCAAAATCAGTCAGCTGACGCGATGCGGGTGGCAGCCAATCGGCGGTGCGGATTGCATCACGAAAGATTTTCGCCGCGGCGATCAAATCCTCCGGCGTCGCGGTACGGATGATTTTCGTTTGCATGGATTCATCTCCCCAACAGACTCCCGGCGGTGCTGAGAGTCTCTTCGGGAAAACGCGATGCGAATCGCGACCTAAAACATACTTCGCAGCGCTTCATCGACATCGTCGACCGAGGGCGTTCGGCGAGTCCCCGTGGACAAGCTTTCGAGCATCAGTTCACTGTCGCCATGATCCAAGCCCAAGTGATGCCCTTGTTCATGCAGAACCACCGTCAACAGGTCGATTGCATCGCTCGCTGTCGATGTCGTGTGGGATGCGAATTCGCTGTCGTCCAATGGCGTCGCATCGATAAACCACCCGAACCCGGCGGCATCGGAATCGATCAGGATCCGATCCGACTGGGCGAGCCCCAGGAGATCCTCGTCGAGATCCGCGATTTCGAATGCGAGATCGCGCAACCGCTGCACGCTTTGCGAATCCAAACCGGCATGCTGCCAAACATCCAAGCTGGCTGCATAGATCGTGGCCAGATCACTTTCATCGATCGAAGCTGCCGCAGCGTTGGTCGCCGGTTGGCCAGCGGCTCGCAGCGGGAACGCGACACCATCCTCGTTGCGAATCGTGATCGACGTTGCGTCGGTGGCACCAAGGGCCGTGACGTTGATGATCAGGTTCGCATTTTCGATCTCTTGGTTATTGATCGCCTGAATCAAAATCGATGCGGAAGTGGAATTCGCAGGAACGACGATTCTTTGGCTTTGGACGGTGTAGTGTCGCCCCATGACCGCCGTGCCGCTGAAAACAAGGTTCACGATCGTGTCGGTCGTTGCCGGCGACGAGAGAACGGCCGTCAAGCGACTGATCCCTCCGTCTTCGATGATCACGGCGGCGTCCGTTTGCAGCGAAACCGTGGGGGCATCGTCATCGACAATCGCGACCGACAAGGGATCTTGTTCCACGGGGGACGCACCATGGGCAGCGAAGATCTCAACGTTAAAGCTCTCGCCTTCATCGTCCAACAGGTCGTTGACCGCGTTGGCCGAAACGGTTCCTGTCAGGTTGCCCGCTGAGATGCGGATCTCGGGCGGGATGATGAAATCGGCATTCAACGTCGCGGTTCCGCTGAAGGCCAGTTCGATCACGACATCGCCAGCGGACAACGAATCGAGCGTCGCGGTGAAGGTGACAAAGCCGCCACTTTCGGGCATCGAGTTGCCCGATGCGGACAACGTCACGCTGGGTGGTGGCGCATCGGCGTCGATAAGATTGATCGTGGTGGATTGAAGTCCCAGTTCGGTGGCTCCTACGACACCCAATACATCGATGATGATCGCTTCATCGGTTTCGTCGATGCCATCTTGCAACGTCGTCAACGTCACGGTCGCGGAGGTTTGCCCAGCAGGGATGATCAACGACGTCGGCCCCGTGAAATCTGCCGACACGGTCGCGGTTCCGTTTGCATAGCCGAGGGTTACTTCGACATCTTGGGTCGCCGCGTAAGACAGGGTTGCCGTCACGGTTGCCGCTGTGCCTTCGGTGACGATCGACGGCGTCGACGCGATCACCAGTGAAGGCAATGGGATGGTGTCGTCGTCGATGACCATAATCGTTGCCTGTTGCTGTCCGTTTTCCACGGCACCCACGACGCTTTCGATGGTCAACGCGATCTGTTCGGCATCGCCTTCGTCGATGACATCGTTTTGGCTGGTAATCGTGGCTGTGGCAGTGGTCGCTCCGGCGGGGATCGTGACGACTGCGGTGCTGATCGTGTAGTCGGCGTTGAGCGTGGCGGCTCCACCCAGCCCCAATGTCACGGTCACCGGTGTCGCCAACGCTTGGGACAGGCTGAGCGTTACAACCGAGGTGTTCGACGTGGTGTTTTCGGTAATCGCAGTTTGCGAGACCGTCATCGTGACATTCGCCGTCGGGGCGGTCGCCAATTCGACATTGCCAAAGTCGTTATTCACCGAGGCTTGTCCGTCGGCCAGGGTTATCAAATAGAATCCTGGATCCGCCGAGACGGTCGTTGTATGGATGGCGATCCCGCCAGCGGCAAACGCCACGACATAATCGAGTTGATCGTCGCCATCGAGATTGGCGACGGCGATCGATTTCGCCAACAACGGATTGAAATTCGGAATCGACTGCAGCAATTGGTTCGTCGCGTAGGTGAACGTCCCGTTGCCGTTATTGATCCACAGTGATTCGCCCCCTTCGCGGTTGGCGATCAGCAGATCGGGCAGTCCATCGCGGTTGAAATCGGTCACGTCGAGTGCTTCGGGACGTTCCCGCGTATCGCCGTTGGCACCCGTATTAACCGCTCGGGCGTCGAAGGGGGTGAAGTCCCCTTTGCCATCGCCTAGGAAGGTGCGGATCGTGTTGGTCCCCGAATCCGCGACGACCAAATCGTTTTTGCCATCGGCGTTGATGTCGAGCAACAAGACATCGGTCGGATTGGTCAGTCCGCTGATGGTGTCGAGCAGCGTGAACGACCCGTTGTCACCGGTAAAGATCGAAACGCTTCCGGCGCTGTAATTAGCCACTGCCAAGAGATCTTGGCCATCGCTGGCCAATTGTTGCAATGCCAGCGCGACCGGTTGGTCGCCGGTTTCCAGTTGAACCGGCAAAGCAAAGTTACCGCCTCCGGTTCCGATTAGAATCGATACGTTGTTCGAACGGTGATTGGCAACCAACAGATCGACGATCCCATCGTCGTTCAAATCGCGGGACGCTAGGTCGGTAGGCCCGTCACCAGCAGGAATGTATTGGAACGAAGTGTTGTAGCCGGTTTCGGTGCCGACAAACAATTGTATCCCATTGGCCTGTGATCCGCCTTGCGCATTCCCCTGGATGCCAGCCGACGCGACCACCAAATCGGCGATCCCGTCGCCGGTGAAATCTTGATCGGCAATCACCGCCTGAGGTCGGGAATCGTTAGGCAGCGGAAGCGTTGACTGTGCAAAGTTGCCACCGCCATTGTTGGTCAACAACGCAATATTGGATTCCCGTTTCGTGGAAACCGAATATTCGTTGGCAACGACAATGTCGAGGTCCCCGTCGTGATCGAAGTCGACAACCGTTGTGAATCCGACATAGTCGCCGGTTTCGACGGAAATGTTTTGAGACGTGATCATCCGTGGAAAGCTCTGTCGCCATCCGGTCTGAGCCTGTTCGCGGACGCTGTAGTTGGCAGCCAGTAGATTCTCGAAACGGTACTCCCCTTGGGCGTCGGTGACCGATGTCGGTTCGCCGGTATCGAGGGATCCGTTGTTGTTTAAGTCCAGATAGATCGTCCAGCCGGGGAGCGTGGGTTCGTTAGGGTCACGGGATCCGTTGTCGTTCAAGTCGTGAAACTTTTCACCCTGGATCGAAGCGGTGCCGCCAGTGCCGCCGCCTCCGTTGTTGGTAATCGTTACGGTGATGGTTCCCGTCGATTCGAGTCCCAGTTGGTCGGCGACGGTGTAGGTGAACGTCTCGGTGCCGGTGATCCCCGCGACGGGAGTGTAGATCACGCCCATCGCGCCCGGGAGGAGTTCCACCAAGCCACCGCGGTTGCCATAGGTGAAGGCGCTGATCGCCACGGTTTCGCCCACGACGCCGGCTTCGCCAAGACCAGGACTGATAACGCTGGACACATCGATGGTCAACGAACTGGTGGTGGCGGTGTTGATCGTCACCGCGCGATCCCCGGCAACCGGTGGATCGTTGATCGCCACAACATCGATCGAAACAAGTGTTGGATCGCTCGTCTCGGTGCCATCGGTCATCGTGTAGTAGAACGAATCGACCGCCAAGCCAAACTGATTTGCGGGAGGAGTGTAGCGGAATGTGCCGTTGGCTAGCACTTCAACCGTACCCAGGGTGCTTGACGAATCAATACCGACCAAGCGTTTGGTGCCCGATGTGATGGTGTCGTTGTTCAATAGTTCCGCCGCCACGCTTAACGTCGTGGGGGTGTCCTCGTTGACCGTTACCGTATCGGGCACGCCGGTGGGACCAAAGGGATTGATGATCACGACGTTGATGGTTGTGGCGCCACTGTTGTCGCCCTGCTGTCCATCGGTGAACGCAACGTCAATGATGTCGTTGGCGACATTGCTGGTCGGGGCAACATAGACCAAATTGTTACCTGTGGAATTCCTCACTTGCCCGTGCGTCGCCGAGACCTCCGTGATACTGAAGCTGCGCGATTCGTTGGCCGGTTGCGGCAACATGAACGATGTGTAAGGAATCGCGACCGTTTGGCCGCGGGGAACGGTGATGGTGATCTCTTGGGCCTGCGGTGGATCGTTGATCGACGCGACTTCGACGACGACCGTTCCGGTGGCTAGGTCGACCCCGTTACTGATCTCGTAGGTGAACGTGTCGTTGCCGAAAAAGTCGGCATTGGGTTTATAAAAGACCTCTCCTTGGACAACGCTTGTCGTGCCGTTTGCCGCGGGGCCGACCGAAAGCACGGTCAATTCGCCCGCCGAGGGGAGGTCGTTCGCCAGCACATCAAACCGTGTGTTGGGGGCGTCCTCGTTGATCGGGAAGTTGTCTTGCACCGCCTGGATCGGCAATTCCGTGGGAATCACAAAGCGACCAATCACCAACCCGGTGCGATCGTCCGGTTCCGTTGCCGGATCGTCAGCCAGCACGATGGAGATCATATCGTCCGTTAACGCGATATCCGACGTGGCGCTCGACCCGTACAACGCGATCTCGGAACCGCGTTCATTGTCCGGCAGGTCGAGCGTAAAGGTCACTGCATCTTGTGGGCGGACCGCCTGCATCTCGATGCTGAACGCTTCAAAATGATCCAGCAAATTGGGATGTGTCAGCGCATCGTCGTAAAGGCCATTGGTCTTCCCAGGGCCTACACCGCCGACCTCGTCGAACGTTTCGCGATTTCCGGGGTTGTAGACTCCCGAACGCACGTCGCCGTAGATCACGCGGTCGTCTAACGACGAACTGCGGTAATCGATGTTGTAGACAAGCGAATTGGGATTGATTTGCGTTTGGTCGGCTGACGTGAAGACGGGCACTTCCGTCAGCGACCCGGCGACCGCTGCACCTGTCAGCTTGCTCGTGTCGACAACCAGGTTGGGAATGTTGGTGAACTCCGCGCTGTCACCCACGAAACGGATGATGTACCGGAACGATTCCCCCGTGCCAACTTGACCATTTTCGCGTCCGTTGCGGGCCGCTTCGGTGACCGACACCGTTCCTTCACCCAAACCAAGGCCCTCTTCGATTGCGATTTTAATCGCCTCTTCGGGGTCACTTTGAAGCGTCGGGATGTCCGGGTTGGTACTGGTGAGGAGGACGTCCGCAATCCGCTGGGGTTGGTCGGCGAACGATAGGCTGAACGCGCCCGATGCATCATCGAGGTTCTCGGACAGTTCGATGATTTGCGTTTCGCTGAGCACCGGACGGAACGAATCGATGCCCGTGGCTAAGATGTCGACGTACAGCGAGAAGACGCCAAAGCGGTTAGAAAACTGGCTGCGGAGGTCGGTGTAGCGGACTTCCAAGTCGAATTTTTCGCCCACTTCGACTTCGAAATTGCGTGAGTCTTCGGCCAGCAGGGATGTGCCGTTTTGGGTGACGTCCAGTTCGATACTCAGCAACGGATCGGTTTCCGCCTCACCCCTGTTCAAGCGATTGATCACGATCAACGCGTCCAGCGGCGATAGCGACCCGTCGGCATTCACATCGGTAAAACGATTCGTCGTGGCGGTGCTGGAATCCAGTTCCCCCACGCCGCGGCGGGCCAGTTCGTTGATCACGATCAAAGCGTCGTTGGGGGTGACGCGAAAATCGGCGTTGACGTCTTCGGCGACCAAATAATTGTGGTTCGCCGTCAGGGTGGTCGGAGCCAAATCGGCGGCCAGCAATTGGCGTGGTTCCAGCGATTCAGTGATCAATGACCGCAGCCGACGGTGCTTTGCTAGAGGAGTTGCCTTCCGTGAGCTGTTACGATTGCTGCCCGCGCCAAAAAAGCGTCCGATATTTTTTAACGACATAACGTCTTGCTGCCTGTCTAAGTGGTGGTGCCTGGTCCGCCAATCGTAGCGTTTCTGGCAAGCGGCAAGGGGACCGCTCGCTCAGGAATGCCTCGGGATGCGCTCAATCGACGCGTTTTCCTTACTTTCAGAAGTGCGCCCGTTTCAGAGGCACAATCTAATCCAACGTGGGGATTAAAGCATCGGTTTTGCCCGAAAAAAAGGTATAACCCTACCTTTTTGGTGTTCGCGTGAGCATGTGATTCTGGCCTGCGCGATGGATCACAAGCTGGGGGCGGTCCAGTTCGGAATGCCGGAGGCTCGCTTTTGACGTTCAAAGGCGACGTGAAACGGACGGGTCTTCGACATCGGCGCGTCTTCATTGACCATCATGGGACGCGTTGCTTTCCACCAACGGTCGTAGGCTTCACGCATCGACTGGACCACTTCGGGATGATCTTGGATCACATTGGTTGTCTGTCCTGGATCGGCCTGCATGTCGAACAGGGCCTCGGTGCCAACCCAGCGGAAGCGTTGATTGCGGACCGAAAAATTCTTCCATTGGTAATCGTTGGGTTCCTCCCCGGTCTTCCACCGGCCCTGATGGCTGAACAGAAATCGATCCGCCCAATCGGCTTTGGGGTCTCCGATCAACGGCACCAGGCTGCGTCCGTCAACCTGTCCACTGGGCAGCGTTCCGCCGGCTAGATCGACCAACGTCGGGAAGACATCCAGATGGGCCGCGATGCGGTCGACGTCTTGTCCGGCCGGAACGTGCCCGTCCCAACGAACGAAGAACGGCACGCGGCAGCCCCCTTCGTCGACACTCCCTTTGAGTCCCTTCATGCCAGCGTTGTAGGGCAGCATCGCAGTCCCATCGGGCAGGGAACCCATCGATTTTCCAAGCCGTCCCGACCCGCCGCCGGTCATCCCATTGTCACTCATAAAGATCAGCAGCGTGTCTTGGGTAAGTTTCCATTGGTCCATCTTTGCCAACAGCTTGCCCATGTTTTCGTCGATGTTCTCGATCATTCCATAAAACCCGGCCTGGTTGTCGGTGAACCCCAGGTCGGTGAACCGCTTCGCATTTTTGGCGGGAGCAATAAACGGACTGTGCGGTGCGTTGGTCACGATGTAGGCGAAGAATGGTTGTTGTTGATCGTGTTGTTGTTTGATCCACCCCAACGCGGCGTCAAAGAACAGGTCGGTGCAATAGCCTTCGGTTTGAACGAATTTTCCATTGTGACGCAGCACGGGATTGAAGTACTTGTTTCCCGGGGCATCGGCGCAGCTGCAGTCGTACGCCTGGCCGATTCCGCCGGCACCGTGGATGAACGCTTCATTGAATCCACGGTTCTGCGGCTGGTATTCGTCTTCGTCGCCCAGGTGCCATTTGCCGAAGATGCCCGACCGATAGCCCCCCTTCGCAAGCACTTGCGGCAACGTCGTCGCATCGAGCGTCATCCGTTCGCGTTCGAGGATCGTGTGCGTGACGCCGTTACGCATCGGATGCCGTCCCGTCATCAATGCTGACCGGGTCGGAGCGCAGGTGGGGGCGACCAACATCCGAGTGAATCGCGTGCTTTGATCGTACAGCGTGTCCAGATTCGGAGTCTGAATCCATGGATGACCGTGCCGTCCGACCGGACCATATCCCTGGTCATCGGTCATCACCAAGATGATGTTCGGTTTCGAAGCGGCCAACGGCGGCGCGGCGAACACGCCTTGTTGAAGTGCCAGTAGAGCGACGACGGTGCTGAGTAATCGGATCATGGAGATTGGAATTCCGTTGAAGCGGGACGAAGCGTGGGGAATCGATGCGAGAATCGAAGGTGATGCGTAAGGGGCGCATGCGGTGCATTGTGTGACGTTAATGTGGGGACGGGCGCCTATCGTAAGCCATGCCGCTGGCGCCGACAAATGAATGCAGCGCGGTTTTTAGCGGAGTCGACGAACGTGTTGGTAGGAGCCGTTGATCCGCATTTCGTCGCTAAAAAGACGGACTTTTCGTACGTGCGCGTCTGCGGATCGCCTCTCACTTGACGGCGCGCGACGCGGCAAAGACAGCGACTTCCGTTCGACGGAGTCCTCGACCGATCCGATCACCCCATTCCGTTGTGGCAGGCCAATCGATCAAAAAATTGGCGACCCGGATTAGAAATGCGCGCGGCGCCCAATTCGCGCAGGGGACTTTGCTGGGATCTCGGCAGATGTTGTAGCGTCGGATGGGAGCTGGTTATTGCGAGTCGCGCAGACGCGTGCGATCGCCGGGAAGCTTCCACTTGGTTTGCCAGCATCCTTCGGGCTGGCGTTGGAGGTTTGAGGGTAATTCGCAATGGACGTAATGCGGTTTCACGCCGCAAGCCAGCAATGGACCGCGTAACGAATTCGCCACCGGGGCAAACGTTTTGCATTCAACGATGAAGGCGCTGGCCGCTTAATAAACGAGGCTCCGTCGGCTTGGAATCGACAGCCCAGGAGAGCGTTTGGCACGCGAACTGCTTTAACGGCAAGCAAGCTCGAAAACGATGTGCGCCGACGTCTGTCCGCGATCCGTCGACTCGGATTCTGTCCCAGGGACATCGAACTTTTTTGGTGCGTTTGGACAAAAATCCAATCAATTTTTCTGCCTCTCGAGTGGACGCGGTTTTCGGGGTTCTAAGTCGACCGAACGCCAACGCATTCCATCCATTCATAACGAACCACAACGCGACGACATCCCCATGAAAACGCCTTCGATTCCCGATCTCATCCTTATGCTGCCGTTGCTTGTGTCAGCCCCCGCGTGCGACGAGGTGGCGGCGCTTCGGGAGACGGTGATGCACAGCGGAGCGACACTTGCCGAAGTGCCGTCGACGGAGCAGCACCACGACGGTGGAGGCGAACACGCCGCCGCAGTGCATGGCGCGGAAGCTCACATCGAAGCCGAGCATGGCGATGCTGAACACAGCGAAGGCGGGCACCATGTGGCTCACAAAATTGTCGTCACCCGTCCGATTGCAAAGGATGTCGTCAGTACGCAGCAATACGTCTGCCAAATCCACTCTTGGCGGCACATTGAGGTCAAAGCGTTGGAACGCGGCTATCTCGAAAAGATCTCGGTCAACGAAGGCCAGTCGGTGAAGCAGGGGGATTTGTTGTTCAAGATCCTTCCCACGTTGTATCAAGCGAAACTGGAGACCGATCAGGCCGAAGCACAGCTGGCGCAGATCGAATTGCAGAACACCGAGCGGTTGTTTCAGCAGAACATTGTCGCGATGCCCGAAGTGCAGTTGGCCCGGGCCAAAGTTGCCAAGGCGCAGGCCCAAGTCAACCTCGCGATGGCGGAGTTGAACTTTGCGAGTATCCGCGCACCGTTTGATGGGATCGTCGACAAACAATACGAACAACTGGGCAGCTTGATCGAAGAGGGAGACATGCTGACGACCCTCTCGGACAACAGCATGATGTGGGCCTATTTCAATGTCCCCGAATCCCGTTATCTCGCCTACGAAGCCGACCCGAACAAGCACGATGTCAAAGTGGAGCTTGTGTTAGCCGATGGCAATAAGTTTTCGCAGGAGGGATCGATCGGAGCGATCGAGGCAGACTTCAACAACGAAACCGGTAACATCGCGTTTCGCGGCGACTTTCCCAACCCGCAACATCAGTTGCGACATGGACAAACCGGCACCGTGTTACTGAGCCGGGTTGTCCAGGACGCCGTGGTGATTCCTCAGCGGGCGACCTTTGAAATCCTCGCCAAGAAATACGCGTACGTCGTGGGAAAGGACGATGTCGTTCGACAACGCGAGATCGTGATCCAACGCGAACAGGACGACATTTTCCTGATCAAACAAGGGCTCACCGCCGAGGACAAAATCGTCCTCGAAGGCATCCGTCAGGTGCGTGATGGCGATCACGTGGAGTACGAATTTCAAGATCCCGAAGAGGTCCTTGGAAGACTGAAATACCACGCCGAATAGTCGAATCCCGCCTGCGTCGTTCATCACCCGTTTATTCGCCCACTGTGGTTCGCAATCGCTGTTCTGAGTGGTTTGTCGAACCGGGGCACCTGCCCGATCGGCTTTGCTGTATCGCCGAAAAAGAAGACCTCCAAATATGTTCGCGAAAATTTTGCATCGGCCTGCACTGGCCATCGTCGTCTCGCTGTTGATCCTCTTCATGGGCGGGCTGGCGATCGTCACACTGCCGATCTCACAATTTCCGTCGGTCGCGCCGCCAAGCGTCCGCGTTTCGGTCTCCTATCCAGGGGCAAGTGCGAAGATTCTGATCGATTCAACGATGGTGATTCTGGAGCAGGCCATCAATGGGGTGCCCAACATGCGCTATATGTTGGGAGATGCCACGAGTGCGGGGGAGGGAACGATCCAAATCATCTTTGAACCGGGGACCGATCCGAATGTTGCAGTGATGAACGTCAACAATCGGGTCCAGATGGTCAAGAACAATTTGCCACCCATCGTGGAACGCGAAGGCATCATCGTCATGCAGAACATGACCAGCATGTTGATGTATGTGAACGTCTTCAGCAAAGACCCGAATGTTGATCAAAACTTCCTCTACAACTACGCCACCGTCAACGTCTTGAACGAGATCAAACGGATCCCGGGGATCGGGAGCGCGACGATCCTGGGCAATCGGGCTTATGCCATGCGGGTGGAATTGGATCTCGACCGGATGCGTGCGTACAAGGTCGACGCCGAAGATGTGATGGAAGCGCTCGCCGATCAAAGTCTGATTGGTTCTCCGGGGCGGTTAGGGCAGGCCACCGGGCAAACTTCACAAACGTTGGAATACGTGCTGACTTGGATCGGCCGCTACGATACTCCCGACCAATACGAGAACATCATCCTCCGAGCCAATTCCGCAGGCGAGATTCTGCGAATCAAGGATGTGGCCAAAGTCTCGTTGGGATCGTCGTTCTATGATCTCTACTCCGATATCGATGGTTTGCCCTCGGCGGCGATCGTGTTGAAACAAACGCCTGGCTCCAACGCCGCGGAGGTCATTGAAAAGGTCAAAGAGAAGGTCGAACAAATTAAACAGGAATCGTTTCCGCCTGGGATGGACTATGCCGTCACCTATGACGTCTCCAACTTTCTCGACGCATCGATCGAAAAGGTGTTGCATACATTGTTCGAAGCGTTCATCCTCGTTTCGTTAGTCGTCTTTCTATTCTTGGGAGATTTTCGCAGCACGCTGATCCCGACACTAGCGGTTCCCGTGTCGTTGATCGGAACCTTCTTTTTCATGCTGATGTTCGGCATGTCGATCAACCTAATCACCCTGTTTGCGTTGGTGCTCGCGATTGGGGTGGTGGTCGATGATGCGATCGTTGTTGTGGAGGCTGTGCATGAAAAGATGCACACGAAACATTTGGGACCCTATCAAGCGACGCAGGAGGTGATGCATGAGATCAGTGGCGCGATCATCGCGATCACGTTGGTCATGACCGCTGTTTTCATTCCCGTGACGTTTATGACCGGCCCTGTGGGGGTCTTCTATCGTCAGTTCGCGCTGACGATGGCGATGTCGATCGTGATCTCGGGAGTTGTCGCGTTGACGCTGACGCCTGTGCTGTGCGCGATGATTCTGAAGCCGCATGCCAACTATGAAGAACAACGTGGCCTGATCGGTTGGATCAACCGAGGACTTTCGAAATACGCCGGACGCAATGCTTTTGCCTATCGCGGTTTGTTAAGCATCTTGTTGGGGGCGTGTGTCGCTGGCGGTGTCTACGCTTTGTTGCACAATGAATTTGTTCACGAATTGATTTCTGAACAATTGGAACTGACTTCGATGCGGATCGGAATCCTCGTGGGGATGGTTGCTTTGTTGGCGATGCTCTCATTTCGCGCGGCATTTTCAGGAGGTCAAGGCAGCAAGAAAAAGCGGGGTCCGTTGGGGATCTTCTTGCACCTGTTCGACCGCGGCGTCGAACAGGTAACGGGGGTTTACGCAGCGATTCTGGGAAGGATCATCCGTTTGCGTTTCTTGACGATGTTGGTCATCGGAGGATTCGTCTACGGAATCCTGGCGGTCACGCAAGTGCTGCCGACCGGCTTCATTCCATTAGAAGATCAGGGCATGATCTATGGGATCGTTCAAACGCCTCCTGGTTCAACGCTGGAATATACGAACGCCAAATGTCATGAGCTGCAGAAAATCTGCAAGTCGATGGACGAGATCACGTCGGTTTCATCGATCGCCGGTTACGAGGTGTTAACCGAAGGTCGTGGCTCCAATGCCGGAACGTGTATTATCAACCTGAAACCTTGGGCCGATCGCGAGCGAACGTCCAGGGAGGTGATCGAGCAGTTGGAGCAAAAAGGGGCGGACATTGCCAACGTGAAGCTGGAGTTTTTTGAACCGCCTGCCGTGCCCGGCTTTGGTGCGGCCGGTGGCTTTTCTGTGAACCTGCTCGATAAAACGAACAGCGGTGATTACAAAGCCTTGGGCGAAGAGACGGACAAGTTCATGGCGGCGTTGGGGAAACGCAAAGAACTCAAAGGCCTGTTCACCTTCTTTGCATCGAACTACCCGCAATACGAAATTATCATCGACAACGATGTCGCAATGCAGAAGGGGGTCTCGATTCGCGACGCGATGGATAACCTCTCGATCGTGGTGGGGAGCACGTGGGAGCAGGGCTTTGTTCGCTTCGGGCAATTCTACAAAGTGTATGTCCAAGCCGCGCCCGAGTTCCGACGCTATCCCGAAGACTTGGACAACATGTTTGTCAAAAACGACCAAGAGGAAATGGTCCCCTACAGTGCATTCATGAAGATCGTGAAGAAACAGGGGCTGAATGAAATCAGCCGCTATAACTTGTACCCCACCGCACCGATCCAAGGCGCGCCGGCGAAAGGTTACAGCAGCGGGGAAGCGATCGCTGCGATTCAAGAGGTTGCTGCAGAAACGCTCCCCCAAGGGTTCGGTATCGATTGGCAAGGACTTGCCTACGATGAAGCCAACGCGGGAAATACGGCGGTCTACATCTTTTTGATTGTGGTGGTCTTTGTCTACATGGTTTTGGTCGGGCAGTACGAAAGTTTTATCTTGCCGTTGGCGGTAATCATCTCGTTGCCGGTCGGGATTTTTGGAGCGTTTGCGTTGCTCAAGACGATGGGGTTGTCGAACGATGTCTATTGTCAGATCGGATTGGTCATGCTGGTGGGATTGTTAGGGAAGAATGCGATTCTGATCATTGAATTTGCCGTGCAGCGCCGGCACGAAGGCCTGACGCTATCGGACGCAGGAATCGAAGGGGGCCGTTTGCGTTTCCGACCGATTCTGATGACCTCCTTTGCGTTCATCGTGGGCATGGTTCCGTTGGTCCGAGCTTCGGGAGCTGGAGCGATCGGAAATCGGACCATCGGTACGACAGCGGCGGGCGGGATGTTGATGGGAACACTCGTGGGCGTCTTGGTGATCCCAGGACTTTACTACATGTTTGCAAAATTGGCCGACGGCAAGAAGTTGCTCAAGGATGAGACGGATCAGCCGCTTAGCGAACGGTTGGAACACGCGGCGCAGTGATGCTTCAATACATAAGCCCCACGCAGGGTGCGGGCTGCGAGGGTGCAAAGTTTTGCAGATGCTTGCGATGTTCACAAATCGAACCAATGAATCGGGCGTTTCAATGGACCCAAAGGCTGTGATTTTAGTTCCGTGCAGTCCAGGCGATGACGAAACGTGGTGAATTGACGAAACAACTGGGTAAGTTATCCCGGTTAAGTGGGGCGCGAACCTTCCCCGTACAACCTGTAAAGGCGGCCCGCCGCTGGTGTCGAAAATAGAAGTTGTAGCGGTCTTCCGAATCCAGATGATTTTGACAAGTTGGCGGAGGGCGAGGCTCTGAGAGCGACGCTGTTACTGAAGACGCGAGTCGGTGGTGCGGCAACTTCCTGAACGTTCCACAAGGATGTGGTTAGCAACCAGGTGCTGGAAATCCTGGATCCGATTGTCAAGGAATAGACACATGTACCTATTGAATAAATCCCGGCAAACTCGACAAAGGCAGCGCGCTCTGATTGCCGCGATCGTCACTGGCTCCTTTCTGGCTCAGGCGGGGTGCGGTATTCCGGAATTGCGTTGCGCAAAGTCGGGAGCCCCGTTGCCGCAAGCGTACAATCGCCCCACCACAATGACCGACACGGTGAACTGGGATGTCGCTACCTCGCTCGCTAGCGAACCCAAAGCGTTGGATGTTGAAGCGCCAGCCAAAGGGGGCCTGATCCGGCTTACCAGCTTCCTGCGACAGGCCAGCGATATCGAGCTGACCCAAGCGGAGAAATCGGACGCGAAAACGGGGGATGCTGCTGAGGACGATCGCTCCGCATCCTACAGTTCCGTCGACAACGCGCAGGTCTCAGCCGCTCCGAGCATCCTCTTCGACGGCAACCCGATTTCGGGAGGCAGCAGTTTTGACTTGGCCAATAACGCGGATAATTCGGTCCAATCTAGTTGGCACCAATTTTTCGACGATCCATTCCTGACGAGCCTGATCGACCAAGCCCTCGTTGGCAATCAAGAGCTGCGGATCTTGGCGGAAGAGATTCAGATCGCTTGCAACGAAACGTATGCGCGGAGCGGCGAATACCGTCCGTTTGTTGATTTTGGCGCCGGCGTGGGGTTGGAAAAGCATGGGCAGCACACGATTGATGGTGCTGTTGAGGAACAGTTGGAAGTCGCTCCCGGTCGCGCCTTTCCCGATCCGCTGCCTGATTTTTTGGTGGGCGCCAATGTCTCTTGGGAGCTGGACATTTGGAAGAAGCTGAGGAATGCTCAATCCGCCGCGGCGATGCGATACCTTGGGTCGCAAGAGGGGCGAAACTATATCGTGACGCGGATGGTCGCGGAAATCGCTGAAAATTACTACGACCTGCTGGCGCTCGACAACCGCTTGGTCACGTTGGATAAAACGATTGAGATCCAAGAACAGAGCCTCAAGACGGCTGAATCGATGAAGGAAGCAGCTCGCGGTACCGAGCTAGCCGTTCAACGGTTTCAAGCCGAAGTGCGGAAGAATCAAAGCGAAAAGTTGATCATCGCACAGGAAATTGTTGAGGTGGAAAACCGTATCAATTTCTTGTGCGGTCGATTCCCGCAGCACGTCGATCGGATGTCGGTTGAGTACATCGATCTGAACCTACGTTCAATCCGCGCCGGGGTGCCGTCGCAACTGCTGCAGAATCGCCCCGATATCCGCGAAGCCGAACGCGAATTGCAGGCCGCGGGACTCGACATCAAAGTTGCCAAGGCGCGGTTCTATCCGTCGTTGAATTTGAATGCAGGGCTTGGCTACCAAGCGTTCGCTGCCGGGTACCTCTTTCGAACGCCCGAGTCGTTGATCTATGGGATCGGTGGCGACCTGATTGCTCCGCTGATCAACAAACGAGCGATTCAAGCAGCCTATCGGACGGCGAACGCAAAACAATTGCAGGCTGTCTACAAATACCAGCAGACGGTGCTGACCGCGTACACCGAAGTCATCAACCAATTGAACAAGGTGGATAACTACGGCAAGAGCATCGAGATCAAGAAGCAGCAATTGGCTGCCTTGGAGGCCTCGGTCGACAGTGCGACCAAGCTGTTCCAAAACGCACGGGCAGAATATGTCGAAGTCTTGCTCGCTCAGCGTGAGATGATGGAAGCCAAAATGTTGATCATCGATATCAAGCAGCAGCAACTGGCCGCCACGGTCAACGCCTACCAAGCCCTCGGTGGTAGCGGCGGCGGGCCTGCTAGCTTCAACTGAATCGCCTCCGTCGTCCGCAGCGATTGCTGCTCTCTTGCTGACCGTTCGGGGCACGCTCGCTCCAACGGTCGATCACGTGCACAGCTTGCGACCGTACCGCTCGCACGCTGCCCTAGCGGGAAGCCTCCCAACTTTCTTTTGTTTTCCGAGGCCCCTCTGTCGCAGGTTGTCGGATCTAAGAACCGTTTGGGCGATCGCCCCTGTCCACAGCCACGCAACCGCGACGATCGCCCCTACCGCGGAAGCAAGCTGTTCGGACGCGGCTGAATCAACGCGCCGCTTGGCCGTTGGTGAACCGGTGGGAAGTAACGCTCTACAGCCGGTGTTGCGTCGGAGTCAGGCAAACCGTTGGCTGAACACTGCTGGGAAGCGAGCTCGCGGAGGTCGGCCGCTAGCCGCCATTGCTGGTAGGTTGCAATCGTTTAGAAGCTGAATTGCATCTGGGTCCGGTAGAGCCAACCACGATCACCGGGATTGATATCGAGCGATGAGGAGCTGATCGGTGCGCCATCGAGACGGGTCGCGTCGATCACAAACTTGGCGCGATTGCCACGGAAGTACCAGGCGAACCCGCTGCCGAATTCGTCGGTGCTCTGGTCCTCGGCCCCCATCGTTCCTGAATTGCCGTCGACGCGTGACCAACGGGTTACCAATTGCAACTTGTCCGGAATGACAAAGTATCCCAGTTGGAACCAGAAACCGTGATCTAAAAGACTGGGGATTGCGGCACCTTCAAAATTGCTCAAGTTGCGGAAATAGTATTCGGCAGTCGTCGACCAGCCGCGAAACTTGAACGACGCATCGACCGCAAATTGGGCGACGCTGTAGCTCTCGACCGATAACGGCAAGATCGAGGCGAACGTGTGTCCGGAATCGACGACCCGTGGTGTGTTGAATTCCGTGGAACCATTGCGGCTGATCGTGGTCCCAGCAAAGGCACATCCGATTCGCATCGCAAGACGGTCGTGGTGTTCAAAGTCGGCCAACTGTGAATCGCCCCAGTCGCCGATCGGAAATCCTTGCAGACGAATCGAATACGCGAAGTTGTCGTCCAGATCGCCACTGCTGCCCGTTTCAGAACCGCCGGTGACGAAGCCGTTGAAAATCGCGGTTTCCCAGTTCATCGGGATCAAACCCTGGTCCCACTGGCCGAACATTCCAAAGGCAAGGCTGCGGTTGACGTCAAAGTAGGTGCTGGCGACTGAACGATCGGTGAACTCAAACTCTTTTCCCGAGAGCCACCGCGCCATCGTGAACGGCATTTTAAACTTGCCAGCCCGCAATCCTAGCGTCCCTTTTTCCAAACCCATCTGGTCGTGGCCGATGTCATAACTCAAGTAGTAGTCCAACAGCCGCATGTTGTCGCCGCTGCTGCTGCGACCATCCAATTGCAGAAAGTAGGAGAAGTTGGGATTGAACGCGTTCCCCGACAACACGATCCGGGCCCGTTTCAGCTGGAATTGATTGAGATCGGTGTTTGGTGGCGCGACGTCGGTGGCCGTGTATCGCAGTTGACCCCACCCGTTAATCTTCAACCGAAACGGAAGGTCGGACGTCGACAGATTGCTGTCGCGTTGGCTTGCGATCACAAACCCATCGTCGTAGCCGACACGAATGCTGTCGGCCAGTGGCAGAAGTTCACCGGGAGGATAGTCGACAACGTCGGTCGACCATCGCGAGCGAACGTAGCCAGGTTCGTAGACTTCGTCGCCGTCGGAGCCGTTGATGTGAGCCGGAGATTGATACGCGGCGGCAACCACCGTGTCGTTCTCGATCATGCCAGATTGAGCAAGTACGGGGCAAACCCCAAGCGAAAAGCTCAATGCAAGGTTCGAGACGATGACAACAAATAAACGCACAACTGGTTCCAACGTCAGTAGTGGCAAAGCGGGGATTGTTTTACTATCGGCATCCACCGTCAAATCCCGGACCATTGGTAAAATCATGAGGACTGACTCGACTAGGTAAACCGTGCGGACTCGCGAAACCAACGCAGGCCGAAGCGTGTTGCCGCGTCGACAACCAGGTGGTTGATGGGCTGCCCGAAGTCAAAGTGCAACGCGCTGCGGGGTCGACGGCAGTTCGGGACGCGCCAAAGGTTCGCGTTTATCGGTACGACCGGAAACTCTTCGCGGACCTGTCTATTTTGCGCCGCTTCCAACCGATGAGACTTTCGTGTGACCGTTCGAATTGGGGGTGGTCACCGGTAGCAACGGCCCGCAATTCATTTGGCGTGGGCTGGAGGTCACTCGACGGAGTCGAGCGACAATGATCGATCATGGAGGATGTCCGTTATTCGGTTTACTCCATATAAAGTCGGTTGTGCACCAACGCTTGTTTCTAGCAACGTTCTGCCAAGCGATCGCGCTGCTCGCGATCACGGGGTGTGGTTGCATGCGCGCCAATCACCTGCGGCCGCCGACGATCGTTTCTCCATCAGCCGCGTCCTGTTGGACTGGGGGCTGGCTCGCATGGGGCAGACCCTTTTCTGGTCAAGCAGGAATCGACGACTTCGATTGTTTTCGGACCCAGGCCCTGCAGCGGCCGTCGCCTGAAGCTTCGATCGCGGTGGGCGAAAAAGCGTATGCGGTTGCGGAACGGCTCCATCTCCAGAAGGACCGCCGTGCGATTGACTATTGGGCCCAAACCATTGCCTGGTTGGACGATGCCCAGCGACACACCGGCTTGTTCCACCGAAACGATTCCAACACGCGAATCGCGGGCGTTCGTAAGAGTGCAATGATTCGAATCCTGTCGTGCGGACAGACTTACGGAAGGCTCGATCCATCGTCGCACTTGACGCTTCACGGTGCGAACGGAGACGTTCGCATTCCAATCGTTCATCAAGGATTTGCTTGGCGGCAAAGCGACTTCCAACGCCTGGATGTCTTTGAACCGCCGGCCTCCGCGGTCGGCAACATCTGTGGCCGCGGTGTGCCGTTGGTTGTATTTACGTCGGGCAAAGCGTGCCGTCCCACCGCGTGTGACAGCTGTTCACAATGCGATGGCGGTGATTCGGCACATTCCCGCTGCGGTTCGTTTCTGGATCCCCAGCTTCCCTTTGCAGCGACGGCGTTGATCAATCTTCCAACTTCGATTTTTCAGCCGCAATCCGGATGTGATGGTGGCATCTTTGGTGACCAACCGGCAGCTTCCTTGACGCTCGTCAATCCGCTTGCCAACGAGACGCTCGATGCCTATCGGGGAATTGCCAAAAGTCCCGCGATGCCTCTGTTTTACGCGCGACAAAACAGCCAGTTCAAACCGCTGGCGGCTTTCATGGGGGGGGACAATGGCATCGATCGCCCCGAACTGAAATTCCTTGAGCCTTACCAAGCGGACAAAATCCCGTTGATCCTGGTGCACGGCTTGCTCTCCAATCCAGCCACTTTTTTGGAAGTCGCCGATGCCGTGCGGGCCGATACTCAGCTTGCTCACCGGTATCAGATTTGGGTCTTCCGTTATCCGACCGGCGACGAGTTCCTCGCTTCTACGGCGATGTTACGTCAGCAGCTTGCCGCCGCGTTTGCCTGCCATTCAAACGACGCCGTTGAGATCGGCCAGCGCCCGGCGCAACGTGCCGTGATCGTGGGACACAGTTTGGGTGGGTTGGTAGCGAAACTGCAAGTGACCGACAGTGGCGATCGGTTGTGGCGATCCATCGCCAACGTGCCGCTCGAGCAATTGCGGGCCTCGCCCGAAGAGATCGCCAAATTGCGAAGATCGTTCTTTTTCCGCGCGGATCCCAATATTGGCCGCGTCGTTTACATCGCCACACCTCACCAAGGATCTCCTTGGGCCTCCCGCTGCATCGGTCGTATTGGTTCTTCACTGGCGGGATCTCGAACCCGCGACCGGCAGAACTTTCAACGGCTCACCGCAGCGAATCCAGGCGTCTTTTCCGGTGAGTTCTCCGATTCGTCGCCATCGAGTGTGGATCTGTTGAGGCCGACCAGCCAGCTACTTCAAGCACTCGCTGCGACGCCTTCCTCTCGTCGCGTGGTTATCGATTCCATCATCGGAGACAAGTTGCCGTTGCCGCGTTCAGGTCCTTCCGACCTCGTGGTCCCCGTCGCCAGCGCGTATCGCAAAGAAGCCGAATCGACAGCGATCGTCGACGCGACACACACGACGATCCTGCGTTCCAACGCGACCCACCAAGTGCTGCTGAAAATTCTGAGATCCCATCTCGATGAATCCTCGTCGGCCGGGTGCGACTGCCTGGTCGATCGATCCCCCATGGAACCGTCCATCACGATCGAATCGTCGAAACCGTCAGCCGATGTCTCACGCGCCATCGGTGCGGTCCATGCGTGCGCGCTCTAAAGGCTGGGACGTTTCAATCAACCGACGTGTCGCAGCGCTTCGATCGGATTCATCTTGGCCGCTCGCAGGGCGGGATAGAGTCCGAAAGTGACGCCGACGGCGACGGAGATTCCAAACGCGATCGGGATCGACCAGGGAATGATCACTGGCTGCATCGTGAGGACGACTTCGGGCAGCGAATCCATCATCTCGGGCATCGCTTTTTGAAGACTCCAACGGAACAAGTCGAGCACTTTTTCGCAGGTCAGCCCGCCCAAGATGCCAGTGATTCCGCCACCGACGGACAACAGAACCGTCTCGATCAGGAATTGCCGTGTGATGTCGCGCCGCCTCGCACCAAGGGCCCGACGAATTCCAATCTCCCGCGTCCGTTCCGTGACCGTCGCGAGCATGATGTTCATGATGCCGATGCCGCCAACGACCAACGAAATACCAGCCAATAGACCCATCATCGCCATGAACATCAGCCGCGTATTCTGAGCTTGTTCGAGAAGTTTTAAAGGCACGCCAATGCTGAAATCGGCAAACAGATGCGTCCGATCGAGCGCTTGTTCGATCGCTTCACCGGTGGCAACCGCATCGCGTTGATCCTTCAATCGCAGCGTGATCTGCGACAACGCTCGGCTGCCGTTATTGCCGCGCGAGGTGACTTCACCAAACCGAATCCAATAGGTTTCCAATGGGATGTAGACGTTGTCCGAGAACTGTTGCTTGTTGCTGGTGTCTTCGACGCTGTCGAGATCCTCGCGCGATGCGGCAACGCCCACGACACGGAAGTAGTCATCGATTACGTGGATCGATTTTCCAATTGGGTCTTCGTGTTTGAACAGTGTGTCGGCGACTTCTTTGGCCAACACGCAAACGTTGGCTCCCGTCTCGACATCGCGATCGATCAGAAAGCGACCCGCAACAAGTTCCAGCCGATATAGATCTTTGTAGTCGGGCGTGCAGGCGTTGATCTCTCCCATCATCATCCGGTCGAGATAGCGGAACTCGCGCCCCGATCGACGGTAGAACGGAATCGCCAGGTCGACCGAAGGAATCGAAGTCTCCAGATGGTGCCAGTCTTGTTCGGTGAGTCCGTAGTAGTAGACCCGTTTGCCTTGCAGTTCATCTGCCGGCGGACGCGCCGTGGTCAGGATGATGTTGTTCGCCCCCAGTTCTTCGATCTGTTGGTTCGCTTTCGCCGCGATCCCTTCGCTGATCGCCAGCAACCAGATCACGCTGGCGACACCGATGAAGATGCCCAACACCGTCAGCATCGAACGCAGCGGATGCATCAGCAACGTCTTTAGCCCAACGCGGACATCGCGCATCCGCATCCGCAGTTGCGAAGGACGCGTGCGATGCAGTGGCGCGTCGACGACGTCGGTCGCTTCGGCAGGTGGGGCGGGATCGCGGAGTCGTTGATCGAGTTCGACGACGCCATCGCGCAGTCGCACGATTCGGCGAGCCCGTTGAGCGACCTCTTCCTCGTGGGTGACCATCACGATCGTGGCCCCCTGTTGATTCAACTCCTCGAACAGTTCGAGGATCTCCTCGGTCGTCGCGGTGTCGAGGTTACCGGTCGCTTCGTCGGCGAGGATAAATTCGGGGTGATTGATCAGGCTGCGCGCGATGCCGGCGCGCTGCTGTTGTCCGCCGGAGAGTTCGGTCGGGCGGTGTTCGCAGCGCTCGCCCAGTCCCACCAGGTCGGCAAGCGCTTGGCTGCGCTCGCGATCCGATGCGCTGATCCCGCCGCTGTAGGCCAACGGGACCTCGATGTTTTCCAGCACATCCAACTGAGGCAGCAGGTTGTAGGCTTGAAAGACAAACCCGATCCGCTTGGCTCGGATCGCCGATAATTCGTCGTCGCTCAATTTCGCAACGTCGCAATCGCCGATCAAGTATTGGCCGGAGGTGGGCGTATCGAGGCCGCCGAGAAGATTTAAGAGCGTGCTTTTCCCCGATCCCGATGGGCCCATGATGGCCACATAGTCTCCGCGAGGGACTTCCAGTTGGACGCCTTTGAGGACATGCACGGTCTCGCTGCTTAAGCGGTAGTCCTTGCAGAGTCCGCGGATGCTCAGCGCGATCTGCGGCGGATCGACTGAACCTTCAACAGGTGCAGGATCGGGTTGTGCGAGCAGCATGACAACTCTTCGGTAGGCGGGGCATTTAGGTCGCTTCTTGCGTTGGCAGGTCCATCTGCTCCATCACCTGTTCGGTTCGCACGTTCAGCACGACCTCTTCGTTGGCGGATAATCCCGATTCAATCACCAGGTCGGTTTCGTTGGTGGTCCCGACGAAGACTTCGCGTGTCTCTAACGTTCCATCTTCATGTGGCAAAGCACAGAAGTATTGCCCTTCGCGTTCGATTACCGCTTCGATCGGGATCTGCAACGCTCCGTCGATCCGTTGAACCAGGATGTTGACCTCAGCGGTCATCCCAGGACGCAGATCTCTCGGCGGGTCGGTGATCTCGATTTCGACGACGTATTCCTTAACGTGCGACATGTAAACGCTGATCGCGGGGAGCGGATATTCGCTGACCGTGGTCACCTTGCCGGTCAGGGCGAGGTCGGGCATCGCGTCGAGCATCAATTCGGCGGTTAGCCCGGGGCGAACGTGACCGATCCGCGATTCGTGGACCAGGGTCTTAACCCGCATCTTGCTGGGATCGGGAAGATTGATGATCGTTTGGCGTTCGCGAACTGGCATCCCCTCTTCGATCATGATATTGTTCGCGCTGCGGCTCTGATTGTTCGCATACACGACCTGCCCAGCGACGGGAGCCATGATTCGGCACTTCTGGATCTGATCTTTGATCTCTTCCAACTGGACCTTGTCGAGTTCCCAGGTCTTGGTCCGCGATTGCAACCGCGATTCGGCGGTCCGAATCTCGGCTCGCAACTGGGTTAACATCTTCTCTTTGGTGAAGGTGTTCAAAACCGTGAGTTTCGTTTCGGCAACTCCCAGTTCGTTGCGCGCCTTTTCGACGGCAAACGTATCGGCTTCCAATTGAGCTTCGGGAATGTAGCCTCGTTCGGCCAAGCGTTTGCTGTAATCGAGGTATTCTTCGGCGCGGCGTTTGTTCTCTTCAGCGACAAACACTTCGCTCTGTTGTTGAGCCAACCGTTCTTTAAATGTTCCCTCTTCGTATTCGCTCAACTCCAGCTTGGTCGAATCGACTTTCGCCTGCGCTTCGATCACCGCCGACTCGCTGTTGCTGCAGACGATCTGCTGTTGGATCAGTTGCGTTTGCAAGGCGGAATCGTCCAGGCGAACCAAGAATTCTCCCGCCTCGACCCACGTCCCCTCGGGAACGATCTCGATGATGTTGGTGCCGGCCGAGCCCGAGCGGCGATTGACTTCGCAGCGGACTTCGATGTTGCTGGAACTTTCGACTTCTCCCCGTTCGAGCACCGTGTGCACAAACGGTTCCATGGTCGCGGTCGTTGTCAGATAGACCGGTTTGGGCGCTTCGACGAAAAAGCCTTTGACCGAATCGACCATGCTGCCGAAGAACTGGCCCACCACGCCGCAGACCAGGAACATCCCTAGTACTGCCGCAAAAAGGGTGGTGCTCGCCGAACCGCGACGCTGGCTTTTGCTTTTTTGCGTTTGCATCGGAAGGTCCACCTGCCGGAAGCAGGCGTCTCGAAGGTATAGGTGGGGGAGTGTTTGGAGAGATCGCGAAACGAGATCTCGGTGGGGCTTCCTTAGAAGTTCGGCTTATTGTAGCAGGAGTCGCAAGTTCTGTCACGGCGATTGCAGCTGTGACGATTGTGAATTCCTGCCCCCTGAAATCGAATACAACGGCCTACGAAGGCCCCAAACAATGGCATTGTCTTCGCAAACGCTACGACGCAAAGCATCGCTAGGCAATGCGGCTTCCAAAGCAAAATTAGAATTCGAAAATTTCGTGGGCATATTCCCTGGAATCGTCGCAGTCCGCCCCCCGGCGTGGTCCCTCGGCTCTGGCGAGGGATCGTATCCCCCACTCCCTTCGGGGCGCTGCAACGAAGAAATGCTCCCTCGACCGCGCCGAGGGAGCACGTTTTAGCTAGCGAACGAAACCATTACCGTTTCGCCCGACCGTGGATGCTTCGGATCGAGCGTTTGCAGTTCCAGACGCATCGCTTCAGGCGTCAGGACGGCTTCGACCCAACCGTTGGGACTGCTGTCATTAAAAAGGTAGGCGACCGGCGGCAGGTTGATCATTTGGAAATGCCCGCGTTGGCTGTGGCTCCAATGATGCGAATGCCCATACAGGTAGGCTTTAACATGCTTTCGGCTCTCCAACACCTCCATTAGCGCAGCGGTGTCGGAGATCCCGGTCCATGGTTTCCCCTCGGCCGGTTCGGTGAATTGCGGCGTGTGATGCGTCATCACGATCGCTGGCTTGTCGGAGCGAGCGTCGAGTTGTTTGGCGAGCCACTGGATCTGGGCGGCTCCGATTTCTCCCGTCACCACGTTGACGCGAAAGAGCGAATCGAGCAGGAAGAAATTGGCGTGCGGCGTCTCGATCACGCTCACATGTTTTGCCATCACCTGAGCATCCGCAGGGCGTTGATCCGACAGCGCGTCGTACAGCGGTTGGCGATCGTCGTGGTTCCCCATCGTCAGATGCAGCGAGATTCCGGCCCGGTCCAGCGGGGCGAGGCAGCTGACAAGATTTTGATAGTCGCCGGGCAGGCCTTTGAGATAAGCGCAGTCGCCGTTGATGATCAGATCGGTTGGCCGCGTCTTGCGGTCGACGACTTCGCCGATCACGCGCTGCAAGTTTTCGGTCATGTTGATCCCCCGCGCCTCGACATCGGGCGAATTAGGGATGTGTGTATCCGAAAGCAGCGCGATCACGGTGGGATCGCCTTCGGAGGCGGCAAGCCTTTGCGTCGATGACATCAGCAGCGCAGCACCGCCGCCAACGACTGTCGTTTGAAGAAATCGGCGACGCGATTGAGGGATCTTGTGAATCGGCACGAGGTCGGCTCCGGCAGAGTAATGGGGTGGGGTTGGTGCCGATTATAACCACCCCGCCGGCCGACGTTCCGGTTCGCTGTCGCAATGCCAAGACTATTGATACGGTCGGCTGCTGATCACGCCTTCGGTTGGGCTGCTCGCTTGAGCGTACAGCCGTTTCGGAATCCGGCCCGCAAGAAACGCGTCGCGGCCGGCGGAGGCGGCGGCTCGCATCGCTCGGGACATCCGAATCGGGTCCCTCGCGTGCGCGATCGCTGTGTTTAATAGAACGCCGTCGGCTCCCAGCTCAAACGCTTCGGCGACATCGCTTGCCGTGCCGACTCCCGCGTCGACGATCACCGGGTAATCGGGATCATCCAGCTTCAGGTATTCCAGAATGATCCGCAGGTTGTTTGGGTTCAGCAGCCCCTGGCCGCTGCCGATCGGACTGCCCGCGGGCATCACACTCGCGGCACCAACTTGTTTCAACCGCCGTGCCATGATCGGATCGTCGCTGGTATAGCAGAGGACGCTAAAACCTTCTTTGACCAGTTCCTCGCAGGCTTTCAGTGTTTCGACCGGATCGGGCAGCAAAGTCTTGCTGTCGCCGAGGACTTCCAGTTTGACCCAGTCGGCGCCGGCATTGCCCAGGTTCCGCAAGATCTCGCGTCCCAGCCGAGCCGCCCGAATCGCATCGGTCGCGTTGTAGCAGCCGGCGGTGTTGGGGAGCAGCGTGTAGCGATCCGGATCGATGAAATCGAGGATGTTCTGGCCGTTGCGATCGTACAGCCGCTCGCGGCGGACCGCGACGGTCACACAATCGGCCCCCGAAGCTTCCAACGATTCCGCCATCTGCGGCATGTTGTCGTATCGCCCCGTTCCGACGATCAAGCGGCTGGCGAGGGTATGTTTGCCGACGACCAAGGGGGGATCGGTCGCGGAATCGTTGCTAGGAATGGCTGTTGACATGGCCACGATTCTATCGCGATTGGGCCATTTTTGAAATGTGCCCTGCCATCTTTGGAAGTCCTGCCGGCGGAAGCTCAGCCCCCGCCAACCAGAGTGACGACTTCAATGGAATCTCCCTCGGCAACTTGCTGTTCGGCATGCTGCTCGCGAGGCACCACGTCTTCGTTGAGTTCGACGGCCAGGTAGGGGCCGGGAATTTCGACGATCTCCAACAGCGCCGCAACACTCATCGGGCCTTCGATCTGTTGCGTCTGCCCGTTAACGGTAACTTCGATCATGGGTCTTTCATCTCCTGCATGCCGCGTCAAAGCCCAAGCCGCGGGCAGATTCTACCGGCAATGGACATCGTACCCGCGGCCAAATGATGCGTCGATAAGCCCAGCGTTCAATTGACGTATTGCGGCCCTCGACGAATAGCGGTGGAGGCAAGGCGTCACGCATTTTAGCCGGAGGGCGGTGAATCGTGGCCCGCTGGCCCCGTGGCCAAGCGCCAGCTGAGACACCGCCGATTCGGTGGGCGTTGCGAGAACGAGTGGTCGAGTTATATCAGCGCACGAAAAAAGCGTTGCGTGTATTCCACGCAACGCTCTTTATCTGAGGCACTCTGTATGGACAGACCGCGATCCGGAGCTAAACGAGCTCTTTCTTCGTTCCGACCAAAGTTTGAAGGCGTTCGGCCAACAGACGGGCATCGAACGGCTTCTTGAATGTCTCGTTGATCGCCGAACGATCGAAGCTCATTGGTTGCCCGTCGTCGGGCAGCAATGCGATCAGGATCACTTCAGCGAACTCCAAGTTACGTCGCAGATTTTGGCAAATCTGCACCGCCTCTACCTTGCCGATCGAAAAATCGACGATGATACAGTCGGGACTAAAACTCTCGGCTTGAATACCGGCTTCGAAACCGCTGGCAGCTACAGCTACCTTAAACGACTTCTCGGGAGGCAATTCTCGCTTGAGGTTCTCAATTAGTACTTGATCCTGAGCAACGATCAGACACTTGGCCATCGCCTCGTCTTCTAGATCGCCCAGGGGCATCCCATGTTCCTTAAGGAACTTGATCAGGTATTCGCGCGGAATCCGGCGATCCTGACTTCCAGGGATTCGATATCCTTTCAAACGCCCCGAATCAAACCATTTGGAAACGGTTCGCGGTGCGACTTTACAGATCTTTGCGACCTGTCCTGTAGTGAAAACCTTCATTCCAGGTTCTCCATAACGCCTCGATAGTCATCCGTGATCGACGGCTCGCGGTAAGCCGCCGATGTATGTTGGTCCTATAGTCGTCTACAACTCTGTCAACGGAAGTCGGTACGTTGGCTCGGTCCGTGGGGAGACCTCGCAAGCTGTATCCATCTGGGTCAGACCTGCCGGTTGCGGATGTGGGTCGTTCGATAGCCATTTGACACACCTGGCGTGGTGAGCAAACGTGATCGACGACGCCGATCGATTGCAGAATCAAGTTGATCCCACCGCCGATCGAACTCCACTAAGCTTGGGCGCGAAACGCATTGAAGAGAAGCTGAACGACCGCTGCTTCCAGAACCGGTTAAGTCCTCGCATCGTTCGCTTTGAGATCTACGAATAGACCTCGGCCAGTAATCCCCCCAACGGGACGATCCGTCTCGATCTCCCTCACAGGTCCAGTTGGCACTGTGAGATGTTTCGAAGCAGACCATCCGAGAGTAAGTTTCGTGATAAACGGGCCTAATTCTTTAGGGCGTTTGATTGGGAACACTCGTTGCGTTCGTCAGGCGCAGAAAAAACGGAGCACTCCCGTTGACGGTCGTTTCAGCAAACACAGGGAAACACAGGGATTCCGATTGTTAAAAATTGGGCTTGAATGAAATTGACGAAGTATTTACCGGGAAAAAAATTTTTAGACAGGGCACGATTGGCGGAATCGCCACCCTGGGAAAGACCCCGAAACTCCTGCCAGGCGTTACCATTCCGCATTTCTAGTTGCCAGCAATCCAGCGTGGATGCGACTCCGTTTGCTGCGAACGTGCGGTCGCAACGGGGATCATGCGTGTCCAGCGACACTTATGTCCGCCAACGCCGCGCGCAACGGATCGTCGTCGGGTCCACAGAAGCCCCAATGTTCGCGACGACGCCACCCTTCGGCAAATTCAAACTTCCCCGACATCCGTCCCACTTCGCGGCCGATCGTCCGCATCGTCTCGGTGTACGAGTCCATCTTTTGGCTCGAATCCAACCAAGCCCGCTGGCTTTCGTGGCACCCAAGCGCTTCAAACTTCTGGTCGATCACGTCGGTGGTGTCGACGTAGAAGTGGGGCACCACGGGGTCGCCCATCGGCGTTTTGTTGCCGTGCGGCTGGGCATGATAGACAGTGACAGGTTCGTCATATGTCGCTTCGGGAGGATCGGTGACGAAGTTGGGCATCGCGTGCATGAACGCGGCGGTAACCGCCATCCGGCAGACGGTTTCGTGATCTTCCATATAGTCGACCGGCGAATGGGTCAGCACGATGCTGGCTTTGGACCGTCGTACGACTGCGGCGATCTTGCTGTAATATTCGGGCAGGTACAGCACTTCCATGTCGCGAGCGACGGGACCGTAAAACGTCGCTCCCAAAACCTTGGCCGCCTGTTGCGCTTCGCCCAAGCGAGTCGTAGCGCACTCGGTCTCGCTCAGCCGCGTCGATCCGCGACTGCCGTCGCAGACGTTCATGTAATGCAGATCCCAGCCGCGACGGGCTAACTGTAACATCGTCCCGGCCATCACAAATTCGATGTCGTCTGGATGGGCGGCGATGGCAAGAACCGATGGCATGGGAGGACTCCGTTGAGCAGGTATTGGAAGGGAAGGAAGGAGCTCGCTTCAGCTGGTTTGGCGCGGGCCGCGAATGCGGTCTGGCCAACAGCTACGAATCATAAGCACCAACTCGCCATCTGTGGCGATTCAGGCGGGTGGAGTCTCTATTATTGCAATTTGTCGTGAAGGTAAAAGCCGATGATCGCACCGATCATCAAACTAAACGGGATCGCAATCGCAAGCGCAATCGCTACCTGCATCCCCGTGTCCGACTTGCTCGCTATCGCCATCTCGTACCCCGGCATGGGTGGTGGCGGGACGATTCCGCTGGCGCTGTTCATCGTGTCACCAACACTGGCTGCCGTTGAATCGTTAGCTTCGCCCGAGGCGGAGATTTGCCCCGAACCCTGCCCCGCGATCCCCGTTCCACTGTAGGGATCGACCCCCGGCGGGGGCGGTTCCAACCATGGACCGCGCGTGATCGGGCGGTCCCCCAACGCTTGCACATCCTCTAACCAAGGTTCCAGCCGCGCCGCAACTTCCGCTGCCGAAGCGATCCGATCGTTGGGATCTTTTTCCATCATGTCGGCGATGATGTCGACAAATTCCTCCGGGATGTCCTCGGCGAACTTCCGCGGATGCATCGGCAGATCCTCGCAATGCCGCCGGCACTTCGACGCCGTGTTGCCACCGGGGTAGGGGACCTTGCCGCAGATACAGTAATAAAGCGTGCAGCCCAGGCCGTAGATATCGCTTGCCGGGCCGATGTTGTCGGGCGTCAGGATCTGCTCGGGAGACAGATAGTCCGCGGTGCCGACGATCTTCCCCGCTCGTGGGTCGCTCGACATCGCCGTGCTCCACGCCGCCAGCCCCACGTCGGAGACCTTCGCCCGGCCGCGGGGCGTGACCAGGATGTTCCCCGGCTTCACGTCGCGATGGACCAGTCCCTGCTGATGGGCGTAATCGAGTCCCAACGCAGCCTGATGGATGTAGAGTGCCGCTTCAGAAACCGGCAACGCACCATTTTTCTTGATATGCCGACGCAAGTCGGTTCCCGGCACGTATTCGGTCACCAGATAATGGATCTGGCCATCTTTGCCGGCATCAAACGCGCGAACGAGATATTGGCAATCGAGTCCCGCCTGCATACGGATCTCGTGTAGAAAGTTCTTCCGCGTCTCATCAGTCACTTTCTGAAGCGGCAGCACTTTAACCGCGCACTCGCGCCCCATCACTTTATGCACGCCTTTGAAGACCTGCCCCATGCCTCCCTGGCCGATGAAGTCGGTGATAATGTAGGGGCCCAGGTTCAGCTTCGTCCGTCCCGCCTTCAATTGCTCGGCTTGATAACCGGTCAGCAATCCATCGCGGACCAGCGCCGCGGCCAACAGTTTGTCGTCGACCTTCTGTCCCTCAACATGCAGCGCTTCGACAGCGGCCGCCAGTTGAGCTGGGGTGATCAATTCGCTGGTCAGCGCCGAGGCTTGGAAAGCCGTCTTGGCTTCGGAAAGATGCGTTTTATGGGACATTCAAATTCGATTCGACGTTGCAATGGGGCATGTTGCAGGGATTCATTGTAACCGATCCCCATCGATCTCCACGCAAAGACTGGCACCGAATGCTCCCCCACGTCATCCAAACTCAGAACGACCGCGAGTTCGTAACCTTTGTACCGATTCGCGCGGCATGTTCCCCCATCGGTAGCACTTCAAATTGCTTGGCGTAGATCGCCAACATCCGCTCGCTGAACGCACGCTTCACATCCCCTGCGAGTTTCATCCCAGGAAAGAAGCTCATCTGCGGCACCTCATCGCCCCCCAGGAAGTCCAGCGGATGCAACAACAGCGACGGGCTGGTCCGTGTTAGCCGACAGATCGCCAGGGCAAACCGGAAGTAGAGTTCCGCCACGCGCGGGGAGACCTGAGCCAAGAAGCAGAGGTAGCTGAAGTGAAACGGAGCGCGCACGATCGGGATCGTCGAGACGGGCAGCTCCAGCACGCGTCCGCTGGGCGTTGTCCACCAGTAAGGTTTCAGCGGGCGCAGCCCATCGCTCAGCGAGCCGAACATTTCCGACCGGTCCTCTTTCTCTGCCGACGAGAAAGAGGACGTCATTAAATAGTAGGCCCGCGCCATTGGCCCCAGGAAGGTTGGAAAGGTGGAGCCGTCGAATTGATAGCCGCGCTCGCACAGCAACTGCAGCACATCGGCCGACAGGCTGAAGCCCGGCCCGCGGAAGCCGACGATCGATTGGTCGGTGATCTTCGCCAGCGCTGCTTCGGTCTGCTCGAACTCGTCGACCAATTGTTCGCGCGAGTAGCGTTGCAGCCACGGCTCGTGATTGAACGAATGGTTGCCGATCTCATGTCCCGCGTCGACGATCTGTCGCAGCGGGCCATGGTTCTTATCTAACGCAGCGTCTTGCCCGACCACAAACACGGTCGCTCGCAGATCCAGCCGGTCGAAGATCTCCAGAAAGTGCGGCACGACGGTCGGCAGATACGACGGAAACGTTTCCCATTGGGCGTCGCCATGAGTCCGTAGGTAGGCCCACAGATTGTCGAGGTCTAACGAAAGGTCAGCGATCGGAGGCGACATCGGCGGAATGGCAACAGGGAAGTGAAAGCGTTCATCAGCGGACGGCTCGCCAAGTAACAGGTCTAGCATAGTCACAATCGCCAGCACCGCCCATCGAGATCGGTCGTCGGCGAGTTAACACGATGCAGTCGGTTGCTACACCCTCCCCAAAACGCAGTTTAGGGGAGGGTCGAACGAGCGCAGCGAAGTTCGGGGAGGGGCGTCCGCGGCAAATCTCCAAGCGTTTTGACTCCTCAGACTGCCCTCCCCGTAAAACTCGCTCGGCGCTTGTTTTACGCCCCTCCCGGCTGCCGCCGGGCGGGTGAAGCGTTTGGATGCGCAGGGTGAAACTTCACCCTCCCCAAAACGCAGTTTAGGGGAGGGTCGAACGAGCGCAGCGAAGTTCGTTGAGGGGCGGCCGCGGCAAATCTCCCAGTGTTTTGACGCGTCAGACTGCCCTCCCCGTAAAACTCGCTAAACGCTTGTTTTACGACCCTCCCGTCTGCCGCCGGGCGGGTGAAGTGTTTGGATGCGCAACGCGACACTTCACCCTCCCCAAAACGAAGTTTAGGGTGAGGGTCGAACGAGCGCAGCGCAGTTCGGGGCGGGCGTCCGCGGCAAATCTCCCAGTGTTTGACGCATCAGTTTGCCCTCCCCGTAAAACTTGCTAAACGCTTGTTTTACGACCCTCCCGTCTGCCGCCGGGCGGGTGAAGTGTTTGGTTGGGCAATGCGACACTTCACCCTCCCCAAAACGCAGTTTAGGGGAGGGTCGAACGAGCGCAGCGCAGTTCGGGGAGGGGCGTCCGCGGCAAGTCTCCCAGCGTTTTGACGCGTCAGACTGCCCTCCACGTAAAACTTGCTAAACGCTTCACCCTCCCAGCTGTCGCCGGGCGGGTGAAGCGTTTGGATGCGCAGCGCGAAGCTTCACCCTCCCCAAAACGAAGTTTAGAGGAGGGTCGAACGAGCGCAGCGCAGTTCGGGGAGGGGCGTCCGCGGCAAATCTCCCAGTGTTTGACGCGTCAGTTTGCCCTCCCCGTAAAACTTGCTAAACGCTTGTTTTACGACCCTCCCGGGCGGCCGCGGGGCGGGTGAAGCGGTGGCATGAACTCAGAGAGAAGCAACTCGCCGACAAAGCGTCTGCTATCATGAACTCCCCCACCGACGAACCCACCGACAGAAAACCCTTCCGCGATTCCCTCCTTTCGAAAGACCGAACCTGCCATGCTGCATCGACGACAACTTTTGGGCTCCCTTGGCACCGCGGCGCTGTTGACTGCTGGACTTCGGAATACGGCGCTATCGGCTGACGATGCAAGCGATCCGGTTGCGGAGCTCTCGACGCGTTTGAATCCTAACATCCAAGCGGCTCGCGAGACGGCGCTGCAGATCCTCAAACCTTCGCCGGCGGAACTCGATCGCGGGCTGCGACTGCACGCCGAATCGATCGTCTTCGATTCTTACGGCTTCTCGCCCCGCGCGGCTGTCGATGGGGATGCAATCGCTGCGGCGATCGAGGCGGGAGCGTCGCACGATCAGGTCAAGGACATGAAAGAAGAGATGTCGATGACGCGGTACGTCAGCGATCCCGTCGAGCAGCAGGAGTATCGCGACGCGTGGCGCGCCTCGGGCGTGACCTGCGTTTTCCAGAACGCGGGCGAAGAGGGACAGGATCCGCTGCGGCTGATGCGGCGACTGTCGCGGTTCACCTACGCAACGGATCTGATGCGCGGGTTCGTCAGCAAAGCCGCGGTGCCTGCCGATGTGGAGACGGCCAAACGCGAAGGACGCCACTGTCTCTATCTGACCGGCAACGGAGTGCCACTGAGGCAGCAATGGGAATCGATCCCCGACGAACTCCGCTACATGCAGGTCTTCTATCACCTGGGGATCCGGATGATGCACCTGACCTACCAGCGACGGAACATGATCGGCGACGGTTGCGGTGAGAAGAGTGATGCCGGGCTCAGCGACTTTGGCCACGCGGCGATCGCTGAAATGAATCGCTTGGGCATCATTCCCGATTGTGCCCACAGCGGTTGGAAGACGAGTCTCGAAGCGGCGCAGTCCTCTTCGCGGCCGATGGTCGCCAGCCACAGCACCTGCGGCGCGATCCATCCACACATTCGCAGCAAACCCGACGAAGTGATTCGGGCGATCGTCGATACCGGCGGTTACATCGGGATCTGCTGTATTCCCAGATACCTTCGCGGCAGCGGTGATATCACCGCGATGTTGGACCACATCGACTATGCTGTCAAAAAATTTGGTCCCGATGCGGTCGCGATCGGGACCGATGTCGCTTACAACTCGCAGAATGCGGGGCGTGAGCTAGCTAAGCTGCCGCGGATGTCGAAGCAATATCAGCCGTTTCGATCGCTGTGGCCGGCGGACGATTACAAAACGCTGCCAGGAGCTGCTCAAAGCATCGCCTGGACCAACTGGCCGCTGTTCACCGTCGGCCTGGTACAGCGTGGGCACAGCGACGAAGTGATTCGCAAAATCATCGGCGGCAACGTGATGCGGGTGATCAACGCTTCGATGACTTAAACGATTGGGTAATCCCGTCCGCTGAATTCATACAGCTGTCGCGGCGACTGGTCGATACTACACCTCGACGGCCAGTAGCCCTTGCGGCATCGCATTGGATGCGACTATACGGTCGTCTCGCAGCGGTGATCTTTGAAGCCTGAGGTGTTTGTCTATGTCGTGCGATGTTCGGAACCGGAACGTATCTTCGTTGCTGGCCGGATTGCTAGCGGTTGCCGCGATCCATTGCAGCGGATGCCGCGTGTTGGCTCCCGTTCCGATCCCCGTCGAGAGTCAACAGATGGCTCCCGAATTGGTCGATTCGAAATCTCCGCAAGTCGAAATTGGCCGGCCGCAACCGATCATCGACGGGATCGGCTGGGTCGTTGGCATTCCCGATAAGATCCTGCTGTGGGATCGACGAATCGATCGGCACAAGATCTCCGAAGAGACGATCGATTCGACCGTCGATTATTTGCAGGCGAACAACCTGCCGCATATCAAGGTCCGCGCGAACCAATACAATCCGCTGGACGATTGGCATCGGCTGACGCAGAACAAAACCGTCGCTTGGCCTTGGCGGTATTCGTTGGGGGCGCTGTCAGTCGCCGGCGAAACGATCTTCCCTGGCCGCATCATCGGCGGCGATCATTTCAATCCGTTCACGCAGACGATCCATCTGTACAGCGACGTCCCTGCCGTCGCGCTGCACGAAGCCGCTCACGCCAAAGACTTTACGCGGCGGACCTACCAGGGAACCTATGCCGCTGCCTATCTATTTGTTCCACTGTGGCACGAGACCCTCGCGTCGCAAGACGTCTTTGCGTTTCTGGAAGATCGCGAGGACCGAGCCGGGCTTGTCGAAGCGAACCGCATCCTTTATCCCGCCTACGGGACCTACGTCGGCAGTACGGTCGGCAACTTCTTTCCCGCCTACTCCGCACCGTTCTATTACACCGGCGTGATCGCCGGCCATATCAACGGTCGGATGCTCAACCGGGAACTGGAGCAACAGATGCCTGCGGGACTCGTGGCAGTCAACGAACCGGTGCCGTCACAGCCGAGCGAAACCGAATCGTTTTAAGTCCGAAGGTGGCGCTGCGTTTACCTACGGCTACCTTCTATGATCGCTTCGGGATATTCCGATTTCACTTCGTCTCGTCGGCATCTTGTGCCGGCGGAGTGACTTGGCAGCAGGGCAGCGGCGTTTTGGCGATCGCTTGGATCTGAGCGTCGATGTCGTCGTTGTTTTCTGCGGACGCTTCAACGGAAGCTTGCAGCGATGTCAGCGAGCCGAGGTTAGCGAAGCCGCGGCCCGAAGCGGTGTAGCAACCGCCGACGACCAGCATCACCGCGGCAAATGCAGGGATCGCCATCGTGAAGCGTCGCGATAGGAACTGGGTTCCCGCAACCAGAGCGACCAACGCCGGAACGGTTCCAATCCAGAAGGCGATCATCACGACAGGCCCCATCGTCAGGCTGCCCGTTCCGGCGGCGACCAGTGCGAACAGGTAAAGCCATCCACAGGGCAGCAGAGTCGTCAACAAACCGGTCGCCAATGCGCGGCCTGGCAGTGGCAGTCGGAAGACATACGGACGCAGCCGAACCAACAGACCGCCGATTCGCGACGGCGCCGGCCCTTCGGTCGCGTCGGTTTTCCGAGGGGCGATGATCGAGATCAAGCGATGGATGCCGATCAGGATCATGATCGCACCAACGACGCGAGCGGCGAGCAATTGGTATCCCATCGCCGCTCCGCCGAAATCGATCAGACTGCCGATCGCCCCGGCGATCAAGCCAGCCAAAGCGTACGTGATCAAGCGTCCGATGTGATACAACGCGCCGGCGGTCATCACGCGTCGCCGCGAGACGTTTTCGCTGGCACCACTGGCCCAGATCGCCAACGGTCCGCACATCCCCACGCAGTGCATGCTGCCCAGCAGGCTGGCGGTGACGATCGCGGTCGCAAGAATCCACATCGCAGATCAATCCCGTTCGAGAGTTCGTTGTACCGTGATCCGTTGGGCTTCGTGGCGGATGTTCAAATCGACCTGCCACAGTCCGCTGCGCTCCATCGGCGCCAGGACTTGGTACTCCGCATCGCCAACCGGCTGCATGTCGACCGTTTGCACTTCGGCCGCGCGGGCGTGATGGTAGATGTCCGCGGAGACCTGCAGATCATCGATCGGTTTTCCATCGGCGTCGGCGATCGAAACCTGAACCGCCCGCATGCCGCGTCCGTCGGCGACGTTGGAGACATCCAAGTCGACGGTCCAGCCGAGTCGCTTTGCGGCGGTTCGCTCGCTGTGGATCTGATCCCAGTTGAGCGCCGCCTGATGGTAATTGGGGACGATCGCCGCCGAAGCGTCTCCCGTCGCCAGTTTGATCGCGACGCCGCCGATCACCAATTGCAGTCCCAACAAGGCGACAACTAATGAAACCCAGAACCACTTCGCTTTGCGTTCGGCGATCTGTTGGTCAGTGCGTTGCGCGACCGTCGCCTGCTGGTTACTCATTGTCGTGGTCCTAACAGATTGAATTGCACGGTCTTGCTGGTGTCTTTACTGCTGGTCACTTCCAGCGTGGCAGGTTGGTTTCCCGTGCCAAAGGTCAGGCTGCCACTGAACTCGGTCGCGACCGGCACCAGCGACGTCCCGCCCGGTTCGAGCGTGAGCCCCGTCGGATCGATCACCTTCAGTTGGACATTCGCCGGTTCGGCGACTTGCAACGCATAGGTCTGCTTTTCGTCGGTTCGATTGACCAAGCGGATCGTAAAACTGTTGGAGATCCGGCCGCGAGCGACTGTCGTGAACGGAGCCCCTTTGCCGCGAAGGACCCGCGCGTCGAAGGTCGTTTTCGTCGACAAGGCGTAGGCGAAGCCCGACAGGACGGCGGTCAGGATCAACGGGTAGATGATCGTTCGAGGGCGAATTCGACGCCGCGGTTTGCCCGCGATCCCATCTTGGGAACCGTAACGGATCAGCCCACGCGGGCTGCCGACGCGATCCATCACCTCGTCGCACGCGTCGATGCACTGGGTGCAATTGATGCACTCCATCTGCAAACCGTCGCGAATATCGATCCCCGTCGGGCAGACGACGACGCAGCGGTTGCAATCGACACAGTCGCCGGCATTATCCTCGGCGCGGTGTTTGCCCTTTTTCCGCGGCTCGCCCCGAACCGGGTCGTAGGTCACGATCAGCGATTGTTCGTCCAGCATGACCGACTGGAAACGCCCGTAAGGACATGCGATCAGACACATCTGTTCACGGAAGATCAGAAAATCGAACAACATCAAACCGGTCGTTGCGGCCATCACCAGGAACGCCGCCGGATGGTCGATAGGCGAACTCTGGATCCACTGGCTCAATCGTTCCGTACCGACAAAGTAGGCGAGGAACGTATGCGCTAGAAACATGCTCAGAAGAACATAGACCGCCACGCGGGCAACTTGTTTCACGCCCGTGAGTGGCTTCTTGGCGTGGCCGCCGCGTCCTGTCGTTCCATCGAACAGCCGATCGATCGGGCGGAACAGGTATTCCATGTAGACGGTTTGCGGGCAGGCCCAACCGCACCATGCGCGGCCGGCGATCGCGGTGATCAGCACGATCCCGAACATCACGCTCAGCATCAATAATGCCAGCAACATCGTGTCGGTCGGCAGGAAGGTCCTGCCAAAAATCGTGAACTGACGCGCCGGGATGTCCATCAGGATCAGCGGCTTGCCAGCGACTCGCAGGTGCGGGACCGCAACAAAGACGACCATCAAGATGTAGGCGACGACGCGACGTTTTCGCCACCAGCCGCCGGTCGCCAAGTGAGGCATCAACCAACGGCGGCTGCCATCGCGGCGGAGTGTGCTGAGCACGTCGTCATCGTCGTGTGACGTGCCCGCCGCGCCACTGGCGGCGGTGTGAGGAACAACGGGAAGCGAGCGTTTGTCGTTCATGAGGAACTTACAGTCATCGCAGCCGGTTGGCGTGCGATGCCGATGCCCTGCAGTGTTAGATTCCGATTTAAAAAGTAAACATTTGTTCGTTTGCAGTCGGCGATTGTCGTCGCGCTAAGGCGTCGCTTCTTTTTCTGGTTCCGGCAGTGCTTCGGGCCATGGCGAAATTTCGCGTCCGTCGGGACCTTTGCCCCCTTCGACGTTTTCACCACGCAGCGAAGCGACGTAAGCCGAAACCAAGACGATCTCGTTCGGATGCAGGCGAGTTTTCCAAGCCGGCATCGCATTGCCGCCAGCGCCGTTGGTCACGACCTTGGCGATGTCTTCGACGTTCTGGATGTACTTGAAATATTCGTCGGTCAGGTTCGGACCGACCATTCCTTCGCCGTTGCGGCCGTGGCACGAGATGCAATTCGTCTTGAAGATGACCTCACCCACACGGACCCAGTTTTTCTTGTGGCTGTAGCGAACGATCGTTTCCGCATTCGGCTCCAAATCGCCGATCTCAGCGAACTGCAGACGCGTGTTTTCGGCTAACGCGACATCATAGATATCGTGGACCGAACGGCCTTCGGCACCGCCGTGGTAGAAGACCCAGTACATGGGGCTGAAGGCGATCGACGCGACGAACAACCACTTCCACCAACCGGGCAGCGGGTTGTCGTATTCTTCGATGCCATCGTAGCTGTGATCGAGCTTGTGATTGTTATCGGTCATAACGTGGGTCCTCCACCTTGTCGCTCAACGGGATCGATGCGAAGCGGTCGGTTGCGTTGCGGCTGAGCCGCATCGTGCCGTAGACCATGACCGCAAACGCGGCGACAAACAGTCCCAACGCGATTTCGGCACAGTTGGAATAATCGAGTGCGGAAACAAGGTCTCTGATCATTTCGATGTCTCAGATTTTGCAGTGATTGCGATTCATTGATTTCACGTCGTGCGACGCGGAGACTATTCCGCAGTTTCGCTTGCGTCGGTCGCTTCGGCGGTTTCGGTCTCCGCTTCGACAGCAACTTCCACGTCGGCGTCGGTTTCACCCTCGGCCGCTTCTTCCGACTCGGCTTCGGGTTCGGGCGTCTTGAACAGGTCGGTTCCCATCCGTTGCAGGTAAGCGATCAACGCGATCACTTGTTTGTTCTGCTTGCCCGCTGGCCCGCCTTGGCGAACGATATCCGCAGCGACCACCTCGGCTTGCCGACGCGCGACATTCGCGGTATCGGTCAGATCCTCTTCGCTGTAGGGAGCGCCCAGATAGTGAACGGTCTCCACGAGTGGCTGGATCGCTTCGAACTTCAGGTCCTCTTCGATCAGATGCCGGTAGCTGGGCATCACCGAACCAGGCGATACCAATTCGGGATCTTCGAAGTGAGTCCAGTGCCAGAAGCTACTCTGCTTGCCACCCTCGCGTTGCAAGTCGGGTCCGATCCGGCGGCTGCCCCACTGGAACGGCCGATCGTAGATGAACTCGCCCGGCTTGCTGTATTCACCATAACGCTTCGTCTCGGCAACCATCGGCCGGATCATTTGCGAGTGGCAGTTGTAGCAGCCTTCGGAAACGTAGATGTGTCGGCCAGCAAGCTCCAAAGGAGTGTAAGGCGTCACGGTTGCGATCGTCGGCACGTTGGACCGGATCAAGAACGTCGGGATGACTTCGAACAGCGTCGCGATCACGACGGCTAACGTCGTCAGCACGGTGAACTTCACCGGCAGCCGTTCCCAGCGGCGGTGCCAATCCATCTGGCTGAAGACATCCAACTTCTTGCCCAGTTCGAGAACCGGAGCGTCTTGCAAAACGCTTGGTGGCAGCGGTTCGTCGTGGTATTCCTTGCTCAATCGCGGTGCGGAGTAGACCGGGACTTCGTAAGTCTTGGGACGATTGGCCCAGGTCATCAGGGCATTGATCGCCAGCATCACGACGCCGCTGAAGTAGATCGTTCCGCCGGCGACACGCAGCCACCACAGCGGCACGATCGATTGGATCGTTTCGACAAAGTCGGGGTAAACCAGGTGCCCGGTGTCGTCCATTGCACGCCACATCAGACCTTGCATCAGTCCGGCAGCGTAGATCGGAACGATGTACAACAGGATTCCGACGGTGCCGGTCCAGAAGTGCAAGCTGACAAGTTTCGGGCTCCAGATCTTGGTTTGGTACAGCCGAGGCATCAGCCAGTACATCATTCCGAAGATCATGAAACCGTTCCAACCCAAGGCACCAGCGTGCACGTGGGCGATCGTCCAGTCGGTGTAATGGCTCAGCGCGTTGATCGCTTTGATCGACAGCATCGGTCCTTCGAAGGTCGCCATTCCGTAGAACGTGATTCCCACGACGAAGAATTTCAGCACCGGGTCGGCGGCAACTTTGTGCCAAGCACCACGCAGCGTCAGCAGGCCGTTGATCATGCCGCCCCAGCTGGGCATCCACAACATCAGACTAAACAACATGCCCAACGTGCTGGCCCATTCGGGCAGCGCGGTGTAATGCAAGTGGTGCGGGCCAGCCCAGATGTAAATGAAGACCAACGACCAGAAGTGGATGATGCTCAACTTGTAACTGAAGACCGGCCGTTCAGCCGCTTTGGGCAGGAAGTAATACATCAAACCCAGGAAGGGCGTGGTCAGGAAAAACGCCACCGCATTGTGGCCATACCACCACTGCATGAAGGCGTCCTGAACGCCAGCGTAAACGCTGTATCCGTGGAACAAGCCCGACGGGATGACGAGGTTGTTGAAGACGTGCAACAACGCGACGGTGACGATCGTTGCGATGTAGAACCACAACGCGACGTACATGTGCCGCTCGCGGCGGTTGATCAGAGTCATCAGGAAATTGCCGCCGAAGATCAGCAGCCAAACGATGGCGATTGCGATATCGATCGGCCATTCCAGTTCGGCGTATTCGCGGCTCTGCGTGATCCCCATCGGCAGCGTGATCGCGGCGGCGACGATGATCGCTTGCCAGCCCCAGAAGTGCAGCCGGCTGAGCACATCGCTCCACATCCGCGCCTTGCACAATCGCTGGGTGCTGTAGTAGACCGCGGCGAAGATTCCGTTGCCGGCGAAGGCGAAGATCGCAGCGTTGGTGTGCAGCGGACGCAAGCGGCCAAACGAAATCCAGGGCAGCCCATTGGTCAACCAAGGGAGCACAAGGAACGTGGCGACGATCAGACCGACCAGTGTCGCCACCAGTCCCCAGACAACCGTTGCCGTGGCGAACATCCGTACGATTGCGTCATCGTACGAAAAGTGTTCCAAGTCTCCAGGTTGCGAATCGCCTGATCTCGCGGCATCCTGCGATGTTACGTCGGTAGTAGCCATAGCCGAACAACTTCTCTAACGGTGAGTTCTTGCAAACAGAGAGGTGCGAGCGTGATTCCCACGCACCGCAGACCATAGTTTCAGATATTGTGAACCGCGATTCAACTGCAAAAGAGAGCGGCTAATCGTCACGCCTGCGGCAGTTTGTGACAGCTCGCGTTCGCGATTCCGTTTCCTACCAGCACAAAGCGCAAGGAGGGAAGGATACGAGCGCAAAACGCAAGGCGAGAGAACCCAATGCGAGCACGAAGCGCAAGCGATTGAATGTTTTGTAAATGCGTCACTCGCTTGCGCTCGTGCTCGTAATGGATCGCGCGGATTACGACGAGACGGTTTCTTCGTTGATCGTGACTTCGAAACCGAGATCGCGGATCATGTCGTAATCGGCTTGCGGCGGCTGACCCTGCGTGGTCAGGTAATCGCCGACGAACATCGAATTGGCGGCGTACAGCCCCAGCGGTTGCAGCGATCGCAGATGGATCTCGCGGCCGCCGGAGATCCGCAGTTCGCGGTCGGGATTGACGAAGCGGAACATCGCCAACGCCTTCAAGCAATAGGCGGGGGTCAATTGATCGTTCCCTTCCAGCGGCGTGCCATCGACGGCATTCAGGAAGTTCAGCGGAATCGATTCGACCTTCAGCTCGCGAAGCTCCATCGCCATGTCGACGACATCGTCATCGGTCTCTCCCATTCCAATGATCCCACCACTGCACAACTCCATCCCCGCGTTGCGGACATGGTGCAGGGTCTCCTTGCGATCGGCAAAGGTGTGCGTGGTGCAGATCTCTTTGTAATGGTTTTCGCTGGTGTTCAGGTTGTGGTTGACGCGGTCGACGCCAGCCGCCTTCAGCCGCTGGGCGTGCTCTTCGGTCAACAACCCTAGGCAAGCACAGATCTTCAGATCGTACTTTGCTTTGATCTCCGGCACGATCGTCTCGACCGCCTTCATCTCGCGCTCGTTGGGGCCGCGAGCGGAAATGACTAAGCAGTACGTTTTCGCTTTGCGTTCGGCGGCGACGCGGGCCGCATCCATCAGCTTTTCGCGGTTCAGGATCGTGTACTTCTCGACCGGTGCGGTGGAGATCTTCGACTGAGAGCAGTAGCCACAATCCTCGGGGCACAGACCGCTCTTGGCGTTCATCAAAAAATACAGCTGCACGGTGTTACCGTGGTATCGATGGCGGATCCGGTAAGCGGCCGCCAGGATATCGAGCACCTGAGTGTCATCGGCCCGCAGAATCGACAGCGCCTCGTCGCGTCCGATCGACTCTCCCGCCAACACGCGGTCTGCCAATCCATGCCAAGTCCCAGTCGCTACGTCGTGCATCGTTTTCGAAATCATTTAGGCCAACAGCAAAAAGCGTTTCAAAGAAAAAGCCCCCGCCACACCGCAGTCGAGGTCGATAACTCAAGCCTCATGTTATAAAGCTTAAGGGCCTTCCGGCAAAGCGGCAGGAAAGAGCTTCATGGGCCAACCACGCGGTAGCCGAATGGGCGTCTGGTATCGACGGGGCCATCGGCTGACCTAGGAAACCGCTGCGATCTCGCCGCGCTGCAATGGGAAGGTTCGACCAGCGGATTATTTGCTGGTGACTTCAAAGGTGAAATCGTTGTCACCTGGCTTTACTTCGGCTGTCAGGCCCGACGTTTCAGCGTCCGCGTACTTCTCCGCAATATGATCAACGACTTTTCCCATCGCTTCGGGAGGGGGTGTCTTGCCGTAGTTGGGCGAATTTTCATCGAAGTACGAGCTGTCGGCGCCGACGGTTTCGAGTTTTAGGACCGCAACTTTGTAAGATCCTTCAGGAACTCCGTCCCCCGCGTCAAACGTTGTGAAGGTGAAAGTGCCTTGAGCGTCCGACTTTGCCGAAGCGCCACGATCCTTTCCTTTCAAAATGACGGTGACGCCCTCCATGGGCGCTCCATCGACCAGCACCTTGCCGCTGGCTGGGTGGACGGTTACTCCTGGATTATTGGTGCCGGAGCCCGAACCACAACCGATGCTTAACATGGCAAAGAAGGAAACCGCACCTGCAATGCCGAACCGAACACAATTCATCTCTATTTCCTCAAAAGGGTAAGTTTGCGGGCAACGGTCTCGATTCCCATTGGCGAACGCTTGGATCGCAATCCAATTGCCCTGCCAATCGAACCCTCGTGACGAGGTTGCCAAGGGACCGAAAAAAAGAGCCCACGCAACCTGAGTTGCCCGGGCTCGCGAAGATCGTCACCGGCAGAAATCCGTTCAAAATCGATTTACATCCAATCGGTGGGAAATCCCTTGTGGGGATTCAGATTACGGCAAGCTGACCGTCTCGCGTGCACCACGAGTGCCGATGGCGCCCCAAACCCCGTAGGGGCTGTTTGTCGACACGGGGCCGGGCGAAGCCGCCGAGAGATTTCCTGTGTCGATGGTTTCGGAGATGAACTTTACACCGCCATCGGCCATGCAGCCTTGGACTCCGCCAGGGTGCCAGCTGAATACGGAGTAAATCGCGTTATTGGTGTCCTCCCAGCTCGTCGTACTTTCGTTGCACGATGGAGAGTTTGGGGGGAGGATGGTTTGAAAGCCCGTAAACGCGACACGTCCGTCACCCCATTTCACGCCACGCTGGTAATTGCCGTTTCCGGACGCAAACTGAAGCTTGTCGCCCGTGCTGACGGTTGCTTTGCAGACCGATGGTGCTGCGACAATTCCACTAATATTGTTAATAACCTGACCGGGAACCTCAAGGTCGTCGCCGCCATACGATAGCGAAGCGACAATCTCGCTAAACACGATCGTATTGCTGGTGCCGTCCTTGATGTCACGCATCTTCAGCCCCTTTGTCCCAAGAAAAACTCCTCGACCTTGCTCGAAGTTCGAGTTTTCTAATTGAGTCGCACGGTCTCCGTGATTGCAAACGTAACTCGACTTGCCACGGTCCCGGTCTTGGAGCCCCGAATCGGAAGGGCACTGCAGGGCGGCGAGGTCGGCGTCCCACCATGTGGTGCTGGCCCAAGGAGGACCGGTTTGTCCACCGTTCCCCTGGATCTGATCGTACATTGCCTGTTGCTCAATAAATGGCAACATGCCCACAAACGGTGAGAGCCGTCCGCCGTTCGTATTCGTTCCTGACGTTGTGCCCGTGATTCCAGGTGGAAAGAATTGATAGGTGTCGTGGTAATTATGGAACGCCAGGCCAAGTTGTTTCAGATTATTGCCACAGCTCATGCGGCGTGCTGCTTCGCGGGCAGCCTGTACGGCGGGCAATAAAAGGCCAACCAAAATTCCGATGATCGCGATCACGACCAAAAGTTCGACCAGCGTGAAGCCGGTTCTGTGAGAGGACTTCGATCCCATAAAGGATAACAACCTTTAAAAAGAGGGTGAAAACGGAAACGACAGGTAGGTTGCCGTGCTCTTCGCCCTTGGGGGACGGCATAACGCGCCGCCCACAGGCAGACTACATGAACATCCCAAGCGCGATCCAGACACTTTGGCACGGATTTACAATACATGGGGAGGGGGCGTGTGTTCAATCCCTTTCGGCGACTTAGAACACAGCTTGGGGGAAATAAACGCACTTGCTGTGCCCACGGGGGTGGGGCAAGCTACGCAGGAGCGTTTCTCTGGAATGCGAGTATCGCGGCCCCGAGTCTAGAATTGAACGGCATTTGGAGTCCGTTGCTGCTGACAAACAGCGATCGGCGTTCGGCAGCGCTGGGGCTATTTCGCGTGGGGGCAGCCCCGAGCCGGCATCGCGTTTTCGCTTCGCTGGCTAGCAATCTGCCCCTTTTTTCTGCGGCCAAGTTCCAACGAAGTCGTCGGTCGAGCGTCGACAGACGGCTTCGTTGTTGGATGTCGCTTCGGCTGGCATCTTCACCTGCCGGCGAGGTTTCACTGCTGATCTACTTGCTTGTGACTTCGAAGGTGAATTCGTTGGCGCCCGGTTTGACGTCGGCGGTCAATCCCGAGGTTTCGGCATCGGCATACTTCTCCGCGATATGATCAACGACTTTGCCCAACGCTTCGGGGGGCGGTGTCTTGCCGTAGTTGGGCGAATTTTCGTCGAAATACGAACTGTCCGCGCCGACGGTTTCACGCTTTAGGACCGCAACTTTATAAGTCCCTTCAGGAACTCCATCCCCCGGGTCAAACGTCGTGAACGTGAACTCTCCCTGAGCGTTTGACTTTGCCGAAGCGCCCCGCTCATCCCCCTTTAAAATGACTGTAACCCCTTCCATGGGCGCTCCGTCGACCAACACCTTGCCGCCGGCTGGATGGACGGTAACACCGGGGTTGTTCGTTCCGGTGCCAGTGCCGCAGCCGGCGAGCAGCAGGGATACCCCGCAAACCAGACTTGCGGTGCAAAGCCGAAAACACTTCATTCCAAGATCCTTCATTGAGTTAACTCTTAAGCAATGCCGACATCATCCGCTGGTGACTTTTGTGCGGAGTGTCCACGTGGGCGGTCGGACGAAAAATATGCAAACGTGTTGCCGATAAAGACAGCGATACATCTACAACGCGAGCCCAGTGCAGCCGAAGCTGCCTGAGCTCTCAAATTGATTTCCCTGTTATGGAACCACGACGATCGTATTAAATCGTCGTGGTCACTCCAGGATATCCTTAAGGAAGGTTAACCACTTCACGAGCACCCCGGGTGCCGATGGCTCCCCATACTCCGTAGGGGCTATTGGTATTCACGCGACCTGGAGTCGCAGCCGAAAGGTTGCCTGTGTCGATCGTTTCGGCAATGAACCTCACGCCACCGTCGGCCATGCAGCCTTGGACGCCCCCTGGGTGCCAGCTGAAGACCGAATAAATCGCATTGTTAGGATCTTCGCTGTTTGTCCCTTCCACGCACGATGGCGAGTTTGGCGGCAGGATCGTTTGAAATCCGGTAAACGCGGGGCGACCATCGGCCCATCGATCGCCGCGGCGCATATCTCCGTCGCTGCCGGTGACAAATTGCATTTTGTCGGCGGTGCTCGCCGCTGCCTTGCAGGCTGACGGAGCCGCCACAATTCCGCTGATTTCTTTTACGACCTGGCCAGGAATTTCCAAGGCATCGCCACCGTAGGACAGCGAGGTCACCACTTCACAGAAAACAATCGTGTTGCTGGTGCCGTCCTTGATATCGCGCATCTGCAGTCCCTTCCGACCTAAGAAAACGCCTCGTCCTCGTTCAAATTCGTAGCTTTCCAGCTCCGTAGCTCGGTCTCCATGATTGCAGACATAATTCGACTTGCCACGGTCACGGTCTTGTCGGCCTGAATCCGAAGGGCATGCCAGGGCGTCCAGGTCAGCATTCCACCAGTCGGTGCTTTCCCAAGGGTACCTTGTCTGGCCACCGTTAGCTTGAATTTGGTCATACATTGCCTGCTGTTCGATAAAGGGCAACATGCCGACGAACGGCGATAAACGGCCCGCATTGTGGGACGTGCCGCTTGAGGTACCTGAAAGTCCCGGTGGAAAGACTTTGTAGGTGTCGTGGTAATTGTGAAACGCCAAACCGAGCTGTTTCAAATTGTTACCGCAACTCATGCGTCGCGCTGCTTCGCGAGCTGCTTGAACGGCTGGCAACAAAAGGCCAACCAAAATTCCGATGATCGCGATCACGACCAAGAGTTCGACCAGCGTGAAGCCGGTTCTGGGGGAAGACTTAGATCCCATGAATAGCACATCCTTTCAAAAAGACGAAAAGTGGAATAGGAAACGACAATTTGGCTAACAGTGCAAATTTGAACTGGTTGCCGAAATGAACGCTTAGGAAAAGTGGTTTGTTGCGGTCTTGGAGACCACAACTTAACCAGAGGGTGCTAGGGGTGTGATTATACCGGTGTTCGATCACCAATGCAAGTGCAAGTCGCGTTAGGGCTGTTTAAGGCGGGATTCTCCTCCGGAAGCTTGACCTGGTTCCTGCCTGGAATCAAGATATCGAGGTGTCGATCGGAAGCATCGGCGGCGCCAGGGTTTCCTGCGTGGTGTGGTGTAATCCACTTGTTGGTGGGCAGCCTCTGGATCGAGCTTCGCCTCTGCTCTCCTGTGTGCCCGACGAACCGTTTCGATGCGCAGGCTGGTAACTTGCTCGGTGTTGCGTCAACGGTGCGATGAACCGACGTGTTGCTGGTAACAGAATGAGTTCATCACAACAGGAGGTTGCGCCGGGGCGGAGAGGTGCGTTTGGCCGGAAATCCGTTTGAACCGGGGGGAGCGTCGTGCAATTTAGAATTCCAGCCTGCGAGGCGCCTTCGTGCGTGAACATTCTGCGACCCATCGGGCGCTAGAGACCGCGGACTTTCTTGCTCCCAGGGCGGCTTGCTAGCGACGAAAAGTTTTGCAAGGCGATGTCGCCGAAAGCAGGGTGCTTGTCATGCCGCTGGCGAGCGGTTCCGCGTTTCGAACGCTTTACAGATCACGGGCCGGTGTTGCGAAGTGTTGTGGGTGTCGCTCTCGCGGATCGATCGTGTGGCGGCAAGTTGAGGCTGTCGGTGGTTCGGCCGTTGAAATCGCTGCGAAAATACTAATCGATCGCCTTGGGACGCGTTGCGGCCAGTGTGATTGCTTGGCAGGTGAGCCGTAGTTTGGACCACTCGGGAATTTCGAAGGCCAGAGCCAGAATCGCTGCAGTCGGAAAGTGGCCGCAGGCACCGCTGAAGTGTCCCGCCAGCATCTCCATGCCTGGATTGTGACCGACCACCATCACCCGCTTCGCCTCCATCGCGTCGCTGGCGACGACCTTGATGATCGTTTCGGGAGCTGCGTGATAAAGCGTGCGGCTATCGTGAATCGGCACCTCCACGGGCCACTCCCCCGCCACCGCCTCGATCGTCTGCTGGGCGCGGACGGCGGTCGAACAAAGGACCAGGTCGGGAAGCAGATCTTGCTCCAGGATCCAGCGGCCGATTCGCGGCGCGTCGCGACGGCCGCGATTGTTGAGTGTCCGGTCGTGATCGGACAACGACACATCTCCCCAGTCACTCTTGGCGTGCCGCATCATGATCAATTCAAGTCGAGACATCGATTCGCAACTCGCCTGGTTCGAAGGTGGGGGGAGCTAAATGTGATAAGTGGTAGCGCGACGGAAGGGCCGATGCGTGTCAATCGCTTCCTTGACTGACATCCTACAGAAAATCAGGCTGCTTTTATAGACGTTGGGTCAGCATGATCGCGTCGTTGGATACCGAAACGTGAACATTTCCAGGAAGATCAAAACCGGCCGGATCTACCTCGGATCCACTGTTCTTCAACAACTGTGTTAACCGTTTCCAGTGTCGATGCGACATTTTAGCCTGCGGCCAATCCATTTTTTTCCAACAACCTTGCAGTAGAGCGACTTTGACAGCTTCGGGAGCCCGCTGAAGTGGCGCGATATCAATGCGCACGATAGCGTCTTCGCAAACGACAGTCGTCGTCTCGAGTTCAGCCGCGATTTGATCGACAGCCGCCTGCAGTTCGCCGACGTTTTGCCCCAAACGCAAGAGCGATTCATCGACTTGCGGAAACGGATCCTTGAGCATTGGCAGCAGTTCGACTCGCAACCAGTTCCGCGTCCACATCGGTTCGGCGTTTGTTGGGTCGTTGCGATAGGCTTGCCCCATCGCCGCCATCGCCGCTTCGATTGCTTGGCGCGCGACGTTCAGAAAGGGACGAGCCAGCACGAGGTCTTCCCCCAAGGGGCGAAACGCAGCGATCCCCCGGGCGCCGGATCCGCCAGTGCCGCGGAAGATGTTGTGCAGGATCGTTTCGACTTGATCGTCGCGGTTGTGCGCGACAGCGACATAGCGGGCGCCGAGCCGCCGAGCGACCGCGTCGAGGAATTCATAACGTTCCCCGCGGAGATCGGCTTCGCTGCGCGATGGATCGCGCGACGCGGAGCGGCCGAGTTCGAAATCGAGTCCCAAATCACGAGCCAGTTGGCCGACAAACGCTGCGTCGTCCGCCGAATCGTCGCGGGTCTGGTGGTCGTAATGGGCAACGATCAGATTCGATGCAGCCTCGTCGGCCATCTGTGCCAACGTCCGTAGCAGGCAGACGCTGTCGGCGCCGCCGCTGACACCGACCACCACGCGCAGCGAAGCCCACCGCCCCGCGGGCCAAATGGCAGCGACTCGGTCGCAAATCGGTTGAAGGGGATCGGTTTCAGACACGCGGTTTTTCGAGCTGCGGTGAAGTTGGAGAGCCGTGATGCCGGTCGGAGGCTGCGGGTTGTAGCGATTTTGACGGCGGGCATCAGGCGTTAGAGTCGGCTTTCTGGCGACAAGTCGCTTGCCAATTCGGAACCGGATTATTGTGGAAAGAGGCCAAGCAGACGCCTTTCAACGCAAACGTCCAACCCGAGAGTGTATCCGATGCGATTCCCCAACCTAGCAATTCGCCAGCTGATCGTCGCCACCGTCGTGGTCGCGGTCCAGGGCGTTGCTTGGGGAGCGGATTGGTTGACGCTGCCGAGCACGTACACGCACGACCCGTCGACCGGGGCGCGCGTCGAGCAATATGCAGCGCACGCTCCAGCGGTCTCTCGGGTCGACCCCAGTTATCGCGAGAGCGGTTATCGCCAGTATCGCAGCACGCTGCAATATGGCCAAGCAGCAGACAACTACCACGCCGTTGAAAAGTGGGGCGAGCCAGTGCGTCCCTACGGCGAATGGCGCTTCCCCGTGCGACCCTACTCTGCTCCCTATGCCGCTTGGGGAGCTCCCTTGGCCGGCATGAACGTCGGCGGCTACTACCCCGGCGGTTACGCCAATCCAGGATTTAACGGTGGCGGCTACCCCGGTGGCGGCGGCCATCCCCACGGCCCAGGTCCCGGCGGAAACGGCCAGCCTGGCGGAAACCACCCCGGTGGCAGTTATCCTGGCGGAGGGCATTCCGGTGGCGGATACCACGGTGGTGGCTATCCCGGCGGCGGATCCGGTTATCCCGGCGGATACGCTCAACCCGGGTTTGGCGGCGCGTCGCTAACGCCATACCCGCCCACCCAGGCCTATCCAACGCCGCCGTATTACGACGGAGCCTACCCGACGTACGGCGAGCAACCACGCATGAACGACCGCGAGTTCTTCCACAAACCAAGGCCATAGGATCGGCCTTCGAAACGCCACGGCATTTGTTTCGACCGCAGGGCGAATCGCAATCCCCTGGTCGTGAAGCGGTGCTGCTGCATGGAGGGGAGGACGTTTCATGGGATTTACTTGCGTTGGCACAGCGGAAGCGGGTGCGATAGGATAGTCGTCTTTGCGAAAGCGATTCTGTTCGTTGGCCCCTCGATGGACAAACCGACCCCCCATGAAAAAGAAACGTGAGTCCCGTCTCGATTCCACCGAGCCATCGGAGGATCTTTTGGCAACGCTTCAGTCGCGATTCAACGCAAATGAGAGCCGGCATCGGGGCATTCGCTGGAGCGATGTCAAAGCGAGAATCGATAGCAATCCCGCGAAACGCGCAGTGCTGGAGAGGATGGAGCGGACCGGCGGTGAGCCCGATGTTGTGGGGCGCGACAAGAAAACCGGAGCTTTCCTGTTTTTCGATTGCTGCGCCGAAAGTCCCATCGGGCGACGCAGTGTTTGCTACGACAGGGAAGCGTTGGAGTCGCGGAAGTCGCAGCCCCCCAGAGATAGCGTGCTCGATATGGCAGCGGCAATCGGGATCGATCTGCTTTGTGAGGAACAATATCGCGAGCTACAAACGCTGGGCGATTTCGACACAAAGACTTCTAGCTGGATTCGAACTCCTGCAGAAGTGCGTGCCCTTGGCGGCGCCTTGTTTGGCGACTTCCGCTATGGTCAGGTCTTCATCTACCACAACGGGGCCCAGAGCTACTACGCCGCCCGCGGCTTTCGCGGATCGGTCAGCGTTTGACGCTGCGTAAACGCGACTCGCCAATCGCACCGGCGAATGGCGGAAGTCACGAACGCTGCGAGCCTGTAGGTCGCACTTCGTGGTGGCAGAATAGCGGATCGGAGAACCGACTCACGCTCAATTCCAATGAAACGTGTCTGCGGACGATTCTCAACGCCGAAAGCGTGCTACCGTGCGAACGCCCTTTTCGGCGGACTTCTAATGCGATTCGAAGGCGAGTGGCTTTTGCCAGGTCTGCTTCAACGCGGGCCACTGCGATTCCATGACGGTTTGGTCGGCGTCGCGGATCGTTAACGATTCCCCTTCGACGACGGAGCCGATTCGAGTTAGTGGCAGCGAAGCAAAACAAGCTTCAAAGCTTTCCGTCGCGTCGCTGGCAACTTCGACCAGGAATCGGGAGTTCGATTCGCTGAACAGGATTACTTCCGGGCCTAGGCCACTTTGCGTCAGGTCGCTGATCTGCAGGTCGGCTCCTAATTCGCCAGCGAAACACATTTCGGCAACCGCCGCAGCCAGTCCACCTTCGCTGAGGTCGTGGCATGCGCGGACGCTGCCGCTGAGGATCGCTTGATGCATCGCGGCAAAGATCGCTTTGGCCGTTTGCACTTCGACCGTCGGTACCTGGCCGCCGGAAAGCTTGTTGACCAACGAGAAGTGCGATCCGCCGAGTTCGTCTTTGGTTTCGCCAACTAGATAGATCGCGTTGCGAGCCTGTTTCAGATCCATCGTGACGCACTTTGAAACGTCTTCGACTTGTCCCATGGCACTGATCAACAGGCTTGGCGGGATAGCAATCGTTTGACGGTTGCCATCGTCGTCGTTGTAGCTGAATTCGTTGTTCAAGCTGTCTTTGCCGCTGATGAACGGCGTCCCCAACGCGATCGCCATGTCTTGGCAAGCGATCGCCGCACGGACCAATGACCCAAGCGTTTCGGGACGATCGGTGTAGCCCCAACAGAAGTTGTCGAGGATCGCAATCTTCGCCGGATCCGCTCCCACCGCGACGGCGTTTCGCATCGCTTCGTCGATCGCACTGGCGGCCATGTGATAGGTATCGAAGTCGCCGAAGTGCGGGTTCATGCCGTTGCTGATCACGATTCCACGGCGACTCTCGACGCGCGGTCGCACGACCGCAGCGTCGCCAGGTCCATCGGCTTGCACACCAACCAACGGCTTGATCACGCTTCCACCTTGGACTTCGTGATCGTATTGGCGGATGATCCATTCCTTACTGGCGACGTTCAGCGCGGCCAAAATCTTTCGCAGCGTCTCGTCGTGGTCGGCGGGAACCGTTCCCTCCAGCGGGCAGACTTGCGGTGCCTGATAGATCGCATCGCGAACGATCGGCGGCCGGCCGTCGTGCAAGAAGTGCATCGTGACTTCGCCGACCAAGTTCTCGCCGTACATCAGTCGCAGGTTGCCGGTCGCTTCGAACTTTCCGATCCGCGTGACTTCGACCCCTTCGCTTTCGCAGAGCTTCTGCAACGGTTCCCACTGGTCGGCCGAAACCGACAGCACCATTCGCTCTTGCGCTTCGCTGATCCAGATCTCGGTGTAAGAGAGTCCGTCGTATTTGAGCGGACACTTGTCCAACCAAACCTCCGCACCAATCTTCTCGCCCATCTCGCCGACAGCGCTACTGAAACCGCCCGCACCGCAATCGGTCACGGCGTTGTAGAGTCCTGCGTCGCGAGCCTGCAGCAGAACGTCGGCGACCATCTTTTCGGTGATCGCATTGCCGATCTGGACTGCGCCGCCGGAAAGCGATTCGCTCTCGCTGGTCAATTCCGCACTGCTGAACGTCGCGCCGTGGATTCCGTCGCGGCCGGTTCGGCCTCCCATCGCCACAATGTAGTCGCCCGGCAACGCTTCCTTAAAACATTTGTCGACCGGCAGCAGACCGACGTTGCCGGCATAGACCAATGGATTGCCGAGGTAACGCGGGTCGAAATAGACCGCACCGTTGACCGTAGGAATTCCCATCCGGTTGCCGTAATCGCGGACGCCCGAGACGACACCTTTCATCACGCGGCGGGGATGCAGCACGCCAGCGGGGAGATCTTCGGGAGCGGTTTCTGGCGGAGCGAAGCAGAAGACGTCGGTGTTGCAAATCGGCTTGGCTCCCATCCCGGTCCCCAGCGGATCGCGGATCACGCCGCCGATGCCGGTGTTTGCCCCGCCGTAAGGTTCCAGCGCCGAGGGATGGTTGTGCGTTTCGACTTTGAAGCAGATGTTGTATTCGTCGTCGAAGGTGACGACGCCGGCGTTGTCTTCGAACACGCTGACGCACCAATCGTCATCGCCCAGCGATTTGCGAATCGATTGGGTCGCGGCAAAGATCGTTTCTTTGAGCATGTTTTCAAAGCGACGCTCGCCGTTTTCGTCGCGGTATGCGATTCGGCCCGCCAGCGTTTTGTGGCTGCAGTGCTCGCTCCAGGTCTGGGCGACCGATTCGAGTTCGATATCGGTCGGCTCGCGGCCCAAGTCGCGGAAGTGCTTTTGGATCGTCTGCATCTCGACGAGCGTCAGATACAGCTGGCCCTCTTTACTCAGGCGTTCCAACGCGGCATCGTCCAAGTCACGGATGGCGACATGTTGCAATTCGAACTCGTAAGCCGAACCGATTTGCAGCCGGTCCAGTTGCAGCGGTCCCACGATCACTTGTTCGATCGAATCGTTCGATAGGGCCCGCTTGCAGATTTGATCCAGCTGTTGCGGCGGCAGTTCGGGCAGCCAATACTTCCGCACCGTCCGGACCCCTTCGACTTGCCAACCGCCGTCGCGGATCGCCGCGATGGTGCTTTGAGCAACGGGATCCATCACGCCCGGCTTGGCCATGACATGGACCAAGGTTTTGTTGGCGTTGGGGGAGGCGAGCAGTTCGTCGCTGCCAACGGTGGCGATCACCGATCGCTGCGTGACCGGATCGACGAGATAATTGGCAGCGATCGCGGAGACCGCATCGGCGTCCAAATCACCTTCGACAAGAAAACTCTTGGACATCGCAACGTCCAAGTGGTCGGCCAAGCGAAGTTCGAAGATCTCTTCGGCGATTCGCGCCCCATCGCGGTCGACCGTGCCTTCGCTGGGATAAATATCGATTTGCCAGAGGGTCATGAGCTGCCTTCAATCGTCGAAAACCGGTGCCGCAAAAAGTGAACGAATCGTTCACAAATTTCGCAAACCAAGCCCTCGACGTGAAGGGGGCGTTGACAGCATTAGCCGCCAAAACCAAGTGCGCCAGCATATAGGCTGCGCTTGCTCGACCGTGGGACCGCAATCGGGTGAGGATTCAGGTCAAACGGAATCCCCGCGATGTGGTTGGCGGCCAGTTGCGTGCCGTGGGAGGCTTGTTGGATCGATTTGCCCGCCGAATATTTTTGCATCGTTTGCAAAATCTCAGGAGCGTAGCGAAATTCGCCGCCGGGAACCTCTTCGCCCAAGCGATCAAATTCGCCGACCGTCACAATGCTTCGATAGCGATCGTGGAACTCATACGCATCGACTCCCTTGGCTCGCAGGGCGACCACCATCTTGTGCGCCTGTTCAGCCCCCTTGTTCAATCGGTTCGGATTGGGGACCAGTTTCGACGCTCCCGCGCCGTTGCCGAAGTCGGTTGTGGCGTTGCCGCCGAAGGAGCGGACGACGACGGTGAACTTTCCAGGGTTGTCCAGCAAGCTGTGATCGACGTCTTCGTTCATGCTGCGGACAAACGCATCGACAACCGGGGCATTGAAAAATTCATCGGGCAGCAGGGGGTTTTTGGAAACAAAGGCCATGGCCATCGGGCCTGCCTGACGCTTTTCGCTGTCCTTATTGAACAGCTTCGATTGCAGTTGGCGGAAGGCGGCGAAGCGTTGACTGGTCTTGCCCGTCTTCGAAAAATCGAGCGATTTGGGCTGCGCGTGCTTCACCAAATCCAGCGTCTTCTCTATCGAAGGGTTCTGCAGCGAGTCGAATTCGCCGACCAGAACGGCATACGAATCGTACTTGCGTCCGTTCAGGTGACGCATCTTGACCGGTTGGGGGCCCGAACCCATCAGCGGGCGGGTGTAATCGTAAGCCTCTTGGTGGATGTAGGCGGGCAGGTTGTAGTCCTGTCGTAGCTCCATCACCAGATCGGAAGCTTGTTGCTTCCCCTGTTCCCCACCAAAACAGGCGGCCAGGATCAGCCAGGGGCCGTTTTCTTCGCTCAGTTCATATTCCACGTTCGGATCGGCCTCGACCGTCCGACGGGTGAACATATTAAGAAACGAAGGAGGCGCAGCCGTCGTGATGCTGGCGCCTACAAGCACCAATACCAAGGTGATCGATCGTAAATGTTGCTGTGTTGCCCACTGCCCGCGTGTCATTCTGCTCTCCACCTGGGGAAACATCGGTTCTGTCCTTGAAGTCGGTGGGACCGTATCAAAACGATCCGTCCGCCGCAAAGACCGAATCGAACGAATCGCGTTCCCCGAGACAAACACGGCCCGACCGACTACGATAAGGCCTCCCCCCAAGGTGACTGGTCGGCCCCAAACGCCCACGCTCTCAAGGCCCCCCGTTGTCACCAATTCTTCAACATCACTCTCAATCTTTCCCAACTCCATGAACAACCGTTTTCTATTCCGCGCGACGGTGCTGTACGTCGCGGTGCTGCTTTCCCAAGCGATCTTTCTCGCCACCAGCGGCGTCGCCCAGGACGGAGAATCGGAACCGTCCGCGGTCCGACCTCCGCTGCGCGCTCTTTTGATCGCTGGCGGATGCTGTCACGATTACGCCGGCCAACAAGCGGTGATCGCGAAAGAGATCTCCGCCCGCGCGAACGTCCGTGTCGACGTTTACTGGACCGACGACAAGACCGTCACGCCCCCCTTCCCGCTGTTCCAACGATTGGACTGGGCCGACGGCTACGACGTAATCATCCACGACGAATGCGCCGCCGGTATCCGAGACCAAGCGATCGTCAACCGGATCCTGCAGGTGCATCAAAAGATCCCAGCGGTCCATCTGCATTGCGCCATGCACAGCTTCCGTACCGGCGGCGACGCCTGGTTCCGGCATCTGGGACTGCAATCGAATTCACACGGCCCCCAGAAACCGATCGATGTCCATTACGTCGACCCGCAGCATCCGATCACCAAGACGCTTGCCGATTGGACGACGATCAACGAAGAGCTGTACAACAACGTCAACGTCTTCGACGCCAAACCGTTGGCGATGGGCAAGCAGATCGTTGGCAAGAACGGCAAAGAGGAAGTGGTCGATGCGATCGTCGCCTGGACGACCGAGCGAGATGGCATCCGCGGCTTCAGCACCACGCTGGGACACAACACCGCCACGGTCGCCGATGACAAGTATATGGATCTCGTCACCCGCGGCTTGCTGTGGGCCTGCGATCGATTGACCGAAGAAGATTTGCAACCTTACAGCGGGTCGAACAAGGTTACCTTCATCGATTCGAAACTGCGCTCGTCGAGCGACGGTCCGTCGGACGTGATGCCCAAAGATGCCACGTTGGTGCGGATGAGTTCTTCGAGCACGCAGAGCGGGCACCCGTTGGCGCACGCGATCGATGGTTCGGACCAGACGCGTTGGTGCGCCGCCAACGGAACTTATCCCCAGTGGATTCAGTTCGAGTTTGAACAGCCGCGAGCGGTCGCTGAAATCGGATTGAAGTGGGAATCGAATCACATCTATCGATACCGCGTCGAGGGATCGAACGACGCCAAAGTGTGGACGATGCTGTTGGATCTAACGAACAATCAAAACCGGGAGAACGGGCCGCACGCGATCGCCAAACCAACGGCCTTCAAATTTCTACGGCTAACGGGAGTGGGTTGTTCCAGCGGAGGAAGCTGGTGCAGTATTCGCGAGATCCGTTTAAAAGGGGAAGGGATTAACGCGTTGTGGCCCGCCGATTCCGATGGCGAACCGCAGGCGTTCAAACCGCTCGCCGGAGAACTCTACACCTCCTTCGGAAACGCCCCGCCTCAAATTCTGCCCCTTGCGCCCGAGCGGGAGGCGGAGATTCTCAAGGACGTTCAAGTTGCCGATGGTTTCGAAGCGACGGTTTTCGCTGCGCCGCCAGCCGTCAATTATCCCGTCTTTGTCGCCGCGGCACCTGAAGGAACGTTGTATGTCAGTTCCGACGGCAACGGTTCGCTGGGGCGCGATCCCGAGCGCGGCCGCGTGATCCGGTTGCGCGATCTCGATGGCGACGGTCGGGCCGACGAAACGAAAACGTTCTGCACCGTCGATGCGCCGCGCGGTCTCGTCTGGGATCGCGACCGGTTGTATCTGATGCACCCGCCGCACTTGAGCGAGTTCATCGATCACGACCTCGATGGGATCGCCGACGAACAGAACATTTTGGTCCGCGACCTAGCGTTCGGTTACGACAAACGCCCCGCCGACCACACGACCAACGGCGTCAGCCTCGGTGCCGACGGATGGTTGTACATCGCCGGCGGCGACTTCGGATTTATGAACGCCGTCGGTCGCGATGGACGCACGCTGCAACATCGCGGTGGGGGCGTGATCCGCGTCCGTACCGATGGGACCGGATTGGAAGTCTATTCGACCGGCACGCGGAATATCTTGGAGGTGGCGATCAGTCCGCGGATGGATCTGTTCGCTCGCGACAACACCAACGATGGCGGTGGTTGGGACGTGCGACTGCATCACTTCACCGGGATGGACGACCACGGATACCCGCGTTTGTACAAGAACTTTGCCGACGAGTGCGTTGCGCCGCTGGCCGATTACGGTGGCGGTTCGGGATGCGGCGCGGTCTATCTGGACGAACCAGGCTTTGGCCAATGGAACGACGCCCCGCTGACGGCCGACTGGGGAACGGGCGGATTGTACCGACACACCGTGGAGCCCAAAGGATCGACCTTTGTCGAAACCGCTCCGCCGGAACCGATCGTCAAAATGACTCGCCCGACCGACGCCGACGTCGACGGAAACAGCGGCCTGTATGTGGCCAGTTGGCGCGGGGCAACGTTCAAATGGGAAGGACCCAATGTCGGCTACATCGTTCGCGTGACGCCGAAGGATTTCCAGCCCGAACCGATGATCGACTTCGCCAAAGCTTCGGACGAAGACCTTGTCGCTGCACTGGAATCGACCAGCTACCGTCGCCGGATCGCGGCACAGCGGGAACTGAAACATCGCAAACATCCCGCCGCGGATAAGCTGCTGGCCGACGCTAAACAGACGCGTTCGAGCGACCGGAATCTTGTCGAACGCTTGCAGACCGATGCCAGCGACGACGAACTGATCAAAGCCCTCGCGTCGACCGACCCGGTGATCGTGCACGTTGCCGTCCGCACGTTGGCTCATCGCGGCAACAGTGCCGCTTGCTGGCGAGCGATCGATGGCAACAACAACGCCGCCGACGCAGCCTTCCGCGCCCTGGCGATGATGCATTCGACCGACGTTGTCGACAGCTTGATCGACCGGTTAGCGAAAGCCGACGCGACCGCCGATCGCCGTGCGATCCTGGCAACGCTGTGCCGATTGCATTTCCACGAAGGCGTTTGGAATGGGCAATCGTGGGGAACGCGCCCCGATACCCGCGGACCGTACTATCAACCCGAACCGTGGCAGGAGACGCCAAAGATCGCTGCCACGTTGAAAGCGGAGTTGGCGAAAGCCTCTGGAGACGAAGCGGCTTGGTTGGTGCAGACGATGACTGCCAATCGGATCGAATCGACCGAAGCACTCGACCGACTGTTGCAGCTGGCCGGCAGCGACGCCAGCCTGATCCCAACGGCTGTGACCCAATTGGCCGCCGCCAGCGATGTCTCACCCGCAGGGTTGGCGCTGTTGTCGCGCGCGGTCAATTCCTCGGAGGCTTCCCCTGCGACGTTGGCGGAAGCTGTCGCTGCACTGACAAAAGCCGAAGGCCCCGACGCAGTCGGCGCGATCGTGACCGCGATGGATTCGCTGAGCAAAGCCTCGGGAGCCCGCGACCCGCTGAAGTCGGCGACGGCGGCGTTTCTGAAGTCGCCGAAGCTGGATCAATATGCTGGGGCGTTGGTCGCATTGGCGAACGATCCCGCGCGGCAAAAGAACCTGTGGGCCGATGCCGGCCTGATCGCATTGGCGGAACAGAAGGATCGCAGTCCCGAGACGCGCGAGGTCGCCCGCGAAGCGATCGACAGCGCTTGGGCAAACGCGGGCGACCGTGCGGCGCGTTTGATCCGAGCCGCCGCGGCAACGGACAGCCACCTGTTGGACGAACAGATTTTGTCTTCGATCAACGCGGCGGACACAACGCTTTCGGAAGCTGCCAAGTCGGCGGTGAAGCGGTTGAAACTGAAACCTCGCCCGACCGATATGTCGCCTCAATTGAGTTCGTTGGCGATCGACCAGGCGCTGCAACAAGCCGTTTCGAAATCGGGTGATCTCCGTTGGGGGCAGCAGGTGTTTGCCAAAGCCAACTGCACCGCATGCCACACGATCAGCAAAGACGAACCGCAGAAGGGACCGTTCCTGGGGAACATCGCTCGAACGTACAAGCGTCCCGAATTGGCCGCGGCGATTCTGCTGCCCAGCAAGACGATCGCACAGGGCTTTGTGACCAACGTGATCGTGACGCTCGACGGCGACACCTTAACCGGTTTTGTGACCAACGAGCAGAGCGACCGAGTGACGTTGCGTGATCAAAACGCCAAGGAGTACACGGTCATGAAGGACGACATCGAGATCCGCAAAACCTTGCCGACCTCCGTGATGCCCGACGGGCTGATGAACACCTACAGCGTTCACGATCTCGCGTCGCTGTTGGATTACCTGCAATCGCTCAGCGAATAGGCGGCAGGTCCGGAGCGATGTTGCGGTTGGGAGCGATCGGCAGGATTTGCTACTGGACCCACGGGAACTGGAGCGCTTCGCGGATCGCGACCGCTTGGGGTTGGCGGTCGACGAAGTAGACGACTTCATCGAATCCGGCGTCCTGCAAGATCGCGAGCGCTTCGGGATAACCTTCGCCCACGCGCTCGGGAACGTGCGCGTCGGCTCCGATCACGACGGGGATCTCTCGCTCGCGGATCATGCGTAACATTTGTGGGAACGGATTCATCTCGGTGATCCGTTTGTAGCGTCCGCTGGTGTTCAATTCCATCGCCGTGTTCGACGCGGCGATCCGGTCCAGGACGCTGGCGATCGTGTCGATCAATCGCTCGGTTTGCCAATCTTCCGGCGTTTCGTTTTTGATCAGGTCGGGGTGGGAGATGCAATCGAACAGGCCGGTCTCGGCGGCGTCGGCGAGCATGTTGAAGTAGGTGATCTGATCTTGCAGCGGGTCGTCGGTGCGATAGTCGCGGCGGTACTCGGGCGTTTGCGGATGGACCGATCCGATCACGTAGCTGAGCGGCGTGTCGGCGATCTGCTGGCGGACAAATTCAACATGGCCGGGATAATAATCGGCCTCCAATCCCAAGCGGACGTCGACCTTACCGCGCCACTGGTCGGCCGCTTCGGCAACGATCTGCTGGTATTCGTCCCATTGATCAAGGTCCATCCGGACATGGGCTGAGAATTGATCGGGCATCGGGTTGTGGCAGGTAATCGTCAACCCCGGCAGGCCGGCGCGGTGGGCGGCGGCGGCGTATTCGCTAGGCATTCCGTGGGCGTGTTTGCAGAGCGGGGTGTGGGAATGGGATTCGTAGAGCATTCGAAATTGCGTGCAATCGGATTGGAAGAGGTGTGTTTGCGTGAGGTCTCGGGAGGGCGTGCTGCGGAGGTGGCCCCACGACGCCCCGACCTGATCCTAAACTTTTTGGTCCGATACGACAAACGACGTTGGTCCCAAGCCCTAGGTCACCGTGGGATATTCCACCGTCGAAACGATCTTATTTTTCGAGAAAATCTTCGATCCTGCGATTAACTGACCGACTGCACGTGATCGCGGGGAAGACGCATGCTAGGTTTGCAGGGGCGGAGGGCTACTGAACCCTTGGGGATACCAACCCACCCGCCGATACATTCGAACGAATTCCTAAGACCGACCCTCGGGATGACCATGCTTATTCGAACACTTCTGTTTGCGGTTTCGATCGCCTCATGGATGCCCGCGTTGCTGGCACGCGACCTGGTGATCGACAACGTTTCTGGAAGCGATTATCAGAACGATCGCGGTTTGGTTGCCGGGCCTGCCACCTTTGGTCCTTACCGCACGATCATGCGGGCACTCCTGGTCGCTCAGCCTGGCGATTCGATCGTGCTCACGAAAACCGACATTCCCTACCGTGAATGCATCTCGCTGAACGGGACCCGACACAGCGGCACACCGATGTTTCCGTTTCGGATCGTCGGCAACGGCGCCGTCTTGGACGGATCGACCTCGCCCCGCCGCGATGGTTGGGAGATCGTCAGCGGTGATCTGTACCGCTACATCCCACCGCGTCCGGGATATGGTCAGATGATGCTTGCCGGCCGCGCGATGTCACGTTTTATCAGCAGCGATGGCGACCTGTCGGCGATGGCTGCGGGACAATGGGCACATTGGAATGGGCGGATGTTCTATCGCCCTCCGGCGGGGAAGAGCCCGTTAGACGAACCGTTAGAAATCACGACCGAAGCGGTCGGGATCACGCTGTATGACGTCGAGCATGTGATCATCAGCGACCTCACCGTGCGTGGCTATCGGTTGGATGGGATCAATGCGCACGACAAAGCCAATCATGTTCAATTGATCGGGATCGCCGCGCGGCACAACGGACGCAGCGGGATCAGCGTCGGTGGCAGCAGCAGCGTCACGATCGGGGCGACGCTGTGTGAACTCAATTCGGTCGCTCAATTGCGTACCGAGGGACAATCGCACACCTATCTGGCGAATGTCGATCTTGCCGAAGGGGTCGGCACGCCGCTGGCAAATGAAGGGGGGCGCGTGTTGCGATTGCCAAAGGAATGATTGTGTGCGACAAAAGGGGCTTGTCTTCTTTTAGGCCCCTTTTGATTCCTCGAGGACCGCGCGGACATGTTCCGAATGCTATCGGGCATCTTTTCGTCGATGAGCCTGGAGCGGAAATGTCTGCTGTTCTTCGGCGCAGCGCTTCTGCTGCTGATGTTCTTCGCGTTTTCGATTGTTGAAGTCATCGCCCAGCGACTGGTCTCGCAGAAGATCCAGCAGAGTGCCAAGGACTACGCCAACACGATCCTAGCTCGCGAGCACTGGCGGGTGATGATGACCGATGCGGTCAAGAAGCAGCGACAGCAGATCATCGGCAAGCAAAAGGTCGACGACGAATCGCTCGATAAATTGCTAGCTCGCGATTGGGAAACGCTGGACAAGCTGGATGTCTACCTGCTGAAAAAGAAGCGGCATTCGGCGGAAGTGATCGCTTTGGACGAAGGGCCCACGCTGCAGGACTTGCGGACGCCGGTGTTGTCGACCGATTTGGAAGAGCGGTCCAAGCTGGAAGATCTGGAGCGTCGGTACCGCGATTATTTGACGCGGCACTATACCGAAAACCGTCCCAATTTCCTGCAGGCGACCGAGCTGGACGATAACGACAATTTCATGCATCTGACACTGCAGCCGCTGTTCGAAGAGCGGGGCCCGGTGGGGGATCGGTACATTTTTTATGATCCGATCTTTTTCAAGCCGATCTGCATGACCTGCCACACCAGCCCGAACTTCAATTTTTTCAGCGATCTGCCGAACGATGAATTCGCGGAACAATTGGTCGCTGCGACGCCGTTTCGGGCCGTTCGGGTGAGCATGCCCTACAAAGAGACCGAAGCCTCGGCGACCTGGATCCGGGCCGTCGTGATGGCGCTTGCGATGTTGATCATCGCGATCACGCTGGCCGTGTTGCACATGATCTTGCGGTACCTGGTGCTGCATCCGCTGCAGCATTTGCGGGATGTCAGCGATTCGATTTCGCGCGGTAACACCGAACTGCGCGCCGAGATCGATACCGAAGACGAATTCAACGAACTGGCCGATGCGTTCAACCGCATGCTTCGCCACCTGACCGAAACGCAGGACCAATTGCGCGAGGTGAACCGTGAATTGGACCAACGCGTCGATCAGTTGGCTCAGTTGAACTTGCAGCTGTACGAAGCAAACCGATTGAAAAGCGACTTCCTGGCGAACATGAGTCACGAATTGCGGACGCCGCTGAACAGCATCATCGGGTTTTCCGATGTCCTCAAGGGCCTTCAGACGCTGACCGAAAAGCAGCGGAATTACGCGTCGAACATCGAAAAAAGCGGCCGGGTGCTGTTGGAGATGATCAACGACATTTTGGATCTGGCGAAGGTCGAGGCGGGCAAGATGGAGGTCCGCCCGACGCGGTTCGACCTGGTTTCGGTCGTCAGCTTGCAATGCGATATGGTTCGCAGCCTGTCGAACGAAAAGAACATCGACCTGTCGATCGAATCGGTCGACGACCTGCCACTTGTCTATCAGGACCAAAACAAGATCGGGCAGATCCTGACCAATTTGCTTGGCAATGCGATCAAATTCACTCCCGAAGGGGGACTGATCACTGCCAAAATCGAACTGGTCGGTGCCGATCGATTCCGTCTGCTGGTTACCGATACCGGAATCGGAATCCCCGAAGACGATCAGAAGGTGATTTTCGAGAAGTTTCGCCAAAGCAAGGCGGTGCTGGATAACGACGGGCTGACGCGCGAGTTCTCGGGAACCGGGCTGGGGCTATCGATCGTTAAAGAGCTGTGCAAGCTGTTGGGGGGCGAGGTCACTTTTACAAGCGAACTGGGCCGCGGCAGCACGTTCATCATCACGCTGCCTTTCGAATTGCGGACCGATCAGCCCGCCGCGCCTTCGGATCCGATGCTCGATTCCATCAAGGCGGCGGTCAGTTAGAACCGCAACCTGGAAATCGTGGCAGCCGTTGGCGTCGAAAAGAAGCGACTCGCTTAGACCAGGTTCTTGCGAACGGCCCAAACTGCCGCTTGGGTACGGTCGGTCACGCCCACCTTGCGGAGGATGTGCTGGACGTGCTCTTTGACCGTTTCATAGCTGATGTCGAGCGCTTTGGCGATTTCTTTGTTGGTGAGACCCAACGCCATTTGTCGCAGCACTTCGCTTTCGCGTTGCGTTAGCGGTACGTCGATGTCCGAAGCGATGCGTGGCGTCGCTAACGCGCCGGTCACGCGACGCAGTTCGTCGCGGGTCCAGGCCGAGCCGCCACCGGCGCACAATCGGATCGCTTCGACAAGCTTGCTGCGTTCGCAGTCCTTCAGCAGGTAGCCCGCAGCGCCCAAGGCAACCGCACGGGCGACGTAGGTTGGATTGTCGTAGGCCGACAGCAGAACGACGGGAAGGTCGGGATAGTCCAGCTTGATACGTCCCAACGCAGCGAGGCCATCGCCCCCCTGCATACGGATGTCCAATAAGACAAGGTCAGGAGTTTCCTTTGTCAGGAATTCGAGTGCTTCGGCAGAACTTACCGCTTCGCCGACAATCTCGACTTCGACATCAGACAACAGGTTACGCAGTCCCAGTCGAACAACTTCGTGGTCATCAACAACGAGTAATCGGATTTTCATTCTTGGCTCCAATGAACGCTAGCTATGGATGGCGTTCGGTGTTTTTCCCGATCGGGAAGTTCAGTTGAGCGAGCACAGTTTTCATCAGTCAGGACGTTCATGCACTGATTTGCGTCGCGTGATACATGGTTAATTCGGGTGTCGAATCGCGCGTCACGGGCCTCTTTGGATCGATACCTCCAACGGATGTGTTATCAGTACCAATGTGGACGGGGGCCTCTACGGGACGCGAAAAATTCAATCAAAGTCCGCCGTAACACTCAATTTGCATTGACCGGAAATCGGACACTGCATGGAGGTAGACTTTTGTTCATATTACCCCTCTGCAGACGGGGCATGCAAGGGCTGATGGAAATTTTTTAAAAGATTGCCTCGATCGTCCGCGCTCGGGGCTTACTTTTTTGCGGTCTCTCGGTGATCTACACTAGGGAAGCTTGTACGCTTCCCCAGTTTGGTGATCGTTCGGTGGACCGGACGTTCACCGGACATGGCTATTATTAGGGACTGGCAAGCCCCCCACGTCATCATTTTCCAATTGCTAGTAATTTAGAGAGCCTCGATGTCGATCGACCGTCGAAAATTCATCGCTTCGGCTGCAACTGCCGGAGCCCTGTGTGCCGCCCCCGCCATCCACGGGGCGCAGAAATCACCGACCTATCGAACCGCGGTGATCGGAGCGGGCTGGTGGGGGATGAACATTTTGCGCGAGGCGGTGGCGTCGCAGCGGGTCAAAGTGGTGGCGATCTGCGATGTCGATCAGGACAAATTGGAACTCGCCGCCGAGGAGATCGAAGACCTGTGCGGCGATCAAGCGAAGACGTACGGCGATTTCCGCGAGATGTTGGACCGCGAACAAATCGATATCGTGATCATCGCCACTCCCGATCACTGGCACGCCCTGAATGCGATCGCGGCGCTCGAGAAGGGGTGCCATGTGTTTGTCGAGAAGCCGACCGGGCATACGATCGGTGAGAGTCGCGCGATGGTCGACGTGGCTCAGGCGACAGGGCGGAGCGTTCAGGTGGGGCTACATCGCCGGATCGGGCCGCATCATGTTTCGGCAAATCAATTCCTTCGCGATGGAAATTTGGGGACGATCGGTGCGGTGCGGATGTTTGTCAACAGCAAGGGGGGCGTTGAGCGGCCGACGCGAAATTCGGAGCCGCCCGAAACGCTCGACTGGGAGATGTATTGCGGCCCCGCGCCGCTGCGTCCCTTCAATCGCAAAATTCATCCCGGCGGGTTCCGGCATTTCTTAGACTTTGCCAACGGAACGCTGGGAGACTGGGGCGTCCATTGGTTGGATCAAATGTTGATGTGGTCCGAAGAGAAGTACCCCAAGAGCGTCTATTCGACGGGAGGTCGGCCGGTGCAGGGGCCTGCCGTATTGAACGCCACCGAACAAACAACCGACGCCCCCGACAGTCAGGTCGCGGTCTATCAATTCGAATCGTTTACCGCGACTTGGGAACACCGTAAGTTTGCCGGTCACGGTCCCGAACGCCACAACGTGGGTTGCTATTTTTATGGTGACCGAGGGACGTTGCATGTGGGGTGGCGCGACGGGTGGACGTTTTATCCGACCGATTCCAAAAAGGCGATCCAGCACGAAGATGCTCAATTGCAAGAACCCGATGGCCATAACATGCAATTGCTGTGGGCAGACTTTTTGCGTTCGATCGAATCGGGCAAACCGGCAACCTGCAGCGCGCTGATCGGTCACCAGGCGACGAATCTCAGTTTGTTGGGGATGTTGTCGATGAAGTTGGGGCGCAGCATCGCTTGGGATGGCGCAACCGAAACGATTCCCGGCGATGCCGAAGCCAACGGATTGTTGCGCCGCGAGTATCGTGGCCCATGGAAGTACCCGACGTAGGCATTCTCTTCATGAAGGAGATCGCAGCGGCGGAATGAACGTCGCGGGGCAAGGGCGTCGGTTCGGCGCTGCCAGAGAACCAGCGAACCGCTAGACTTCTGAAAGTCGTTCCGAACGACTGACATTGGCATCAACGTGGGAGTCGAGGTTCCCGCCGATTCCTCGTGTTGCGGAATCAGCCCCACGGCTCGATTTCCCCCACGACACCGGCAGATGCCCACGCTGTCGGTGCCCTTCATCCTAAAAAATCTTCTCGCCGATCTTCCGCTTATGTTCCTCCCCATCGCTCATTGGATGCTTATTTTAGTGGGCCATTTTGGGCTGCATCTGACGTTTTATAACCGCATCAACGCGACGGGCTTGCAGCGTTGGCAGATCAAATTGATCGAGCGGTCGGTGGCGGTTGAGTGTTTTCTGTTTCCGATCGTGGCGTACTTTTACCCGAACCCGGCGGCGCTGCCTGCGGCGTTGCAGGTCTACAGTTGGATCTGCTTGGCGGCGATCTTGGTGCTGGGAATCCCGTGGCTTATTTACCGCCCGATCTTTCGCATCGGTTGGCTGCCGGTCGAACGCCGGGTGACGCACGTCGTGGTCGATGCGCAATTGCCAACGTCTCCGTTCGGTTCGTTGCGATGTCGTATCAACGCGGCGTTGCCAATGAATCAGATCTCTCATCTGGCGATCGAACACAAGGAACTTCCCGTCGCGCGGCTGCCCGCCACGTTGGACGGGCTGCGGCTGGCCCATCTGTCCGATGTCCATCTGACAGGCGACATGCTGCCCACGTTCTACCAATACGTCGCCGACCAATTGATGGCGTGGGAACCGGAGATCGTTTGTTTGACAGGAGACATCGTCGACAAGGCTGACTGCATTGCTTGGCTGCCCGATTGTTTCGGCGGCATCCACGCGGCGGGCGGGTGTTATTTTATCCTGGGCAATCACGACACCCGCGTCGCCGACCCTCGAATGGTGCGTCGTGAGATGGAAGCGTTGGGTTGGACCGATTTGGGAGGGCGGGCCCAGCCGATAACGCTGCGCGATACCGAGATTGTGATCGCTGGAAATGAATTGCCGTGGTTCGGTCCCGCACCGCCGTTGGACGCTGTGGGGGATGAACGGTTCCGATTGGTTCTCAGCCATTCACCCGATCAGATCGCTTGGGCCCGACGTAACCACGTCGATTTCATGTTGGCTGGACACACGCATGGTGGACATGGTCGTCTGCCATTTGCCGGACCGTTGTTATCCCCGAGTCACTATGGCAGTCGGTTTGCATCGGGAGAATTTGATCTCCCTCCGACCACGATGCATGTCACGCGCGGGCTGTTCGGCACACACTTGCAACGCTTCCGCTGTCCCCCGGAATTGTCGTTGCTGACGCTGCGTCAACGGAACCGCACAAGTTCTTGATCGGTCAGTTTTTGTTTTGCGATCGCCGACGCGATCTCGCTCAAAAAACGACGCGCGTCTCCGGGATATCCGGCCGTCGGTCGCAGCCCCGGCACCTGGGCTTGCCAGTACGCATTAAAGACGTCCATCAATCGTTCCCGCGTATATTTGGCTATCATCGACGCCAACGCGACCGGGGCGAATGTGTCCCCTTTGGCGGTGAAATGCCAGCGGATCGTGCGATCGGCCAGCTGCACTTGGTAGCGGCTGGTCAGACGTCCTTCGGTCTCAACCGAAACCCGACCTTCGGGGAAGAAATGTTGCAACAGGCTGCCGTAATAGGCTCGCCCGCCGTGCTTGTCGCTGAAGACTTCGACATCCTCCGCGTCGCAATCCAAAATTTGCGGTTTCACCAACGCCACAGTCTGTTCGGACAGCAAGGTCGCCTTGTTGCCAGCAGAGGCGCACATCGCGTTGAAGGCTGCCGCCGAGAGGATCGTTGCCGAAGCCGATCGCATCTGCAACGTGTCGGTTTGCCAGTGCTCGCCGACCGCCGCGGTCAATTGTGTCCAATCGATCGACTCTTTCAGATCGATCGGAAATCGTTCGCTCAAATTGGCAAACCATCGCGTTGTCGCGAGCGATTCTGGCGTGGCGGGCGATAAAAGACGCAACCACTGGGCGAGCGATGCGATCGGACGCGAAGAAGCGCATGCGGCCACGCTGAGCATCGCGATCTCAAGGGTCCGTAGCCCACCGGCTCGACCCGGGGCAAACAGCTTTTTGGAATCGCCGATCCGAACCCGACCCAGCGACGGGATTTCAAAGCCTTGCTCAAGATCCGCGAGCGTCGCGGTCATGTCAGCCGCTTCGGGAAGATCCCAGCAAGTTGCCGCGATCACCAAGGGGCCCAGTTGCGGGCCGTAGCCCGCTTCGTCAGTTGCAATCAGCCGTTTAGTCATGAGAGATGTCACAGAAGAGTCGTTCCACGGCATTTGTCTTGGCTAGTTTAATCGCTCCTTTAGTGAAAAATCAACCGACTAAATGGAGGATAGCGGGAACAATGGATTCTTTCCCACGGAGGTGAATTCGGTGGGGGCGATGAACAGGCTGCCCGCTTGCGGCGCGTCGGCCTGGCGATCTTCAGGCATGTGTTCCACTGCCGTGGTAATCACCAGATGCACCTTGCCGTCGTGTTCGATCAGGTTGGGGCAAGTGTTTTGCGGCGAGTCGGGGGTCTCCCATACGGTGGTCAATTCACCGGTTTTCAAATCGTACTGACGGGTCTCGCCGTGCGGCGCCGGATTGGGGTTATAGATCGAAACGATCACCGACTTGCCGTCGGGAGTCACGATCGCGCCATCGGGGACGCCGGGATCCGCTGTCAGATCGACGACCACTTCCGCATCGCCCAACGTCCCGGCCGCGATGTCGATGGGGTAGCGAACGATCTTGCGGGTGGGCGAATCGATGTCGATCAGGAACGTCTGCTGGCCCTCCTGCACGATGGCCTTGCCATTGCTGCAAACCTGATCGTTTCGCAATTGGATCAGGCTGCGATCACTGCCACGCCACAGATAGAGCCCCGCTTTGGGCGTTTTGAATTCCAGATCCTTGGTGCCAAATATCAAGTTGTTTTCCCAGACCAAACCGTCGTTGATCACGGTTCCTTCGACCGCCTGATCGATTTCTTCATGGAACGGCGACCAAGTGATGTCGCCCGGGTGAAAGATGCCCAAGGCGCGTTCGCAACCCACGACAAACGAATGGCCGTCGTCGCAAGGGAACGCAAAACCGGGACGTCCCGGCAGCACGTGCGAGCGATTGTTACCCGATTCAAAATCGAACACGTTCAACGACCCTTGGCTCGCGTTGGCACCGTGCTGAATCGCCACCCAACTCATTTTGGAAGGGCCGATCGGGTAGGGGCCTTCCGGAAGGAAACGCAGCGCTGCATCGGTGGGGCGGTAGAACGGAGTGGCAATGATTCGTTGAGTCATGGTTTTGGTCATTGAGGGTGAGGATTGATTGATGTATCCCGGCATGTGCAGATCGCGGCAGTGCAGATCGCGGCAGTGCGGAACGCTCGTGTCACGCAACCGATCGGAAGCCATCGATCACATGTCGCTGCGTTAGCACGAATGTTACCAGCGCTCGCGTGGACAGGCCATTGTCCCCACAGGAACCAAGCGTCTCGGCTGTCCGACAACCAACGTTCGCTGTGCGGATGTTCGTCGGTCCCGCGTAGTGACCAAGTGTACACGCGACGTGCGCTGCCGTGTTGAAGCCTGCAGGCTTTGCCTTGGGTGTTCCCGTGCGGTGGTAGATCGCGTCGCAGGGACGCGTTTCGGATTGGGCGCGAGGGGCAGGTTGTCGCGATACGGTTGGGTTTGCCTTGACGCAATCTTATCTTTCTCCGGGGGGGGGATGAAATTAGCTTGCCATTCTGTCCGGTCGGCTGTCAAGATAGTTTGATCGGCTGTCGTATGGGTAACGGAACGTTGTAGCGGTACCTCATGTGGCTTGCCTGCAAGTCGTCGGTTCCCTGGGGATCGTTTGTCGGGAAGACGCCGCAGTGTCGTTGCATTGGTTGCGATGTCTCCGGACGCCATGGTTCTTGGGGAGCGCCCGTCTGGCGGAAGGTTCCGTCGCCGAAGGGCTAACCGCAAAGCATTCCGAAACGGTAGCTTAACGTTCAACGCAATGGGGAATCTCATGACGACTGTTATGATCGTCGATGATCATCCGGCGATGCGCGAGGGCTTGGTGTCGCGGCTGGAACGGGAGCAGGATTTCCATGTCTGTGGGCAGGCAGGGGACGTCGAAGAGGGGTGGCAAGTGTTGCACGCGTGCAAGCCGGATGTTGCACTGGTCGATGTTTCGCTGAAGCGTGGGAATGGTTTGGAGCTTATCAAACAGATCAAAACGAAACGTCTGACGACGCGAACGCTCGTTTGTTCGATGCACGAAGAATCGTTGTACGCCGAGCGAGCATTGCGTGCTGGTGCGTTAGGGTACATCAACAAACAGCAGCCCACCGATCTGATCGTCGATGCGATCCGTCAAGTGCTGGGGGGCGACCTGTTCCTCACCCAAAAGATGTCGACTCACCTGCTGCAACGTATCGTCCAGGGGGGCGAGAGTCTCGGGAATTCGGTCTCCGAAGTCCTCTCGGATCGCGAGCTTCAGACGTTTGAATTGATCGGTCGTGGGATGAACACCAGCGACATTGCGACGCAGATGCAATTAAGCCCCAAAACGGTGGAAACCTATCGATCGCGGATCAAAGAGAAACTAAACCTCGCCAACATGCCCTCCCTCACCCAAGCTGCCGTGCAGTGGGTGATGGAGAATCATTGAACCGCCGTGCTCGCACGGCGGTCATGGATGCATCGGATGTTTCCGGCATCAATGCTTGAAGTGTCGACGCCCGGTGAAGACCATGGGGATCCCGTGATCGTTGCAAGCATCGATCACATCCTGATCTTTGCGTGAACCGCCGGGTTGCACGATCGCGATCACGCCCGCGTCGGCTGCCATCGGAATCGAATCGGCAAACGGGAAAAACGCATCCGACGCCAACACGCTTCCGGTCGATCGTTCGGCAGCCTTTTCGATCGCGATTTCGACGCTATCGACGCGGCTCATCTGCCCCGCACCCACGCCGACCAGCGATGTGTCGCTGGCCAGGACGATTGCGTTGCTCTTGACGTGCTTGACCATTTCCCAGGCGAAGTAGATATCGTCCCAGACCTCGTCTTCGACCGTCTCTGCCGTGACGGTCTTCCATTGCAACGGAACCGCGGCTTGGCGATCGGCATCTTGAACCAAGATTCCACCGCTGATGTAACGTTGCACCAACGGCGGCATTGGATCTTCCAGGCGGCCCACTTTCATCAGCCGAACGTTGTCGCGCCATTTTGGCTTGGTGGTCAGCAAGCCCACCGCGCTGGCTTCGAAATCGGGAGCGACGATCGCTTCGATGAACAGCCCCGGTTGGCAGAGCATTTCGGCGGTGGCGAGGTCAACGGTGCGGTTCAGCCCGAGCACCGATCCAAAGGCGCTCAACGGATCACCCGCCATCGCCTTCTCGACCGCACTCGACAGACTTTGGCCCGTTGCCGCGCCGCAGGGGTTATTGTGCTTCATCACCGATGCGGCAGGTTGGGCGAAACCGCGGACGATTGCCAATGCCGAATCGAGATCCAAAAGGTTGTTGTAAGAGAGTTCCTTGCCGCTCAATTGCATCGCGTTGACAAGGTTGGCCGACGTCGAGATTTCGTTGGCGTACAACGCGGCGCGTTGATGCGGGTTTTCGCCATATCGCAGGACTGCCTTGCGGCGGAACGATTGGGTGATCACCGGAGGAAAATCGCCGCGAGCCGATTCGCCACGCAGGTAATCGGCGATCGCGCGATCGTAACGGCTGCAGTGATCGAAAGCTTCCCAGGCCAGCGTGCGGCGGAGCGTGCTGCGCGTGCCGCCGTGCGTTTGAATCTCATCAACGATCGCCGAATAATGTTCAGCACAGGTCGCGATCGCGACGTGTGAGCTGTTTTTTGCAGCGGCCCGGACCAAGCTTGGCCCGCCGATGTCGATCTGTTCAATCGCTTCGGCGGTCGTCACGCCGGGGCGTGAAATTGTCGCTTCGAAGGGATACAGATTCACGACCACCAGATCGAAAGGCTCGATATCGTGTTCGGAGATCGCATCCATATGCTCGGGCTTATCGCGGCGCGCCAGGATCCCACCGAAGACTTTTGGATGCAACGTTTTGACACGTCCATCGAGCATTTCGGGGAAGCCGGTGTAGCTGGCGATATCCTCGACCGAGATCCCCGCATCCTCCAAGTGCTTGCGAGTGCCTCCGGTGCTGAACAGCGTAACACCAGCGGTTTGCAGCGCGAGTGCAAAATCGACCAGCCCAAGCTTGTTGCTGACACTGATCAAAGCATTTCGGACGGGGACAACGTCGGTCACAAATCAAATTCCTGCACAGGGGGGATCGAGCTAACGCATCTGGCATCAATTCATGCCAACGCGAGATAGCTGTTTGTGTAAGGATTTGCGACACTCAGGTCAACCCGGTGCGATCAATTGCGAGCCCCAACCGGTTGCATCGGTTCGGCAAATTCGACAGGCATCACGACGTCTGCCGCCCACCGCAATCGAGGGTTTCGGCAGCGGCTGAGGTTGAAATTTCGCGGCTCTTCGCGGCAAAGACAAAGTGCCAGAAAATGTTCCGACGACGTGAAACGGATCGGACTGATGACGCGGCGGGTATGCCGGCCGTGACAATCCATATAATCCAATTCGACCACCAATTCATCCGATTGCTGCATCGCTCGACGTAATAGTTCTCGCATCGCTTGGTACTCCTTCTTGCTTGCTCGATCCCCGTTGTGGATCGTTGTCGATCCCACTACCCCAATCATCGCCCCTGCCCTGGACAAGTCCGGTCAAAAGCGAGGGCAATCCGATGCGTTTTTCTATCGGCTGGGGCGCTCAGCGTGTCTCATATCCAACCGGCTGCGTCCAGGCCTGTTTCTTCTGGTCCTTAAACGATGGGCGATCGGCCCCCTTGCTGGATGTGACGGTCGCTCGCACGTACAGTTCGCCCGGCTGCATCGTGTAGGTCGCCACGTTCCCTTCCTGCTTGGCGAATTCGATCCCGATCTGCTCTGTCGCCGGCATCGCTGTCTTGTCCGCATCCGGAGCGATTCGCGTTCCGATGAATTGAGTCGTGTAAGTTTCGCCCGCTTCAGGATCGATCTTCACCGTCAACGTTCGCGATTCGGAGTCAAATGTCACCTCTTCCAGGCTGACACCACTGGACGCATAGAAGTCGCCGCGTCGCAGCGCTTGGATCAAATGTTCGGGAGTCAGGTATTCCGATCGGACCATCACCCAACCGCGGCCGGTGATGCTTCGCGAAAGCATGCCGTCGTGATAATCGTGGCTGTCGTCGGTCGCCAGCCCCAACAGCGGCGTCGCTTCCAAAACCGTTAAACGCATCGCGTTGGCGATGTCCCACATGTGTTCGATCGATGGACGGGTGGCATCGCCCAATTGGTTCACCCCCGGATGCCCGTTGTAGACCTCGAAGAACTGCTCCGACGTGACTTGAGCCATCTCTTCCGCAGTGATTGCCCAGCCAAAGTTAGGATGGTTCAGATGCATCAGCATTTCGCGTCCCAGCCGCTTCGCCTGCTCTTCGACAGCGCGCAGATTGTTCGACATCGCTTCGACAGGGGTCGCGCCCCCCATCGGTTTGATCACTTCGGCGACGTTCGAAACGTTCATGTGGATCGGTTTTCCGGCGGCGCGGTCGCTGACCTCTTCTCCGGGGATCAGGATGAACTGGCCTCGGTCTTCGACCAAATAACGGAATTCATCCAACGGCTTCAGCCGGATTTCCAAGTCGTCTCCCTCGCCGCGTGTTTCCACCCACGATCCGCCAAATCGCGCTTTGTACTTCGCAAGCGCCGCTTGCCCGCCGCGCTTGGCGATGGCGGTCTGCTTCATCCACCGTTGGCCGAGGCCCAAAACGTTGTGATCCGAGAGGACAAGGAAGTTGTAATTTTCGGTGCGATACCACTCGGCGATCATCTCGGGAAAGTCATCCCCATCGCTCCACAGCGAATGCGTGTGCATGTTCCCTTTCCACCAACGCCGCGTCGGTTCGGTGGGGACCGGATCGTCGGCGCGGCTGGTCAACGGAAAACAGCTCAACAGGATGCAGGCGACAAAGAAACGTCGTAGCGGGAGGCAATCGCAGTGGCGCATGGCAGATCAAATTGGGTGGAGAGGGAAGGAAAGGGGAAGTCGAAAGTTTGGGTGGGAGACGAGGGACTGGCGCGGGCTGATTCCGCGGTCCCCGTTGTCGGCGCGGTGGGAGCCCATAATGGTCGACCGGATGGGCGGTCGATGCGGCGCATTCTAGCCGTAAACGACTCGCTGGGGTTCAGCGACGGCGGCTTCTAACATACAATTCACATTCAAAACCATTGGTGGCAAGCGGCGGTTCGCACATCGCGTCGCCGAACGATTCGGCGATCCCGACAAGGGTTGCTTGCTCAATCATGGGTAATTTGCAAGATTGGTAGCGTATCGGGAAATTTGGCGGTCTATCGGCTGCACTCCCCGTTGCCAACGCCAGCGGGTACCTCCGCGACCATGGTCCCCAATCCTGTTGCGAGGGTGCCACGGGTAGAAGGCGTCGAGCTTGCACTTTTCGATCTTATTGGACCGCCAGAAGGAAGCCGCGTGACCAATCCAACCCCAGTGGACAACGAATCCACTGAATCGATCTCTGAATTGGACGAATCTGTCGCCGACCTGGAGCTCGACGGCGGGGAGCCTTCGACCGCCGAATCGGTCGCTGACGATTCGCCGATCAAAGGCAAACGGATCGCATTTGCTGGTAAGCTTGGAGGTTTGTCGCGACGCGATGCGATGCGGTTGATCCGCGACCATTCGGGAATCGCGTGCGAACAGCCTTCGATGGCGGTCGACATCGTTGTGATCGGTGCCGAAGAATCGCCGTTGGCCGAAGGAGATCTTCTGTCGGACGAACTTTGCGACGCGGCAGCCCGCGGTGAAATCGAAGTCCTTTCGGAAACCGAGTTCTGGCAGCGACTGGGATTGGTCGAAGCCGAACAAGCGGTCAAACGACTCTACACGCCCGCGATGCTGGCCGATTTGTTGGGCGTCTCGGTGCGGGTGATTCGTCGCTGGCATCGCCGTGGGCTGATTGTGCCCGCCCGAACGGTCCACAAGCTGCCTTACTTTGAGTTCCAAGAGATTGCCACGGCCCGTCGGTTAGCGGAACTGGTGGCCGCCGGAGCCAGCGTTGCGGCGATCGAACGCAAACTGGAATCGCTCTCACAGGTCCTGCCGAGCGTCGACCGGCCGTTGGCTCAGTTGTCGGTGATCATCGAGGGGAAGCAGTTGTTGCTTCGCCAAGGGGAAGGCTTGATCGAGCCGGGGGGCCAGTTGCGGATCGACTTCGACGCTTTGCCGTTGGAAAGCGATTCCGAGCCGGAGGGCAACCCTACGTTGTTGGCATTCGCGCATTCTTCGCAGGAAGCGGCCGGCGAGGATCCCGACATGGATCCGCTGCAACAGAAGGCCTTCGATAGCGAGGACGACGGCGAATTTGAAGCGTCCGTCGATTGTTACCACGCGATCTTGGCACGCGACGGCGCGCGGGCAGATATCAGTTTCCAGCTGGCGGAGTTGTTCTACCGGATGGGCGAATCGTGGGCCGCGCGGGAGCGGTACCTGATTTCAATCGAATTGGACCCCGACTTTGTCGAGGCGCGGGCCAGTCTCGGCGGCTTGTTGGCTGAGATGGGGCGCAAGGAGTTGGCCGTTGCGGCGTTTCGCGGCGCACTGCGGGTCCACGATGACTACCCGGACGTCCATTACAACCTCGCCCGCACGCTCGACGAATTGGATCGCGAGATCGAAGCGGATCATCACTGGCGGCGGTTCTTGCAACTGGCTCCCGAAAGCCCCTGGGCTGCGGCGGCACGGGAACGGTTGAACCTCGACCCCGAACACGTTTAACCGACCAAGCGTCCTAGCGGACGTAAACCGGTACAAACGTGAACCGTGCTTGCGGGTAGGCGTAATTGCTGCGCATCATCGGCATGTCCGAAGCGGTGGGCCGCAGCGGATGATGGCCGCGCCAGGCGTTGTATTCCATTCGGGCCCGCCGTTGACGCGATTTTTCCATTGCGATTTGTTGTCGCAGCTGGGCGACGGTCAAAGCTCGGGGCGTCACGCTGGCGCTGTAGGTTTCCTGTTCTTCCAGCACGATGCGGCCGGGCGGAAGTTCGTGGTCTTGGGCCAGTGCGGTCGACGAGGCTAGTGCGACCAGGGCAAACATCGCAAGTGAGTTAAAGCGTTTCATTCGGGCGCAACCTTAAGATCGTGGTGGGTAGGGTTTTCGTTAGAACCGCCAATATCCTGTTGTTCGACCTCCCGCTTGTCAGCTCCGCACAGTACCACCGCTCTATTCGGCTTTCGTGTAGAGATCGGTTCGCGTCGTTGCGATCAAGTAAAGGCTAACGTCCACGAAGAACATGCCTGTCTGGTAGGATTGGCTTGCAACTTCCTGATTTAGGCACCGCGGCGGATCAATCCGTCGAAGACCCCGCTTCCACTCCTTTAAAAATTGAGTGGATTGCGTTAAGTTTGGATGCTAGCGAATGGTAACTTCACCAGCACACTTTTGTTCCCTTGGAGAAAACATGAAACAATACTTAACTGGCATCGCCTTGGCTGCTTGGATGATCTCGATCGTTGGATGCGCACCTGCCGATCAAGGCACGGACGTCAGCACCGACGCACCAGCAGCTGTTGAAGCAATGGACGGCGGAAACACCACGACCGCTGCGGAAACTCCCGTCGCACCAGCTGAAGAAGCTCCTGCAGCTGAGTAGTTCCGGTTCGGTAGCCGAAGCCGTTAGATAAATCATGAAGCAGCGTCGCGAGAGACTCCTCTCTTGCGACGCTGTTTTTTTGTGCGCTGCGGCAAACGAGCAGCCAATGCTTTGGCCGGGTCGCGTTATTTTGCGTGCTCGCGAATCGGTACCCCGTTGTCGCTGGAGCCCGATCGGATTCCCGACAGCAGCTCTTTCGGGAACGTCCGCAGATGCAGGTCGCGTTGCGGGAAGGAGATCTCGATCCCGGCGGCATTAAATTCGTTGTGGATGTTGGTGTGCAGTTCGTGAATCGTCGACAAGCGATTGTCCAACGACGACAAATAACAACGAATCACCAGATCCAATGTGCTGTCCCCAAAGCCCTCGAACGTGATCACAGGACATGGATCTTTGGAGATGTTTCGGTGATCGTCGCAGATCCGCCGCAACACCTCACACGCGTGTTCGGTGTTGGTGCCATACGCGACCCCGACGTTCACGACCAGGCGATTTGTCGTATCCGAAAGGGTCCAGTTGACCAACCGGCCCGTGATCAGATCTTTGTTCGGAATGATCAATTCTTGACGGTCCCAGTTGATCACGGTTGTCGCCCGCATGCGAATCTTGGAAACCGCGCCGGTGGTGCCATCGATCGTCACCACGTCACCGACCCGCAGCGGTTGTTCAAACAGCAGGATGATGCCGCTGATAAAGTTCGCAAAGATCTCCTGCAAACCAAACCCAAGGCCGACACCAAGGGCCGCCACAAGCCATTGGATGCTCTCCCAACGGATACCGACCGAACGCGCCGCGAGCATGATACCCGCGATCAGCATCACGTAACTGCTGAGTGTTTTGATCGCATAGCGGGCCGCGTTATCCAGCGGCAGCCGTTGCAGGAGCGTTGTTTCCAACAACCCGGGCAGGTTGCGCACGGCAATGAATGTCAGCGCGATCAACGGTGCCACGATCACGATATCGCCCAACGTGAACGGATCGCCCGATTCGCCCGACGACGGGATGATCGTAAAACGATCCAGGTAATCGACCGCGGGCAGCACGCTGGTCCAGATCCATGCGAAACCAAACAGCCCGGCAACGGTTAGCGACGTCGAGATCAAACGCATCGTCTGCGCATTGGCTTCGCGAATGTTCACTTCGGGATGTTCGGTCACTTCGATCGGTGAGCGATCGGCGGATTCCGACGCCGCGGATCGGTCGCGGACCTGTTGGATCGCCATCGCGCGACGATTCAACATCGCCCAACGACGCATCAGCCCTCCGACCAAGATCAACGCCACCGCAAGCATGAGCGTCTTGTAAAGCTGGTCCGCCAATTGATGCGCGCTATAACTGTAACCCGCCAGCGACAACAGCCCCAGCAACAGCGGCGTGCCAAAAAGAGCGTTGTGCCAGACGACGCGTAAGCGGTCGATCCAACCATCGCGGTGTTGCAGCAACCACAGCGACGGCGCGCCCGATTGAGGATTCATCACCCCGCGGACAAACCAGGCTGTCTGCAGCATCAGGATAACAAAGACCAACCGGCCCAGGGAGGTTTCCCAGCGGACATTGCCGCAATGCAAGAGAAGCGACCAGACGAATACGAACGGCAACGCGAGATCCAGAAACCATCGCAGATGCCTTCGCGATGAGGCGGCCGAGCGTTCGGACCAACCGAAGTGGGCCAAGGCCAGCCCGCCGGGCCGGACGACCTGCCGAATCAATTCCAAAGGGAAGACAAACATCGCGGCGAACAGTAATCCGTACCCTGTCGCTTCGATGTAGGGTGAATATTTATCGGCATACGCCAAACGCCAGCCAGGAACTGCAAGGGCCATCGGCATCAGCAGCGAGAGGATCAGCGTGGTGAGGACGGCCGACCAAGTCGGTTTCATGTCGACCGAGGTGCCTCGACTGGCCTCGCTTCCCAAAGTCTGCAGTCGCCGTCGCAAACGAGGCATGGCGAACAACAGCAGAATCAAACAGATCCCCCAGGCAACCGTCAGCAGCAGGTTTTCGTTGGCTTCTTCCCACAACGCATTGGCGACGCCACGCAGGTTGGCCGGATAGACGAGTCCCTGGAACGCACGCCACGCCAGCGGAAAATCTTCCCAACTGAATCGCTCGGCGCTGCGAAACCACAGCACGTGCCCGTCGATCATCGTGGCGAAGCGGCGGATCGATTGCAGGTAGTCCTGCTGTTCGATCGATTTGCTGAGCAGTAGATTTCGGTAGTTGTTGGCGTCCCGTTCGATCGGTTCCAAGAAGCGTTCCAAGATCTTGTAATCACTGGAATATTTTTCGTCGCTTGGCAGATGGCTGGAGGTTTGTCGAGAGATCGATTCGCGGACCAAACCGATTTCCGACAACAAAGCTCGCACCTCGTCCAGTTCATCGTTGGTTTGTGCGAGCCGTCGGCGGAGGCTGGTTTCATTGGGCAGCGAGGCGCGTTTCTGCTGCAACATCAGCCCCATCGCACTGCTCAAGCCGGTGTCGTGTTCCAGTTCTTTCTGGACCTGGCTGTTGATCGATTCGTAGTCCTGTTTCAGCTTCGAAGCTTCCAGCGACAGCTCGGTGATCTCCGCTTCTACATCCGCCTGTCCCTGCACCAAGGGCTGCCATTGCGAAGCAATATCGCGGGTTTCGACCGTCAGTTCGTTGTCGTCCAGCGGCGTCTTCGCAATTTCCGCCTCGAATTCGACGATCCGCCGGCGGACCTTGAGCACGCGATCTTCGGCAAACCGTTTGGCGATCACCGTCGCCCGTGCTTGCATCCGTTCTTCTTCCAGCTTGGCAAGTTGGATCCGGGCTTCGATCAGCGGACGTTCCATTTCGAACGTCGTCTTCTCTTGCTGGAGGACGGCGATTTGTTGTTGCAGCAGCGCCGTGGTTGCCATCTGCGACCACTGTTGGGCCTGCGTCGCGAATGGCAAAGCGTCGGCGTCGGCCGCCGCGGTGGGAGCTTGCAAACGCGAGTTCAATTGATCGCGCATGTCGGAAAGCAGCTTTGGCACCGCGGCCAAACGCTCGGCGCGAGTCGTCCGCGCCGCTTCCAACTCCTCACGTTTTTGCCGGGCGTCGGCAGCGGCTTGATCGGCCGCCAGCTTGGCCGCCTGAAGTTCATCGGGAGAACCAAAAAATTCTGGATCGGGCTCTCCCCCCTTTTCCGCCTCTTGCAAGGCCCGCTCCGCCGCCAAAATCGCTTCGGGGGCGTTGGAGGCCGCTTGTTTCAATGACTGCAGTCGGGTCGCTGCCGCTTCGGCTTCGGTTATCTTCCGCAGCGTGTCGTCGATCTTTGCCAGCAGTTCGGTCCGCGCCTCTTCGTCCAATTCCGTATTGGCTTCGATTTCAGCCCGCCGCCGCTGGATCGTTTTGGTATCGGGCAAATGCGGTGTTTCGTCCGATGCGGTGAGCGCGACCGCTGGCGGAGAACTGGTCGGCGGCGGATCTTGAGCGCTCGCCGACGTGTACCACACGCACAGCAGTAAGATGCTCGCTGGAAAGAGAGGCTGGACTTCCCACCGCGTCCGGCCAGCGTTTGGCCGGGACGCCCACGTCATTTGATACCTTCGAAAGTTCGACATACCCGCGATGATCCGATAACCGCGCGATCCGCGAAAGGGCACTTCTCCATAAGACGACGGTTGGGTGATTCGACGTTGGTACCCGGGGAATCGATTGCGTTTGTGTCACTTGGGCTGGATGGGGACCGCTGGTTCCATGTTTTCGGAAAAGAATCCGACTTAGGGGGTGAATCCGTGGCCGTGATCCGATATTCTTCCACGCTTGTCTGACAACGGGATCGAATCCTGCCTTCCCTCCCCCGCCTCGATTTTTGGAATGGCTCCAAGATGAATGTGTTTGCCGTAACGACCGCCGCCGCGGAATCGACGGTCGCTGCCAACGAATTACCGCAGGCTGCGTCGATCGCGCTGGCGGGAATGTTGATCGTTGGGTTGGCGTTGGTATTGATCTGCCTGTTCATCACAGCGCTGCCACGAATCTTGGCGGTCGCGGAAAAATTTTGGCCCGAGGTCGAAGAGCATCACGGCCGGACACATCCGCAATCCGACAGCCATGTTCCCGATGACGATGCGGTTTTGGCCGCGATTGGTTTTGTCTTGCATCAAGAATTTCAGCGCCAACTTCAAACCGACAGGCCGTCTTAGAAAAGAACCATGGATATTCTGCTCGATTTTTTAGACACCACCGGGTTCGCGGCGATGTCGGCCGGGAACGCGATCATGATCCTCGTGGGGATCGTCTTCATCGGCTTGGCGATTGTCAAAGACTACGAACCGCTGCTGTTGGTCCCGATCGGGATGGGGGCGATCGTCGGTAACATTCCCGTGATCGAAGGGATGGCGATGGGGGTTTACGACCAGCATCGTTGGATCATGGACAATGGCGTGATCGAGTATCAGCCCGGCAGCGTGCTTAGCTACCTGTATCTCGGCGTCAGTTTGGGGATCTACCCGCCGCTGATTTTTTTGGGCATCGGCGCGATGACCGATTTTTCCACGATGCTCTCGAATCCGAAGCTGACGCTCTTGGGAGCCGCCGCGCAAATCGGCGTCTTCGCTACGTTTTTGGGGGCGGTCTGGCTGGGCTTCTCGCTCTCCGAAGCCGGAGCGATTGGAATCATCGGTGGTGCCGACGGACCGACTGCGATCTTCCTGGCCGCCAAACTTGCGCCGCACCTTTTGGGGGCGATCGCGATCGCCGCTTATTCGTACATGGCATTGGTTCCCGTGATCCAACCGCCCGTGATGAAACTGTTGACCACGCGCGAAGAGCGTCTGATCCGGATGAAGCCGCCGCGCAAAGTATCCAAGCGCGAACGGATGATCTTCCCGATCGCGGCCTTCCTGATCTGCGCTTTGATCGCGCCGGGAGCGATCACGTTGTTGGGGATGCTGTTTTTCGGCAACTTGTTGAAAGAGAGTCTCGTCACCGAACGCTTGGCCAACACCGCGCGGACCGCCTTTATCGATATCGTCACGATCCTGTTGGGCTTTTCGGTTGGTGCCAGCACGCAAGCCGACACGTTCTTGAAACCGCAATCGCTGCTGATCTTCGGTCTCGGGGCGCTATCGTTTGTGATCGCGACGGCCAGCGGCGTGCTGTTTGCCAAATTGATGAATCTGTTCCTGACCGAAAAGATCAATCCGTTGGTCGGTGCCGCAGGCGTTTCAGCGGTCCCCGATTCGGCGCGCGTCGTGCAGATGGTTGGCCAACAAGCCGACCCCCACAATTTCCTGTTGATGCACGCGATGGCCCCCAACGTCGCCGGAGTGATCGGTTCGGCGATCGCCGCCGGGGTGCTCTGGTCGGTGTTGACCTGATCCGGCACCGCGACCGCAACGACAAGCTTTGTCCCAACGAATAAAAAACTAACGAAGACGAAATCAGCAAAGGCGATTCAGTGGCGAAGAAACGAATCCAGTTCATGTGTACGGCGTTCCGCGACGGATTTCAGTCGGTCTATGGCGCGCGCGTCCTCACCCCCGATTTCCTTCCCGCTGTCGAAGCGGCTCGCGACGCGGGGATCAGCTGGCTGGAAGCTGGCGGCGGGGCCCGCTTCCAATCGTTGTACTTCTACTGCAACGAAGACGCCTTCGACATGATGGATGCGTTCCGAGGCGCCGCCGGTCCCGATGCCAACTTGCAAACGCTGGCTCGGGGCGTGAACGTCGTCGGCCTCGATTCGCAGTCCAGCGACATCATCGACCTGCATGCCAAGCTGTTCAAAAAACATGGCATGACGACGATCCGCAACTTCGACGCCCTAAACGATGTCGAGAACCTGATTCACAGCGGCCGCTGCATCACCGATGCAGGATTAAAGCATCAGGTCTGCGTGACGCTGATGGAATTGCCTCCCGGCTGCACCGGCGCCCACGACGCGGCGTTCTACAGCGACACGCTGCAAAAAATCTTGGACGCCGACATTCCCTTCGACGCCGTCTGCTTTAAAGACGCTTCGGGAACCGCGGTCCCGTCGAAGGTCTACGAGACGATCGCGGCAGCTCGCAAGATGCTGCCCGCCGGCACGTTCATCCATTTCCACACGCACGAAACCGCCGGCGTCAGCGTGCTGGCGAACAAAGCGGCAATCGACGCGGGAGCCGATGCGATCGACCTGTCGATGGCGCCGTGCTCAGGCGGCACCTGCCAGCCCGATATCCTGGTGATGTGGCACGCGCTGCGTGGCACCGAATACGACCTGGACGTCGATGTCGAAAAAGTCCGCGCGGCCGAAGAGGTCTTCAAGGACTGCATGAAAGATTATTTCCTGCCTCCCGAAGCGACCGCCGTCGAACCGTTGATCCCATGGAGTCCGATGCCCGGCGGCGCGCTGACGGCCAACACCCAGATGTTGCGCGACAACAACATCATGGAGAAATATCCGCAGATCATCGCGGCGATGAGCGATGTCGTCCGCAAGGGTGGCTACGGAACCTCGGTCACTCCCGTCTCGCAGTTCTATTTTCAGCAAGCCTTCAACAACGTGATGTTTGGCCCATGGAAAAAGATCGCCGAACCGTACGGTAAAATGGTCCTCGGCTACTTCGGCAAAACGCCTGTTCCGCCCGATGCCGCTATCGTCAAATTAGCCGAAGAACAGCTGAGCCTTCCCGTGACCACGCGTCCGGTACTAGAACTCAACGACGCCGATCCGTCCAAGGGAATCGCAGCGGCGACCGCCGTATTGCAAGAAGCCGATCTGCCGGTGACCGACGAAAACATCTTCATCGCGTCGACCTGCAAAGAAAAGGGAGTCCGGTTCCTGCAAGGCAAAGCCGAACTCGGAATCCGGAAGATCGACAAGGCAGCCGAAGCGGCAACCGCCGCCGCGGCTCCGGCAGCGACGACCAACGGCCCCGCCGAATACAACGTCTCGGTCAACGGCAACGACATCTTCATGGCCTTTGAAGGGAACATGGTCACCGTCGGCGGCAAGGTCTACCGCGTGGCGATCAAACCCGAATCGGGCGGTTCCGCAACAACCAACTCCGCCGCCAACGGATCCACAAGCTCGACCGACATCACGAGCCAGATGCCCGGCAGCGTCTTTAAACAGCTCGTCCAACCGGGCCAAAAGGTTCGCGAAGGGGAATCGATCTTGATCCTCGAGGCGATGAAGATGGAGATGGAAGTCGCGTCGCCGATCGACGGCACCGTCGCCACTGTCAACGTCCAGGTCGGTGATCAAGTCGCGACCGGCCAAGTGCTGGCGACGATCACGGCATAACGTTCGGACAATCTGCGTTGATGGAGTCAAGCGCTGGAGTCAAGGCTTTAGCCGACGAGCCCCCTCTCTCCCCGCTCAAAAAATTCGGCTAAAGCCTCTTACTCGAGCGCGGCAATGCGCTGGAGTCAAGGCTTTAGCCGACGAGCCCCCACTCTCCCCGCTCAAAAAATTCGGCTAAAGCCTCTTACTCGAGCGCGGCAATGCGCTGGAGTCAAGGCTTTAGCCGACGAGCCCCCACTCCGCTCCTCAAAAATTCGGCTAAAGCCTCTTACTCGAGTGCGGCAATGCGCTGGAGTCGAGGCTTCCGCCGACGAGCCCTCTCTCCCCGCTCAAAAAATTCGGCTAAAGCCTCTTACTCCAGCGCGGCAAAACGGTGGAGTCGAGTCTTCCGCCGACGAGCCCTCTCTCCACGCTGAAAATTCGGCTAAAGCCTCTTACTCCAGCGCGGGATTCATCGCTTCCGCCGACAAGATCCTCGATCTTCGTGAACCTCCATCACTGCGGGGGTGTCCCAGACAGACACCTAAACCCCCGATCGACGCGGCGCGGTAAACGTCGCACAATCGAAAGGAAGTATCGCCCGCGCCGCCCACCGTTTTGGATCATTAACGTATGGAAGGAAGTCACGACGAATCGGAAGCGATTCGGCAATCGCGCTACGAACGTTTGGTATTGTTTATCCTTGCGTCGGTTCAATTCATCACGATCGTCGATTTTATGATCGTCATGCCGTTGGGGCCTCAATTGATGCGGACCCTGCAAATCAATCCGACGCAATTTGGCCTGATCGTTTCCTCCTACACCTTCGCCGCTGGAGTTGCTGGGATCATCGCTTCGTCGTTGGCCGATCGGTTTGCGCGGCGGACAACTTTCCTTGTTCTGTTTGCTGGCTTTCTGCTGGGAACGCTCGCTTGCGGCCTCGCCCCTACCTACGATCTGCTGCTCGTTGCCCGCGTGGTGACGGGAGCGTTCGGCGGTGTGTTGGGTGGGATTACGATGGCGATCATCGGTGACGTCTTTCCCGAAGAACGCCGCGGCCGCGCTACCGGCACACTGATGACAGGTTTTGCCCTGGCTTCGGTTGCGGGAGTCCCTTTCGGTTTGGTCTTGGGGACCAACTTCGGATGGCATGTTCCGTTTGTGGTTCTGGCTTTGGGCGGGTTTCCGATTCTCATGTTGGCGCGGCTGGCCTTGCCGCCGTTGGACGCTCACATTCACGACGTGCAAACCAATCCACTGAAGTCGCTGGTCGAAACGTTTTCGGATCGCAATCACCTGAATGCGTTTGCATTGATCGTTTCGTTGATGATCGGCAGTTTCACCGTCTTTCCCTATCTGAGCGCCTACCTGGTCAGTAACGTCGGAATGACGGAGAACCAACTTCCGTTAATCTACATCTGTGGTGGCGCGTTAACGTTGTTGGCAGCGCCAGTTGTCGGACGGTGCGCCGATCGCTATGGCAAGCGACGTGTCTACCGCATCGTCGCCCCCGCCTCGGCGGTGCTGCTGTTCGTCGTCACCCATCTTCCCGCCACACACGTCGCGGTCGCCGTCGCGATCTTTGGTGCGTTGATGGTCTGCAATGTGGGACGGATGATCCCGGCGATGGCGATCGTTACCAGCAGCGTCCGGCGGGAACGTCGTGGCGCTTTCCTGAGTGCAAACTCGTCGGTGCAGCATGTCGCCAGCGGCATCGGCGCCTACTTGGGCGGAATGATCGTGGTCGAATCGAGCGACGGAAAGTTGGAAAACTTTGGTACGGTGGGGTGGATCGCCGCCGCGGCGACCCTGTTCACATTGTGGCTTGTCGGTCGCGTTGAAGTCGCTAGCGATATCGATCCGAACGCGGCGCCATCGGCTGCATCGCTGGCGATCGCTGCCGCCGCCGAAGCTTCGGTCGACGCGGGGGAAGCGTTGGTAGGGCTCAGCGGCGAACATCCCACGCTGACAAAGGACAACTCGATCGTCTCTCCGATCGATTGAGTCGTATCGACGCGCCTCCACTGCACGTTGCTTTCTGATTCCTCCGCGCCATCGATGACAGCGTGAAGTCTCTTCGCAGGTAGAGAACATCCACTTCCCGACGTGCGGGCATCTATTTTTCGAATGTTCACTTTGCGAGCAAGAACGTCAGATGAACGTGCCGTTGATGTGAGACGCGATGCGCGGAGGTTGTCGTTGTTGCGGTGAGACGTTTGTAACACAAGCATATGTTCTCCACATAAAAACTTGAAATTCAAATCGGCGAACCGGGAGGATGACGGTGGAATGCTGTCATGCGGATGTGTGACCAAACAAAAAAACATAAAAATCGCGATCTTAGCCACGTGACGTCTTGACGCTCGTGTGGTAGGTTGCGGTCGCCAAGGCGGGTGGTGTGTCGGGATTCAATTGCATTCGTGTTTGAATCCATGTTGGTTCGACATTCGAAATTCAATGCAGGGAGGGGCGCGATGAAGAAGACGCAAGACTTTACAAGAACGACTGGCTTTACGCTGGTTGAGTTACTGGTTGTAATCGCCATCATTGGAATATTGGTCGGTTTATTGTTGCCGGCGGTTCAAGCGGCCAGAGAGGCTGCAAGGCGAATGAAGTGCAGCAGTCATCTAAAGCAGATTGGACTTGCGATTCACAATTATCACGACACGTTCGGCAGACTTCCGCCAGGAGGGATGCCCGAAGGTGATCCCAGCATTACGAATCAAGCTCAAGCTTCATGGTTGGTTCGCATTCTACCATTTATCGAACAGTCGGCGATCTATGATCAAGCCACCTTCGTCGGTACCGATTGGGTAGGGACCGGGACCGATCGCAATTGGAAGATTAAGGACGGGACGGTGATCGATATCTACGACTGTCCCTCGAGCGATCTGCCCAACGTTCAAACCGACAGTACCAGCGGAGGAACACGCGGACTGGGGGCGCCCACATCGATCACCGTGCAGGTGCCCAGCTATGTTGGTATCGCGGGGACGTCTCAAGATCCAAGCAATATCGCAACGCGAGTCTCACCATCGGTCAACGGCGTGGGGCACCAGAGTTTTAATGGCGTTATGCCGATTTCCAGCAATTTGGCCAATCCCACCACGCCGGTCCTGAAGTTTCGCGACATTTTGGATGGAACCAGTAATACATTCTGCGTGGGGGAACAATCTTCCTCGCTTCGTGAGCACTCGACGGGCGCTTCGCGTTTGCGAGACTGTCGCTCTGGGAGTCGTCGCGGAGGAATGTGGTCCAGCGGGAATGCGCGTGGGAATGCCAATTCTCAAGCGTACAATTTGACGACGATTATGCGCCCAGTGAACTCGAATATCTATGTGAACAATTCCTGTTCCGAATTTCACGGCCTCGCGAAGAATACAACCCTGCGCTCGAACCACCCCGGCGGAGCCCAGTTTGCTGTGGCCGATGGCGCGGTGCGTTTTGTTTCCGAAACCATCGATTATGTGGACCTGATCAAACTGGCCGATCGCCGCGACGGACTTGTGCTTTCGGGATTCTAAGTGGAACCGCGTCGGACCCGAGTTCATGCAACCAGAACGGTTGAACTTAGATTAGGAATAGGACCCATCGTCGGTCGGATTCCTCATCGCGAGAATGCGTCGCTGCACTCGGTACAGCGAACGGTTTGCTCGTGAGACGAATGGGGAGACTGAAGTAGACCGCTTGAGTCGGTGGGCCGCAATGCGGAGTGTGATTTCGATGGATTGAAGTCTTGGAGATTGTTTTGGGATGCAGGGAACGCGAACCTTCGAATCGAGGAATGTCACCTGTGAGTCACCCAAAATTTGTCACCAGCGGTTTATTCCAATGCTTCGAGTTTCTGGTCTTGGCCTGCGGATTGTCTGCGTTTATCGGTTGCAGCGGATCGGATCCGCTGCTCGCTGATGTGCGAGGACAAGTGACCGACAAAGGCCAGCCGTTGGCCGGGGTGACGTTGATGTTTATCCCCGAAAGTGGGAATGGCGCGCCTTCCGAAGCGGTGACCAATTCCGACGGCGAATATGTCTTGAGTTATGCCAATGGGGAAGTCGGCGCAAGAATGGGGAAACAGGCGGTGCTTCTAACCGTGACACAGCCGACAGGCAACGAGAGCATGCCGACGACCCCGGCAGGTTATAGCAAACAGATCGACGTGGTCGCTGGCGAAAACGTCTTCAATTTTGATCTGTCAGAATTCTAGAAACACCCGCATTCTATGTTTCCCACGCCACGGGAAACGCGGGTTCGGTTCGCCGACCACGCCGCAATCGCTTGAAGCGCTGGAGGCGGCAAATCGGAATGCTCATCGCTAGGAACGTCTTGTAGAGATTAGTTCTTTCCCGGGATTCGGTTCAGCGTATAGTAGGCATTGGCGTGCAGCAGCGGTTGCCCCTCGGTGTCGCGGACGCCGGGAGCGTGCAGTTCGTGAACGAAGAACCGACGCAGCGGGTCGACCTTTAGACGCACGCGGCGTCCGTCATCCGACACGTCAACCGGTTCGACATTCAAGACGCGGTCTTGGATTTCATCGCTCCCATATCCCGATTGGTAACGATACGTGTAGCTGCGGATCGAATACGAATCGGCATTCTTTAAGCTGTCGCGATCCATCGGTTTGGTGAAGACCAATTCAAATCCGTCGGGCGTCGCCCGCATCTCTTGGATCTCGGTCGGCATCTTGCCGGTCCATACCAAACGCTGCAAACCGTAGGAAGCCTCTCCAAGGCTGCTCCACCCACGATTGGTCAGTCCCACAAAAACGCTGCCGTCGTTCCCTTGGGTCAGCCGCAAAACCGCGGATCCCAAACCACGGCGGAAGGGAAAACAGGCTCCCTGATATTCGCCGTCGACCTTTTCTAAAAAGACACGATTGATCGAAGCTTGGGTGAATTCGCCGATCAACAACTGACCGGCAAACGGACCGAAGCCTCCTTCGCTGGCGTCCAACATGACGTCGGTCGTCGATTGCCCCATTTTCTTGTAAGGAAACCAAACCGCAGGCGGTTGCATCGCTGGCATCCGCTGTAGCGCTTCGGGCAATGCGATGCCATCGGGAACCTGGGTGATTCCCTGAATGGTCGAACCGGGCTGCTGCATCGAAGCGAGTGCTTCGGCATGATGAAAGAAGACTCCAGGACGCATGTGATGCAGCGAATTGGTGGCGACCCAGTTCCCTTGCTGATCGGTGTAGAACATGTCTCCGGCGGCGTTCGAACCAAGCCCCGATGGCGACCGCATCCCCGCGCAAACGGGATTTAGTTTCCCCGTCGGGTCAACCATCATTCCCCAACCGCGCCACAGCCCTTGTCGGTAGCCCAGCTTGGGATCGGTGACCGCGTATCGCTGTTGGTCTTTGTTGAGTCCCAGGCCGATGTTTAGTGTCAGCCACAGATTTCCGTGGCCATCCAGCTTGGGACCATACGCGTATTCGTGATAATGTCCAGTGACTCCCCAGCCTTTGGCAACCGTTCGGTATTCGTCGGCAACGTCATCGCCATCCAGATCCGCAAGACGTGTCAATTCGCTGCGTTGGACACAGTAATAGGCATCGTTGTGTTTCAGCAGCCCGAGCGGCTCATGAAGCGCCGTCGCAAAACGGTGATATCCCACTTTGGCGGGCGGGTCATCGTAAACACCATCCAGAAACCAGACCTCTCCTTTGCGGATAGCGACCGCGATCCGTGAGTCGTCGACACGCGTGATCCCGCTGACTTCCAGCGTCAGCCCATCGGGGGCGGGTTTCCAGTTTTGCGAACGCGACGCGGTTTGCGCCTTGGGAGTGCTGATCGAGATGATTCGATAGTAATCCGCTTCGTCTGCCGCAGCACAGGGGAACGCGGTAAGGGCGAACAGCAACAGGGAAAGCGATGGCTTCATATTCTTCAATCGTCGGGCGGTAGAGGGCAGCGAACGGGCGGGTTTTCAAACGCGGTCGCCACGATGGTACCATATTCCCCCCATGCGATGGTGCTCAGTGGGCTTCGAGCCAGTTTTTACCGACCCCCGTTTCGACCACGATCGGAACACTCATCGGAAACGCCGTTCGCATTGCCTCTTCAATTAAAGGCACCGCGCTCTCTTGCTCCGATTTATGCAGGTCGAAGACGATTTCATCGTGAACGGTCAACAGCATCTTGGTCTTCATGTCCGCAGCCTTCAGCGCCGCATGCACCTTGATCATCGCCAGCTTCAGCATGTCGGCGGCCGTTCCTTGGATCGGACTGTTCATCGCCAAGCGTTCCGACGCGGTGCGAGCGGAATGATTGCGCGAGGTGATGTCGCGGAGATAGCGGCGGCGGCCGGTCTTGGTGACAACGTAGCCATGTTCTTTGGCAAACGCGATCGTCGCATCGATGTAGGTTTGCACGCCGGGGTACTTTTCAAAGTAGTTGTCGATTAGCGCCGACGCTTCGCCGCGAGGAATGTTTAATCGTTGCTGCAATCCAAAAGCCGAGATCCCGTACAGGATGCCGAAGTTGACCGTCTTGGCTTTGTCTCGCATCTCGCGGGTGACGTCGGCGAGGTCGACTTTGTAGACCTTCGATGCGGTGACCGTATGGATGTCCTCTCCACTTGTAAAGGCTTCGATCATCCCCGCGTCTTGACTCAGTTCCGCCATGATCCGCAATTCGATTTGCGAATAATCGGCCGAGAGGATCAAGTAGTCGTCGTCGCGAGGCACAAACGCCGCTCGAATTTCTTTGCCACGCGCCTTGCGGATCGGAATCGTTTGCAGGTTCGGATCGTTCGACTGCATCCGTCCCGTCGCGGTCCATGTCTGGCTGTAATGCGTGTGCAGCCGTCCTGTCTGCGGATTTACCGCTGCCGGCAATTGATCGACATAGGTGTTTTTGAGTTTGACGGCGCTGCGGTAGTCGAGGATATCCTGCACGATCTCGTGCCGCCCGGAGAGCCGCAGCAACTCGGATTCACGCGTTGAATATTGGCCCGTCGCCGTCTTCTTCGGCTTGTCGTCGATCTGTAGATCTTCGTACAAGACAACGCCCAACTGCTTTGGCGAATCGATGTTAAATTCGCGGCCGGCGGCGGAGTGGATCCGGGCTGTCAGATCGGCAATCTCTCCTTCGAGATGTTTTGAATAGACGGCCAGCGAATCGACATCCAATCGAATACCTTCGAATTCCATGTCGACCAGCACGGGGATCAGCGGGCATTCGACTTCGTAGCAAACCTGGCTGACGCCACGATTTTCGATGTCGGCCCGGATGACATCGTTGATTCGCCACGTGACGTCCGCGTCCTCACAGGCGTATTGGGCCAATTGTTCCAGCGGCACGTCACGCATGTTTTTCTGTTCGGGCCCCTTGGGGCCAATTAAATCGCTGGTCGGGATTGGCGTGTAACCGAGGTACAGCTTTGCCAGATAATCGAGTCCATGTCGCATCTCGGGCTCTTTCATCGAATGCGCCAGCATCGTATCGAACAACGCACCGCGGACTTCGATTCCCTGCCACTTCAACAGCGTGATGTCGTACTTCAGGTTGTGGCCAACCTTTTCAATCGCTTCGTTTTCAAAGACCGGGCGGAACTGTTCCAGCACGGTCTTGGTTTCTTCAGGCGAGGTCGGGAAGACGACGTAATAGGCTTCGTTGTCCGCAAACGAAAACGACAAACCGAGAGGTTCCACTTCGCGTGGATTCAGCCCCGTCGTCTCGGTGTCGAAACAGATTCGCTTTTGGGCCAACAGCTTCTCCACCAGCGCGCTCCGCTCGTTAGCGGTCGTGATCGTGTGGTAGGTGTGAGGCGAATTGTGGATCGTTTTCTCTTCGACCGGCTCGTCGAAGAACAGCTGTTGTTGGATTTCGGCTTCCCGCTTTTCGCGGACCACTTTGGCTTTCGTGGCTCCCACCGAAAACGATTTGCCGAACATGCGTTTGCCAAACGTTTCAAATTCAAGTTCCATGAACAATTGGCTGAGTCGCTCTTTGTCAAAATCTTTCGCCTTCAGCGAATCGAGATCGATCGTGTGCGGCACGTCTAAAAGAATCGTTGCCAAGCGTTTGGACAGGATCGCATCATCGGCCCCTTGCTCAACGCGTTCGCGTTGTTTGCCTTTAAGTTTGCCGGTCGACTGCAACAGATTTTCGATCGATCCAAAGTCGGCGATTAGCTTCTGAGCTGTTTTCTCCCCGATCCCTTTGATCCCCGGAATGTTATCGCTGGCATCCCCCATCAACCCCAAGATGTCGATGAACTGACGAACGTTTTCGAGTCCCCATTTTTCGAGCACGTCGGCCACGCCGACCACTTCGTGCGTGTTCCCCTGCCGTCCGGGTCGGTAGATGTAGATGTTGTCGGTCAGCAGTTGTTGGAAGTCTTTATCGGGAGTGACCATGTAGGTCGTGAAATGCTGCTGTTCGGCTTCGTGCGCCAGCGTGCCGATGATGTCGTCGGCTTCGTACCCATCGATCGTGATCACGGGAATATTGAAGGCTTCGAACAACCGGAAGACCAGTGGGATCTGGCTGGAAAGATCTTCGGGCATCGCATCGCGCTGCGCCTTGTAGGCGGGATATTCGATGTGCCGATGGGTGGGCGCGGAGGTGTCGAAGACCGCGGCGATGTGCGAAGGCTCTTCGCGTTTCAAGATATCCAGGATGGCGTTGGTCATCCCAAACACCGCCGACGTGCAGACGCTCGCCGACGTGTAACGAGGGCTGCGCACCATGGCAAAATGGGCGCGATAGATCAGCGCCATTCCGTCCAACAGGAACAGCCGCTTAATCAGGGGATCGGTCATCGGCTGGGTCTCCTTCGATGGATTGAACTTTCCGTTTTCTCCCGGCAGTTATGTCGGGTTTACCAGTGATTGGCAAGAGCCAACCGTTGGGGAAAGCGTATCCACCGCGGACGCCTGCGCGCTTCGCGTCGATCCGTGGGCGAAGCTATTCGCGGATCGCCATCTGTCGCACTTGCCCCATGTCCAATGGCGTCAGGACACCCTGTTGCGATCGATTGGCCGTCATCATCGTACGGTCAAACGGCAGTCCGTAGGCGACAAACGCGCCGCTGGTTCCATCGAGAACGTACAGTACGGTTCCGGCGGGCGCACTGCGTCCACCGCCGGGGAAGTTGGCATCGCCGGTGACCATGATGTATTTCGACCCCTTTTCGCCACGGCCTGCGAGCGCTTCGCCCACGTTGGCGCTAAAGACCGCTCCAAACTTTGCCGTTCGCGGGTACATCACATAGCACTGCAGTAATCCGGTCGCATGGTCTAATACGAACAACCCTTCGGCATCTCCGCTGACACGGCCCGTCGCGAGCGAAAATTCCTCTCCCGAATCACTGGCCGTGGCGTTGATCAAATGAGGCGGCAGCGAGAACCCTGGTTCGCGGGTTTGCGTGCCGGCCAGGTAACCGATGCCACACAGCAGGCAGGCGGCCAAGACGCCGTAAAATCCTTTCATACCAGCACAACAAGAGGAAGTCTCGTTCATTCTTTTCACTCCGAACATTGGACAATAGGGGGATCGGCCACCACAAGAACCGCCACGGTGGATTGTACGCCAACGCACCGCGATTTACGATGCACATCCTTAAACAAATCCTCCGCTCGCCGAAATTGCAATCGATCGCGAGCCGGGCTTTTTGCACCACGCTGAATTACGGGAGTTACGACAAGATGGGAATCAACGCACCGCTGAACCGAAAGCTGCGGATGGGAATGGTCGGAGGCGGCCAGGGATCATTCATTGGACGCGTGCATTCGATCGCGGCATGCCTTGATAACCGCGCCGTCGTGACCGCCGGAGCGCTATCGAGCAATCCCGAGCGATCCAAAGCGTCGGCTCCCGATTATGCGATCAGCGAAGACCGGGCCTACGGTTCCTACGAGGACATGTTGGACGCCGAGAGCAAGTTGCCCGACGATCAACGGATCGATTTCGTCAGCATCACAACTCCCAACCACACGCACTTCGAAGTCGCACTGGCCGCGGTCGAAGCCGGTTTTAATGTCGTCTGCGACAAGCCGATGACCTTCGATCTTGCCCAAGCGGAAACGCTTGCCAAAGCGGTCGAACAGAGCGATGTGATCTTCGCGTTGTCGCACAACTACACCGGCTATCCATTGGTCCGCCAAGCACGCGAAATGATCGCCAGCGGCGAACTGGGGGAGATCCAAGCGATCCGCAGCAACTACATCCAAGGATGGCTGCGAACCCGCTTGGAAGATTCGGATCAGAAACAAGCTGCATGGCGCACCGACCCGACAAAAAGTGGTGCCGCGGGCTGCTTCGGCGACATCGCCACGCACGCCTACAACCTGGGCCGCTACATGACGGGCTTGTTGCCCGATCAGATCAGTTGCCATTTGAAAACGTTTGAACCCGGCCGCAAACTGGATGATTACGGAACCGCCGTGATCCGTTACCAAAACGGTGCCTTGGGAACGGTCACCGCGTCGCAGATCAGCCACGGTCGCGAAAACGATGTCTCGATCGAGATCGATGGCACCAAGGGGGCATTGCAATGGCGGCAGGAGAATCCGAACGAGATGATCGTTCGGGCCAATGGCCAGCCGCATAAGATTTACACCCGCGATCCAAACGCGCCCCACACGACGCCCGGTGCGGCGGCAGCTTGCCGTTTGCCTAGCGGTCACCCGGAAGGCTTCTTCGAAGCGTTTGCCAACGTCTATGCATCGGCCTTCGATGCGATGGTCGCCCGCGCCGAAGGAGGCCCGATCGAACGCGTCAACACGATCTATCCGAATGTGAACGACGGCGTCGAAGGAATGTACTTCATCCAACAGTGCGTCGAGAGCAGCAAGCAGGACGCGGCGTGGTTGCCGCTGAAGCACGAGCGAGCTCGCAGGTAGGCCCCTCGCGATGCAAGCTTTCTTGGAACCTGGATCGGTCGCGGTGATTTTTCCCGCGGCCGGGACCAGCCGTCGTTTTGGCGGGCCGCAATCGAAGATCTTCGCCAGCTTGGCGGGGCATCCCGTTTGGTGGCACGCGGCGCAGCGATTGCGCGCGTTTGCCGAAGTCGGTCAAATCGTGATCGCGATCCATCCGGACGACCGTCCGCGTTGGGAAAGCGAGTTTTCCGAAGCGGTCTCGACGCTGGGAATCGACCTGGTCGATGGAGGCAGCGAACGTTATGAGAGCGTGTTGCAAGCGATCGCGCGAATCGATTGCGCATCCTACATCGCCGTCCACGACGCCGCGCGGCCGCTGGTTCCGAATGCTGATTTGCAGCGTCTGTTTGTTGCCGCCGCATCGCACGACGCGGTGATGTTGGCCACGCCTGTTCGGGGCACGATCAAACGAGCCAACGTGGAATCGATCGTGCAAACGACGGTGGATCGATCACGATTGTGGGAAGCGCAGACGCCGCAATTGTTCCGGCGTCAGCTGTTGGTCGATGCATACGCGCGATGGCGCGGATGGCCGGTGACCGATGATGCCAGCCTCGTCGAACGCGCCGGCGGCAAGGTCCATTTGGTCGAAGGGTCGCCTCTGAATCTAAAGATCACCAGCCCCGACGACCTGTTGTTGGCGGAAGCGATCATACAGTCGCGTTAGGGGGCTTCGGAGCTCCCACCAGTCCTTCGGCGGGCACTCCCATTCGATCCGCCGCAAGGCAGAGAATTTCCTCTTCCCGCTGACGGATTAAAAGATGTGGCCTTTTTTCGGTCCATCTTGGGTTTGAGTGAGGATTTGAGGGCCCGCTTCGGTCATCAACACGGTGTGCTCGAACTGAGCCGAAAAGCGACCATCCTTGGTTCGCACGGTCCAGCCGTCGACACTATCGAGGGTCGTAAAGCGGCTGCCGGCGTTAATCATCGGTTCGACGGTAAACGCCATTCCGGGCAACAGCCGATCTTGCCGGCTCTGTCGGTTCGGATAGTGCGGAATCGATGGGTCTTGGTGGAACTGGCGGCCCAAACCGTGCCCGACGTATTCGCGGACAACGCTGAATCCGCGGCGATGGGCTTCGGCCACGATCGCATCACCAATCACCGACACCTTACAACCTGGGGTCAGTGCATCGATCCCGATGTACAGGCAATCGAAAGCGCACTGCGTCACCGCGCGGGCTTCGTCGCTGACCTCTCCGATCAAAAACGTTTCGGACTGGTCGCCGAACCAGCCGTTGACGACCGAGGTGATGTCGACGTTCACGATGTCGCCGTCGACAAGCGTGTAATCCCCTGGAATTCCGTGGCAGATCACATCATTGATGCTCGTGCAACAACTCTTCGTAAACCCCTGGTATCCCAGCGTCGCAGGTTTGTGCCCATGATCGATCGTGAATTTGTGAATCAATTCATCGATCGTGCCGGTTTGGATGCCAGCCTTTACGTGCGGGCGAACGTAATCCAACAGCTTGGCATTAAAACGCCCCGCTGCAATCATCGCCTCGCGTCCCGCTTTCTGCAGCAACAGCTTTTTCCGGTTCTGTAACATTCGCATCGTCCTTTGTGTCGCCCAAACCAGATCGGAATCCGAAGATCACGCAAACGCAGCTATAAGCAAATCGAATCAAGTTCATAACATCGCGTATTTAAAGGCCCGTGCCCCGCAACACGCGATCATGCAAGTTTAACAAACTGGAGATTGAAAACCAATCAGTCGCTTTAAGATTCGCATCGGTCAATCAATTGCTTTGCGTTGACGATGTGGCCTGGAGTGGATGGTAGCACATGGGAGGGTGCCCTTCCGGCAAACGGCTGCCAGGCAGGCATTTCCATGCACCTGGCGGATTGGCCATCGCAACGCATTAGTTGTCCAGTATTGCCGCGATGTTCTCGATCGGGCGACCGATTGCAGCTTGGCCTTCGTGAACGACGATTGGCCGTTCGATCAGCTTTGGGTTGGCAGCCAAAACGGCCAACCACTCTTTGTCGGAAAGTGGCTTCTCCCCCAGCCCCAGTTCTTTGAAGACCGCTTCGCCACGCCGCGCCAACTGTTGCGGCGGAATCCCTAACATCGCAACGATCTCGGATAGTTCTTTTTCGGTCGGGGGCGTTTCGAGATATTTAACGACCGTATATTCGATCTTTCGGCTATCCAGCAATTCGACGGCGGCGCGCGATTTCGAACAGCGAGGGTTGTGATAAATCGTGGTCATGGGATCCTTGCGGCGTTGCGAAAAAGAAGGCGGATGACGCGCGGCGGGACTTCGTTCGATCCTCGACCAACGCGGGGGATGATTGTATCGCGTCGACGAATCGGATCGAAGAGGTCCGCGAACCGCAGCCCTAGCGATGCTGCAAACGAAACTGCTTCGGCGTGATCCCCAATTGTTGCTGAAAGACGCGACACAAGTTTTGCGACGTTTGAAACCCGGTGCGGCGAGCGATCGCGATGATCTTGTCGTCGGTCTCCAACAGTTCCTTCCGGGCTCGGTTCAGTCGGACGTGTCGCAGTTCTTCCATCGGCGGGCGAATGTAGTATTCCCGAAATGCTTTCTCGAGCCCGCTGCGCGACATCGCAACGTGCCGCACGACATCCGTCATGTCGATCGCTTCGGCGCTGTGATCGTGGATGAAGCGGAGTGCGGCGACCACGGCGGGATGTTCCACGGCGAGACTGTCGGTGCTGCGCCGCTGGCAAACGCCGACCGCGGGAATATAGATCGGCGTCGCGGGAGCTGGCTCGCCACAGATCAGACGTTCCAACAGCGCAGCCCCTTGATAGCCGACCTGTTCCCAATTCGTGTTCACGCTCGATAGCGGCACACGCAGGCAATCGCAGATCGTATCGGTGTTGTCGACGCCCAGCACCGCAACTTGATCGGGAATCGCGATCCCCGCGGCGATGCACGCCTCGATCACTTCCACCGCTTCGACATCGCGCATCGCGAACACCGCCAACGGTTTGGGAAGCGTCGAAAGCCGCCGCACCAACCATCGGTGCCGTTGTTCACGCGTGTCGGAGCTGCGTCCCGCCTCCTTGTTCCAATTGAGCACCTCGCATCGATGCCCCGCCACCGCCAGCGCCGTTTTAAACGCATCGCGACGAACCCGGCTGACGCCCAGATCCCAGCGATGCACAAAGGCAAAATTCCGAAACCCTCGCTCGACAAAATGCGCTGCCGCAATCCGTCCGATCGCCGCATTGTCCATCGTGACCCGGGGCAACGCGATATCGGGGCGGCTTTCCGCCAGATCGACGATCGGCACCTTCAAGCGTCGCAGCTTGCGCCACAGGTTTTGCCTCGCCCCCAGCAACGTCACCACTCCATCGCCGCGCCAGTGCTCGGGAACCAAATCATCGAAGTCGGCCGTCACGTGCCAATGATGATCGCGCGCAAATCGGGCAACCCCATGATGGATCTCCGGGTAATACCAACCCAATGCAAGCAGGATATTGCGCGTTTCATTTCCCGGTCTCTCCACGTCTTGTAATCCCATGCGTCCCACCACTTCACAAACAGCAACGCGTTGACAAGACACGCCCTGTTCGTGCCTGAAACCATTTCCCTGCACACCAGCCAATAAGCAACGTAATCTGCGGTAGTGAAAATGCCAATACTTTTGCGGAACATGCGAATTGTCACCACGCGATCTTCACCTAGAATACAGCGGTGCTTATCCGGGCACTGCTGGCCCTAAACGGCAGATCGAGCAGCATTGATGAATTCCAAACGCATGCCATCACCTCAAACGCGGGGCGACGGGCATGCAAAAAGCTTTTGTTGCGAAACGACCGGTGATTTCACTTTGGTTTCGCGACGCCCCACCAGACGTTGTGTCCACAACGAAGAGATTCATTCGACTTTCCTATAGTTCCGTTGAGGTTCATGTGATGAAACGCAAACATTTAGGCTTCACCCTCGTCGAGCTGTTGGTTGTGATCGCAATCATCGGCATACTCGTCGGCCTGCTTTTGCCCGCAGTTCAAGCGGCTCGCGAGGCGGCTCGTCGGATGCAGTGCTCTAACAATCTCAAGCAGATCGGTTTGGCATTGCACAACTACCACGATACCTATCGGGTCTTGCCCACGGGCCAGCTGAGTGTCGAAACCGATAAGGTTTGCGTCGCCGACGGCTGTCGCTTTGCCAAATCGGGCTGGGCGTGGAGTGCGTTGATTCTTCCATTCCTCGAGTCGCAGAACATGTACGACCAGTTGGAGGTCACGCAAAAGCATTTGAAAGAACAGTACCTGAATCCATTGGTCGATCAACCTCTACCCGCCTATCGCTGTCCGTCGGATATCGGTGAGGACCAGAGCGGGCACGTCGAAAGCTTTGGGCGATCGAACTACCCCGCCGTCTTCGGCTATTTGCGGCAATGGGTCAAAGACGAACCGCTGCCGATTCGCCCCGAAGGCGCGTTTGGCGTCAATGCCAAAGTCGCATTCCGCGACGTGTTGGATGGATTGAGCAACACATTGTTTATCGGGGAACGGTCGTCAGAAAAACGCACCACCGGTACCGACGACGGCTACGGAGCGGCCGTTTGGCCTGGCGCACCGCGGACGCACAAATGTTTGTCCTGCAGCGGTGGCGGGTTGCTCACAATCGTTGGCGTCGTCACGTCCCCCATCAACGATCCCGCCTTGGTGTCGGCAACTAATTGGACGGGCAACCAGCCCTTCACCAGCCTTCATCCCGGCGGCGCGATGTTTGTGCTTGGCGATGGATCGGTCAGCTTCCTCACCGAAACCATCGACCAAACGGTCTATCAATATTTGGGCCACAAATCGGATGGAAATCCGGTCTCACTGCCCTAACGAACCGCGTAAGGCAAAAGGAGGGTCGCCGTCGACCCTCTGCCCAACGATTCACTCCCTCCCCCTCCATCGCGTTCTTCGGTTTACCATGCCTTCACTTGCCATGTTGCTATCCGTTTCTCCGCAACGATCTGTATTCGCCGCCGCTCTGCTCACCCTTGTGTTGGTCGGATGCGGCGGATCCAACCTACCTGAACTCGGTGCGGTCACCGGCGTCGTTACCTACGAAGGGCGACCGGTCCCCAGTGCCGTCGTGACATTCCAACCTCAGGAAGGACGGCCGTCGGTTGCAATGACCGACGACCAAGGACAATATGAATTGTTGTTTGTGAAGGATGCTCCCGGAGCGTTGCTGGGGGATCACAAGGTCACGATCAGCAATGAATCGGCGATGGAAGGGGATCAATCGCCAAGCGATGCGATGCCGCTGCTGCCAGCGAAATTCAATGCCCAGTCCACCTTGACCGCGGTGGTCGAACCCGGTTCGCAAACGATCGACTTTGCTCTGGAATAGACTAGGCCAAAGCCGTGCTCATTCCGCGGTTCGTCGTTTGCCCATAAGCTGAGTTTAGCCGCGTCCTCACCCACGTTTCCCTACGACTCCTCGCATCCCATCTCCAACAAAGGATTTCTCACCATGCTCCAGCGATTCTTAATTTCTGCAGGCTGTCTTTTAAGCGGCCTTGGGCTCGCTCACGCCGCCGAAAAGCCCAACCTTCCGATCGTCGATATCGCCAAGCAAACCGACCGGCATGTCGTGATCGCAGAGGGAACACCCAAGGTCTACCAAGGCCATCCAACGACACTGTTGATGCCCGATGGAAAAACGATCTTCACGGTCTGGTGCATCAATCACGGCGGATCGGCGGGACCGATGGCCAAGAGCAGCGATGGAGGGCTGACCTGGTCGCGAATCGACGATCAATTGCCCGCTGGATTTTCGACCCATCAGAATTGCCCCAGCATCTACCGGTTGGTCGGTCCCGATAAAAAGGAACGGCTGTGGGTTTGGTCGGCAGCGCTCGGCAAACGAGGCGGTCCGGGAATGCCTAGCATCATGAGCGAAGATGGTGGGGCGACGTGGAAAGAGATGCCGCCACTTGGATTTCCCTGCGTGATGACATTCAGCAGCGTCTTGCAACGCAAAGACGGCAGCTACATTGGGTTTTTCCACAAGGGCCCCGACGGAAAGGATCGCACACCATTGAACGTTCTGCAGACCGTGACCAACGATGGTGGGCTCACATGGTCGGAACCACGCGTGGTTGCCGCGGTGGAAGGGAAGAACCCATGCGAACCGTTTGCGTTGCGATCGCCCGACGGAAAACAGATCTGCGTCCTGATGCGAGAGAACACCCACCGTGGCCGCAGTTTGATGATGTTCTCCGATGACGAAGGGGAAACGTGGAGCGAACCGGTCGACACATCGTGGGGCTTGACCGGCGATCGACACATCGGCGTTCAATTGGAAGATGGCCGCTGGGTGTTCGCGTTCCGCGACGTCGCGATCAACAGCCCCACCCGCGGCGACTTCGTCGCTTGGGTCGGAACCTACGATGACATCCGCAACGGCCGACCGGGACAATATCGGATCAAGCTGCTGCAGAACTACGCCTCCAACCGCCTCGATTGCGGTTATCCCGGCGTGGAACTTCTGCCCGACGGAACGATCGTCGCCACGACTTACGTCAAATATGCTCCCGGCCCCGAAAAGCATTCGGTCGTTTCGACTCGGTTCAAAATTGCCGAAACCGATGCGATGGCCAACGACATCAAGACTTCAAACAACAAGTAACGGGTGAATCGATGTCGTTGAAAACCGATCCGTTGCAGGGCTTGGTCGCTGCAACCTTTACGCCGCTGGCCGGCGACCGAACGGTCGATACTGCCCCAATCCCCGCCATGGTCGATCGCTTAGTCGACGACAACGTCGCGGGGTTGTATGTGTTGGGCAGCACCGGCGAAGGTCCGTCGCTGACAGCAACGGAACGGTGCACCGTTGCCGAAGCGTTTGTGCAATCGGCCGCCGGTCGGTTGCCGGTGATCGTGCAGGTGGGGTGCGAAAGCTTGAGCAGCGCCCGGGAACTGGCAGCCCACGCCCAGCGGATCGGTGCCGACGCGGTCTCCGCCGTCAGTCCGGTCTACTTCAAACCCGATTGCGTGGAGACGCTTGTCGATTCGATGGCAGAGATCGCCGCGGGGGCCCCGAATCTGCCGTTCTATTACTACCACATCCCCGCGGTGACCGGCGTCAATTGCAGCATGGTCGACTTTTTGCGGCTGGCCGCCGATCGCATCCCGACGCTGCGTGGGATCAAATTCACGTCGACCAACGTGTTTGAATTCCAAAGCTGTTTGGAGTTTGCCGGCGACCGATTCCAGTTGCTGTGGGGATTGGATGAGATGTTGTTGAGCGGCCTCGGCGCCGGTGCGCAAGCCGCCGTCGGCAGCACCTACAACTTTGCCGCCCCGATCTACCAGCGTCTATTGGCCGCCTTTGCCGCGGGCGATTTGGACGAGGCCCGCCGCCAACAGTCGCTGTCCCAAGCAATCGTTCGAGCGTTCATCCCCTACGGACCACGAGGTGCTCAAAAGGCGATCATGTCGATGATCGGCCACGATTGCGGCCCCAGCCGGCTGCCCGTCGCCACGCTAACACAATCGCAACGCGATGCCTTGCGCAACGATCTCGATGCGATCGGCTTCTTCGATGCCGTGGGCGTCGATGGCTTGCAAGCGATCGGATCGACGACATGAGCGTTTCCCTGGTCTCCTGTCGAATCATCTGGCTCGTGAGCGCCATGCTCTTTGGCACTGCGGCGGTTTGCCCTGGTGATGAATCCCGCACCGAAGGCATTGCGCTCGACTGGCAACCGCTTCCCGATCTGCCAGACGAACTGGGGGTTGCGGGCCCGTTTGCCGGAGTCCACAACGACGCGCTGATCGTCGCTGGCGGCGCGAACTTTCCGCTGCCGGTTTGGGAGACCGACAAAATCTGGCACGACCGGATTCATGTGCTGGTCCGTTCGGGCGAGCAGTTGCAGTGGATCGATGGCGGCACGCTACCCCGACCGATCGCTTACGGAGCAACCATGTCGACCTCCGACGGCATCGTCTGTATTGGCGGCAACGATGCGGAGAATATCTTCGACGATGTGTTTGTGTTGCGCTGGAATGCGGAGACTCGAAAGGTCGAGCGACACGAATATCCCAAGCTTCCTCGCCCCTGTGTTTATGCTCAGGCGGCACTTATCGGCGACGTGATCTATCTCGCCGGGGGACAGACCGGAAGCGGGCTCGATTCGGCGATGGACAATCTATGGTCGCTCGATCTGTCCGCGCGCGATGATCCCCAGCGGTTTCAGTGGCGGGAACATCCGGCGTGTCCCGGCGGCCGTCGCGCGTTCAACTTGACCGTAGCCCAACACAACGGGCAAGAGGATTGTCTGTATGTGATCAGCGGTCGTCGCGATGGGGCAGAGGGAATCGAATTCCTGGACGATGTTTGGGAATTCGCGCCTACGACGCAGACCTGGAGAAAACGCCGTTCCGCGCCACGATGCGTGATGGCGGGGACCGCGACCGGATCGGGGAAGCGCCAAGTGCTGGTGCTCGGCGGCGCTGACGGAACGCTTTTCGATCGCTCCGACGCGCTTCGGGACGCCCACCCAGGTTTCCCGCGACAAGCTCTGGCGTACGACACCATCTCCGATATGTGGAGCTCCGCCGGCACGATGCCACAGAACCAGGTTACAACGGCGGCGGTGCGGTGGAACGACCAGATCATGCTCCCCAGCGGCGAGGTCCGGCCAAGGGTGAGGACGCCGAAGGTCTGGAGCATCACGGCGCGGCCCAAACGCTAAGGCTGCTCGCTGAGCCCCGTCGTTTAACCGCAATACCGTTCAACGAGGCGTAGTGGACGAGGCTACGAGTCCTTCTGCATGCATCAGACCAAATCTCTGGGACTCGTAAGACCAAATCTCTGGGACTCGTAAGACCAAATCGCTGGGACTCGTAAGACCAGATCTCTGGGACTCGTAAGACCAAATCGCAGGGACTCGTAACCTCGTCCACTACATCCCGCCGCTAATTCCTACATCGTCGATGCCACATCCAAAACGCGGCCCGATGGGCACGCGGCTAAACGATGAACCGCAGCGCTGCAGTCTTACTTCAGGCCCGCTCCTTGTGGACGTCGGTTGAGTGCACCGCGGACTCCGAGGGTGCCGGGATCGCGAGCGATCTTGTCGGCGAAGACGCGAGCGTCGTCGACGATCGGGCGGACCCGAGCCGTCAAGTTTTCGATATTGCCGGCGATCCGGCGGACCTGCCAGTAGAGTTCGTCGTCTTCGATCAAGCGTTTGATCGTGCCGTCCCCTTCGTTCAGCTGCTCGGTAAAGTAAGCGACTTGCACCAACACCTGATCCAGGTTGTTGAGACTTCGCATCACGTTTTCGACCAATTCGTCGGAGTTGTCCGCCAGCGGCGTGGTGAAGCGTTCGATGTTACGAACCGTGCGGTCGACCGACTTGACCGTATCGTTCACCGAGTCGCCGACGTTCTCGAAGCTTTGGATCGCTCGTTGAGCGACATGCATCGTCTCTTGCGCATCATCGAGCAGGACGGGAAAGCGATCCAACGACGCCTTCAACTTCTCTTTCATCTGCGTGTCTTGTAGGATCGATTCGACTTCCGCCGCCGTCTTACGGACCTGCTCCAACGTCTGCGAGGTCTGTTGCGCGATCTGATGGACCTGCGTACCGTCTCCCTTGAAGAGCGTTTTGACGTTCGATTCCAATTGCGAAGCCAATGAGTCGACCGACTTGCCCGCGTCTTCGATCGACTTCAGCGTGCCGCGAAACTCCCCTTCGAGACTCATCAGCACCGCAAACGGATCCGATGAAACCCCGTCGGTCACACGCACGTAATAACCATCCTCGGGAACATACTCTTGTGCGAACGCAGTTTCCATCGGCTGCAAGATCCCGTCGGGCGGGTTGTTCACCTTGCCATCAAACAGTTCCAACAACTGCTTCTCGTTGGCTTTGACAAACTCGATCCGCGCTTCTCCAGTCACCAGACGCTGCGAACCGATCCGTGGGATCTCGTTTTTGTGGATCGGATATTTGGCGTCGATCATCATCATCACGTCGACCCCGTCGGCGCCGAGCTGGATTTTGGTGACGCGGCCGATCGGGTAGCCATACTTCACGACAGGCGTGTCGACATCGATCCCGGCGACGGTGGGGAAGTTCGCGGTGATCGGATATTCCTTTTTCAACAGCACCGGATAGGCACCGAAGATGAACATCAAGATGATGGCGACTCCGATAGCCGCCAGCACCAATACGCCAACGCCGAATTCAAGTCTGCGATCGTCCATGATCTTCTAACTACCTTGTACTTGGAAAAATTGCGTCGTGTCTTGTCGTTCGCGGTGAGCATTCAGCCACCTGCCGCGAGGTTGTTATTCGATTGGGGTCGTTTCGCTGTCGTCATCGCTATCCTCGATCAGCGATTCGCGAAGCGCGTCGCTCCGCTGCCGCATCTCCATCAATCGCTCGCCCGCCTCGCCGCGAACAAACTGGCGAACGCGTCGATCTTCAAAATTCTCGAGCGATGTCGGGGGACCGTCGAAGAGGACCTGCGATTCATTGTCTTGCAGGCGACGCCGCGGATAGAGCATGATCACGCGATCGGCCACCTTGCGGGCTGTGTTCATATCGTGCGTCACGATGATGCTTGTCACCGGATATTTGCGCCGCACGCCGAGCATCAATTCGTTGATCACATCGCTCACGATCGGATCCAAACCGGTTGTCGGTTCGTCATACAGCACCAAATCGGGCTGCAGGATCAAGGCCCGCGCGATGCCCACACGTTTCCGCATTCCGCCGGACAGCTGAGCTGGTCGGCGGCGAACGATGTCATCCGGAAGTCCCACATCGGCAAGCGCCTGCAGGACCAACGGTTCGACCTCGTCGGCTTCGACCGCACCATGTTGCCGAAGCGGAAAGGCGACGTTTTGACCGACGGTCATGCTGTCGAACAGCGCGGCGTTCTGGAAAACGAAACCGATCTTTTTACGGAACTCGACCGTTTGCGTAGGATTCATCGTGGCGATGTTCTGCCCGTCGAAACGGACGATCCCGCGAGACGGTCGAATCAAGCCGATCAATGTCTTCATCAGAACCGTCTTGCCGCATCCGCTCTCGCCGATCAAGGCCAACGTCTCGCCTCGCGGGATCTTCAGGTTGATCCGTTTGAGGACGTGATGCCCCGACATTTGGACGTGCAGATCCTGGGCGTCGAGCAGAAAATGGGACTCCGGCGGTTCGCTCGGGATTTCGATTGTCTCGGTCGTCGATTCCATCACAGCAGGGAAACTCCCGATGGCCAGAATGCGAAATAGACCATGTTCAGCAAACGTCCCAAAACGAGATCGAGCACCAGAATCATGACAAACGAATGGACAAAAGCCGCCGTCGCCGCTTTGCCCACGCCCTCGGCTCCCGCTTCGGCTTGGAAGCCGCGGTAACAGCTGACCACGGCGATCACCGCGCCAAAAAACAGGCTCTTGAAGATCCCCGTGAACAGATCAAATCCCGTGACAAATTGACGCGAGTGATTCAAATAGGCCGCATGGTCGATCCCGAGGATGACCACGCTGTAAAAATAGCCGCCGACGATTCCCATGAAATCGGCCATGATCGTCAGAGCCGGAATCAACATGATGCAGGCCAAGAACCGCGGTACGACCAGATAATGGATCGGATCGGCACCCATCGTTGCCAGAGCATCGATCTGTTCGGTGACTCGCATTGTACCCAGAACCGCCGCCATCGCGCTGCCAACGCGGCCGGCCAACATCGTCGCCGCGAGGACTGGCCCCAGTTCGCGGACCAGGGTCATGTTGATCACGCCGCCGAGACGACTCTCCAAACCAATCGATTGAAATTGGTAGTAGCTGTTTTCGGCCAAGACCATTCCGATGAAGGTTCCGGTCAGCGCCACCACCGGCAGGCTCAACACGCCCACTTGGTAGAAGTTTGGCAGGATCGTTTCCCGTCGCGGCAGCGACGTGAAGATCCAACGCAGCATCTGCAGCGTAAAGTTGGCGATTCCGCCAACTGTGCTGACGCCCGACACAACGATCTTGCCCCAGTCGGCAGCCCAATCGCGCAGCCCGGCGCGCATCCCTAGCGGATGGGCGGAATGGCGTTGCGAGCGGCTAGCAGCGGATGGCATGAGATCGCATCAGATAAAAGGGTTATCAGCGATCCAAAGAGGGCCGCCGCGTTAGTTTGTATCGGTTGCACCGACTTTGCGGCTTGAGGTGAACCGACCGGTTGTGACGGCCTATCTTTGCGACGCGGCAAACTCCAGATGGCCGGGGAACCGCTAGCAATGCTGTTCTCTGCCCGTCGACTCTGTTACAACAGGGCAGACCCGCGTTTGATGTTGGACGCGAAGGGGCGATTTGACCTTTGAAAGGAAACAGACGTGGAAAAGTGGCCAATCGGAGTGTTTGCATCGGTCGATGCAGGCTTGGGTGTTCGTTGGGAAGTGATTAAAGAGTTGGGCGTTCCAACGATTCAATTGCACGCACCGGCAGCGGAAACGCGAACCCAAGCCAACGCTGACAAATTACTTCGTCAGATGAAGGAGATGTCGGTCGAATTGACAGCGGTCTTCGGCGGCTTCGAAGGGGAAAGCTACGCCGACATCCCGACCGTTGTGGAAACTGTCGGGCTGGTCCCCGAAGCGACACGCGCGGCGCGGCTCCAAGAGATGAAAGAGATCGCCGACTTTGCCAAGATGATCGAGTGCGACGTCGTCGCCCTGCACCTTGGATTTGTCCCGCACGAAACAACCGATCCCGCCTACGAAGGGATCGTCACCGTGATGCGTGACCTCTGCGATCACGCGGCCAACAACGGCCAACGCGTTCACTTGGAGACCGGTCAGGAAACCGCTGACGGTCTGCTGCAGTTCCTCTCCAGCGTCGATCGCGACAATCTGTTCGTCAACTTCGACCCGGCCAACATGATCCTGTACGGTACGGGCGAACCGATCCCGGCCCTGCAGAAAGTTGGCAAGTTCGTCCGCAGCGTCCACTGCAAAGATGGCACCTGGAGCGACAAGCCGGGCGAAACCTGGGGTGCGGAAGTGCCACTGGGCGAAGGCCAAGTCGACATGCGGAAGTACCTGCAAACGCTGAACGAAATCGGTTACACCGGACCGTTGACGATCGAACGCGAGATCCCCGCCGAACCCGAGCGTCAGCTCAAGGAGATCGGTGCCGCGGTCGCATTGCTGACAAAGCTGAAGAGCGAATTGTTGGCGTAAGCGATCGGTGATCGCAAAGGTTCAAGGCCGCTCAGCGTTTCGCCGCGCGGCCTGAGGGCGAATCCGAGTCCGCGTGGTTGGCGTAATGCGAACGCAACCGCTGCGGGCTAACGCCCAACGCAAAGGCGATCTGCAAGCCGAAGTTTCGGAACGTCTGCCGCAGCACGCCCATCTGTTGCCAACGCCGCGGATCGACGTAAACCGGCCCGGGCAGCAGCAGCGGCCGACCGATCCGACGCAATCGCTGCGACAAGATCAGGTCTTCCATGATCGGTTCGTCGGGAAATCCCCCGACCTCATCAAACCGCTCCCGCTGCACGAAGATCGCTTGGTCGCCAAACGGTAATCCGCGCCAGCGAACTCGCCACGCATTGCCATGTTCCAACAAACGGAACGCAAATCCGGCCGCTTCAATGCGTTGCCCCAACGCGCCCCACCATCGCTCGGGATGCTGCGTCATTGCATCGCAGACCTGATGGATCGCCGTCGGGGCGAGATGATTGTCGGCGTGCAGAAACAGAAGCGTCTTCCCCGTGGCGGCTTTTGCACCCGCATTCTGCTGCATCGCTCGCCCCGCGGGACTCCTGATCACCGTCGCACCGGCCGCTTCCGCGATCTGCAACGTCGCGTCGTCACTGCCGCCATCGACAACGATCACCTGCCCAGCGGCTGCGGCGGACGCCACGCAGCGCTCGATATTTTCCGCTTCGTTGAGCGCAGGGATGACGACCGAGATCTCGTCCGGCGTCATGTTCTCGCCGCAGCCTTCCAACGGCTGTAACCCATGGGAGCGAAGACGATGATCGGTCCCCAAGCGCCCATTGCCGGCGAGATCAGGGTCTCGCTGGATCCGAGGCCACTGAACACCGTTTTGACGAAGAAGAACATGGCGATCAGTCCCAGTCCCCAACCGGCAACGACAAACAAATTCTTATCGCCTCGTGTTACAACCAACGGAAGTCCCAACAACACCAGGCTGATATCCAACCAAGGGCGAACGATGCGTGTGTGCAGCAGCACCTCGGCATCGGGCCCCGAGTAGACGCTAGGGTTTTGGATGTTCCGGACCAATTGCAGCGTCGATGACAGCCGATCGGTTTGCGCTCCGGACACCAGATGTTCGAATTCAATGTTGGAAACGACAAAGCATTGCCCCGGTTCCAGCCACGGATTATCGGCTCGCGTGAGCACAAATTGCTTGCCGCCGAATCCGGACGATGGGATCGTGTCGATCTCTTGAGGCTGAGTGACGTCGTTGAGGAGGTAGCCATCGGGATGTTGGTCCGATGCGTCTTGCCAAACAGCCAGCTCGCCGACAATTTGTGTTCCCATGCCTGGCATTTCCGACCGGATCATCAGCGCGGGAGCAACGATTTCTTTTTTGATCACAATCACGCCGCGGCCGTGAAATTGAATGCCGGTCATCCGGTCGTAGCTGGGCTTGAGCGTTCGGACCAGTTGGCCGTCGAGATCTTGTGCCTTGGCCCCCAGTTGGTCTTTCCAGTTGGGCATGCACAGTTCGCGATTGATCACGGCGATCACGATCACGACAAACGCGGCAATCAACATCGGGCGGAGGATCCTTCCGTGGGAAAGCCCCGCCGCAAGCAAGGCTGTCAGCTCGCCGTTGCGTTTCAACGCCCCCACCGAAAAGACCAAGGCAAAGACCGCCAGGATCGCGTTGGTGGCGTCAAAGATCGCTAGCAAAAACGGCCCGTAGTAACTGACGAGGGCGTCGACGAAACTGCCTTGCCGGCGCGCGTACGCGGCGATCTCTTCCATGTTATTGAAGGCATGGAAGACAACAAAAATCCCGGACAAGCTGCAGAAACAAATCAGCAAGGTCCGCAAATAAGTTGTCAGCAAATATCGATCGATCCGTGTCATCAACGTTTTCCAAGCCTTTGCGCCGCGGAACCTTTTACCCGCGTCCGGTTCTGTCCGCCAGGCAACGTCATACACAACTTGGGCGACCAAGTCACGGGCGAATTCAAATCACGCGCCGCCAGGGCGGGCGCGACTCGCCTTTCTTGAATGCAAGCATTTGCGGGCGGCGTGGCAAACGCATCGGCTAAGGCAGCTGAGGGCGCAGCGCGTTGCCTGCGTCGTCGACTGGGTAGAGCGCGTCGTGAGCTGCTAGCTGAGCGATCAATCCTTGCATCATGTGTTTCAGTTCCTGCGGATGCGATTGCGCCAGATTCGTCGATTCAAACGGGTCGCTAGCGAGGTTGAACAGCTGGAAATGGCCGTCGTCGAACTGAATGAAACCGCCGGTTGTTTTCTCGTCGGGCAACGTGTGATAGACGACTTTCCAATCGCCATCGCGCCAAGAAGTGAAATAATTGCTGCGATGCGGTCCGTGAGGATAGTGCATTAGAAACTGTTCCTTCCGTTGCGGATCGGGTTTGCCAGTCAACAACGTCTGCAGCGGCAGACCGTCGACGATGTGGCGCTCGGGACCCGAAGCGTTAGCAACGTCCAGGATGGTCGGGAACAGATCCTGAACCGCCGCGACTTGGCTTTGGATTTTGCCGGCGGGAATTTGCAAGCGTTGTTGCATCGGACGGGAGGCATCCGGTTTCGCCCAGGCGGCGATAAACGGCACGCGCATCCCGCCTTCGTAATGGGCTCCCTTCTTGCCGCGCAACGGCGCGGCGCAGGCGACCTCGTGCTGATCGCCAAGGGGGGCGTCGGAGCCGTTGTCTCCTAAAAAGAAGACCAGCGTCTCTTCGGCGATCCCCAACGCTTCCAGCTGGTCCAACAGGTCGCCCAGCGATTTATCCATCCCTTCGATCAAGGTGGCGAACGCTTGCGCGTTTTCGGGTTTGCCGGAGTCTTTGTAGTTGGCGGCGAACCGGGGATCCGAATCAAACGGCGCGTGGACGGCGTAGTGTGCGAAGTAGAGATAAAACGGTTCTTCCTGCTTCGCTGCTTGCTTCACCAAGGCGTTCGCTTCCAACGTCAACGCTTCGGTCAGGAACGTTTGGGTGCCGTGGTATTTTTCCAAATGGGGCACGGCGTGATGCTTGCGTCGTGTTTGTTGGCCGTAGTCTTTTTCGCCGTAGTAGCTGCCTGGGGCACCAAACGCAGCCCCGGCGACGTTGATCTCGAAACCAAGGTTCAACGGTTCGGATCCTGGATGTCCCGCTGCACCGAAGTGCCCCTTGCCGATGTGCATCGTCTTATAACCCTGGGATCGTAAGATCCCCGGCAACGTGACGTCTTGCGGAGTCAGGCCGATCCAGTTCCAGTCGGGGGCGCCGTGCGGACCGGCATTGTTTTTCTGAGGGTTGATCCAATTGGTCGCGCGATGGCGCGCGGCGTTTTGGCCGGTCATGATCGAGATCCGCGTCGGCGAACACACGCTCATCGCGTAGAACTGGTTGAAACGAATTCCCTGCTGAGCCAATCGTTGCATGTTGGGAGTTCGGTAAAAGTCGTTCAACGGATAGCGTTTCGGCTCCCCTTGTTCGTCGGTCAAAAAGGGGACCGACGTATCCATGATGCCCATGTCATCGACCAGGAAGACAACGATATTGGGGCGGTCGGCCGCGACGGCGTCTGGGGCAAACGTCATTGCGACGGCCAAGGGCGCAAACAGCAGCACGAGGTTTCGAGAAGTATTTCGCATCGTTTGGGGTTCCGATCGTAGTGGGGGATGGAAGCGGTTGAGGACGCGGGCGGACTAAGCCTGGATCAACGGGTTGATCTGTTTGCTATCGGTGTCGGTCTTGGAGATGTTTATGGCCGCGTCGACGACGACGACGCTCATCGAGATCTCGAGACGGCCGGACGTTGAAGGCTGTGGCGTCGCGCCCGCCGCCTCGATCCGGTCGTTCTCCCACGTTGGAGTGTTGCCAATGAAATGGTCGTCGCCAGCAAGCAACGCCATGCACCGCGGACGCTTCCGCGGTTCGCGGGGCCGATTGGAATCGCGGACGAACAAATTCCGATCGTCGCCGCCGCCGCTTCGCCAGACGCCCGGCAGGTGCTGGGCGACCCTAAACTTGCTTTCGTTTGCGGATGTGAATGCTAGCGGGTGGCGTGGGTGTTGGTCCTGCGATTGGATGGTTTCGTCGTGCGCCTGCAATCCACAGGCGAGTGTCCCTGTGACGATGGCAACTTGAACGAAAGTCCTAGCAAGTCTCATGCGATGGCGCTTCCAATGTGAAAGTTTGCCGGTTAGGCGATTCTTGATGATTTTAACGATTTGACTGATCGGGAAGAGTTTGCGGGTCCGATAGTACAAATACGAATTTCTATCATTCCAGCGAACTGCAGCGGCATGCGCTCACGCTCGGAGGTCGAAACTTTAGGTTTCCTAATTATGAAGACGTCTCACACGCCCGCTCGGATCTCATGTTTGCTTGCTTTGGCAAGTGCCATGATTCTAACGAATCTCTCGGCGGTTGCCGAGGATCAATCGATTCCAACGAATCGTTTGCGTGCACCGGTCAAACCGAAACAGACCTGGGTGCCGGAAGCGAATCCGCCGGTCCAGCCTGTCGCCGCAACTCAAGTGGTGGAAACCGATCCGAAGGCGGAGACCTTGGTTTCTCAGCCGCAGCGTGCGGTGAGCGCCAATCGCCAGTATGCGACTGCGCCGCAACCGGCAGCCATCGGCACGGGAGCTGCGAAAGCGCGGGCCTCCGCGGCGGTACGTCGTCCAGCACCGAAGTCTCAATCGCCCAATTGGTTGGGCGTTCGGCAAGTCGGATACAACGAACATTACATCCCAGGGGACGTTGGCGGTTACGTCGAGGCAGGTCCATCGTGTGGTTGCGATTCGTGCAGCGGCGGAATCGGCATGGCTTACGAGCCGGGCTGTGGATTTGAACCCGCGTGCGGCTTTGAACCGAGCTGTGGTTTTGAAGGGGCGGGATGCACCGGCGATGCTTGTGGCATCGGTTGCGGGTGCAATGCTTGCATCGAACCAGGCTGTGGTCCTTGCGATCCCTTTGGTTGGTGGGACTGGCGTCGAACCGAATTCTTCGTCGGCGTGCAAGGCTTCAAGGGACCACCGAACTTTGCCTCGGGCAACACCGCCGGGCAACGCGACGGATCGGCCAGCTTCGGCTTCCATCAAGGTTTCAACCTGGGCCGACCGCTGTATTTCATCGGCTGCGGTGAATTCGGATGGCAGTTTGGTTTGCGAGCGACGCAGAGCAACTTGAGCGGTGCTGAATTTACGACCGATGAACGAACCCAGTTGTTCCTGACCGGCGGTGTCTATCGCCGTGTCGATTGTGGATGGCAAGGTGGTGTCGTGGTCGATTATCTGAGCGATCAATGGTACTACGATGTCGATCTGCTGCAGATTCGCGGCGAATTGAGCTGGAAGGTGTCGCCGGTCAATGAGTTCGGTTTCCGGATGTCGCAAAGCACGCAGACCAGCGGTTCGGTCGCTCAATTGCTTGACGACGCGGGGCTGACCACGACAACGGAAGCGGGTTTCCTGGCGACCGATCAGTATCGCTTCTTCCATCGCCGCACCATGGGCAATGGAGTCGAGGTGGAAGGAAACGTCGGCTTCAGCGGCTCTTCCGATGTGATCTTGGGTGCATCCTTCGACGTGCCAATGGGCCGCTGCCTGGCACTGCGAACCGGTTTCGATTACTTAATTCCCGACGATGGTTCCAACGCCAATGGGAATCAGCAAGAAGGCTGGAACATGGGAATGTCGTTTGTTTGGACTCCCGGCGGCCGGATCGCAGGCGGCCGCGACTACTACCGACCGCTGTTCAATGTCGCCGACAACGGCAGCTTCATGGTCGATCGTCGCTAGTTTGCTAGGCGCGTCGTCCTGCGGCGCGACGGCTACGCAACAAAAAGTAGACTGCGATTGCAGCGACCGCGATCACTGCAACCCAACCCGCGTGTGATCCGCTGGTGAGATAGTGAACCATCGGACGGGTTTCGCTAGCCACAGCACCGTGCCCTGGATGTGCGAAAAGCAAAGAGGGGAGCGAGAGGCTGATCAAGGTTAGCAAGGGACGCATCGGAAAACTCTGTGGGTTCGGTGACGGCAACGACGCGCGGCTGGCGGCGTCTGGAAAGTCGCGGATCGGAAACTCCATACCGTAGGTTCCGACATGCTCGATTGGCGAGGGATCTTGAAACCGCTTCGCAATGCGGGTGACAAGCGATAACATACCCAGGTCGACCGTTATAGCGAGTTCGAAGCGTTTGCCCAGTGGATGTGCCAGGTGCGAAGGCTCGTGACATAGATCTTGGGAGCCAATCGAACGATGACAGAAGTCGAACACCGCGCGTTGGGACAAACCGATATCCGCATCTCCCCCGTGGCGATGGGATGCTGGCCGATCGCGGGGATGACCAGCGTCGATGTCAATGATACCGACAGCTTGGCGACACTCGACGCCGCGTTGGAATCCGGAATCAACTTTTTTGATACCGCGTATTGCTACGGTGCCCAGGGCGAAAGCGAGCGGTTGATCGGCCGCGGTTTGGGAGATCGACGAGACCAAATCGTGATCGCGACCAAGGGAGGGATCGCTTGGGATTCCCAAGGGCAACGCGTTCAAGACGCTTCGCCAGCGACGCTTCGCCAGCAGTGTGACGAAAGCCTGCAGCGGCTGGGAACCGATCGCGTCGAACTGCTGTACCTTCACGGCCCCGATCCCAACGTTCCGGTGACCGAATCGGCGGGCGAACTGAAACGTCTGATGGACGAAGGCAAGACGCGCAGCGTGGGTGTTTCGAATTTCAACGTCGAACAATTGGAAGCCTTTCAGGCCGTCTGCCCGATTTCCGCTGTGCAACCGCATTTCAACATGCTGCAGCGGGAAATCCTGCAGGATATCGTCCCCTGGTGCGAAGCGAATGGCGCGTCGGTGATCATCTACTGGCCCTTGATGAAGGGGTTGTTGGCCGGGAAATTGCCCCGCGATCATCAATTTGCTCCCGGCGACGGACGGGCCAAGTATCCGATGTTTCAAGGGGAGCAGTGGCAGAAGAACCAAGACTTTGTCGACACCTTGCGGCGGCTGGCGATCGAGATCGGTCGCAGCGTTTCGGACTTGGTGATCAATTGGACGATCCATCACCCCGGCATTACCGCGGCCCTGTGCGGTGCTAAACGGCCGTATCAAATCACCGAATCGGCGGCGGCCCTCTCTTGGCGGCTGACGCCTGACCAGCGGCAGCGGATCGACCAGGCGATCGCCGATCGTGGCCCTGTGGCGGGCCGATCGGCTGTCTGACCATTTGCTGCAATCGGCACAATCGAGCCGCTGTTTTGCCTATTCTGCCTCCGCTTCCCGCAGCCGCAACGTTCCCCGAATCGCACCATCTTAACATGGGGCGATCGGGTCGAATGCATCGGCCCCGATTTGCATCGCTATTTGGCTGACGAGGTCGAGCCCGTGAAACACATCTACCTAGACTTTAACACGACCACTCCGCTGGCTCCTTCGGTCGGCGAAGCGATGCAACCGTTTTGGGACGAACATTTTCTGTTACCTACGCAACAGCATCCCGCGGGCCTGGCGTTGGGAGAATTGGTCGATACGGCACGCGAACAGGTTGCCAATCTGATGGGCTGCGATCCGTTTGAGGTCGTCTTTACATCGGGCGGAACCGAAGCGAACAATCTCGCCATCCTGGGTGTCTGTCGCGCTTGGCAGCATGCCGGCAAGCCGCCCGGCCGCGTGATCGTTTCGGCCACCGAGCACGATTCGGTGATCGCCGCTGCGAATTCGTTGCAGTTCGATGGCTGGCATATCGAATATTTGGACGTCGATTCCACCGGACGCGTCGATCCGGAACAATTGGAAGCGATGTTGCAGCCCGACACCGTGCTGGTCTGCTTGCAAGCGGCGTGCAGTATTTCGGGCGTGTTGCAGCCGGTTCGACAAGTCGCCGACATCTGCCACGCCCGCGGAGTGCTGTTGCACTGCGATGCGGCTCAGATCGCCGGCAAACAGCCGATCGATACCGGATCGCTACGCGCCGACACGATCGCGATCAGCGGCCACAAAATGTATGGGCCCAAGGGAATCGGAGCGTTGTACGTCCGCCGTGGCCTGAAGCTGTCGCCGATCCTGTACGGCGAAGCGTCGGAGATGGGACTGCGTCCCGGGTCGGGAAACATCACGGGAGAGATCGGTCTGGGAGCGGCCGCCAGAATGGCCGCTCGTGGTGCCGAAGATGCCACCGAGACGATGGCTGCACTGCGCGACCGATTTGAACAACGGATTAAACAGTCCGTCGCGCCGACACCTCGCGTGTGGGGAGATCAGGTTTCCCGATTGCCGAATACGTCGCTGATCACCTTGCCGATTCGGGTCTCGAATCAATTTAACCAAGCCACGTCGGACCTTGTCATTTGCCGTCCGCGGTGCCCGCAACCTCAGGACTGGATGACGCGCAGCCTCGTCGCGTTTGGACTCACCGAACAACAGATCGCCTGCACGATTCGTGTCAGCGTCGGCTGGACGACGTCGCAAGAGACTATCGATCAAGCCGCCAACCATATCATCCTTGCGTTGGAAAACTAACGGCGGATTCTCAACGTGATCGGCATCACGGTTCCGTCAGCAACGCTTCGATCCGTTCGATCACTTCGGGCATCGCAACCTGTTTGCCCGTCACCAGAAAAGAAAAGTTGTCCGCCAGGATCTCTTCGGGATGGATCAAATACTTGGTGTTGGTTCCCACCTGTGTCAGGAAATCGTCCAACGCGGAGATCGGATAGCCGACCAAGGTTCCATCTTCCTCGAAACGTGGTGTCCAACGCGCTTGTTCTTGCTGCAATTGCACGAATTTGACTTGCAGGTATGCAAAAAAAGAGGCTTCGCGGCTGGGATCGTATTGCGCGATATTGGCCAGTAGAACGGGAGCTACCTGGACTTGTTCGTCCTCGACGGTGACGGTGATGTAATGCTGTACGATTGGCGCATCGGGATTGGTGATCCGGCGATCGCGATAGGCCTCGGATAACCGAACCTCGTCGCATGGTTGGAAACCGATCGTGGCATAGACTTGATCGCGCCACTCGGGCGATTGACGCGATGCGATGTGGAACAATTCGTGGGCCAGCAAGCGCGGCAGATCCTCCTGGCGGCGACCAAGACGCTGTTCGGGCAAAACAATCGCGTTGCCGCGTGTATGGGGCGCACCGGCCTCACAGGTGCCCGCGGTGCAGACTAAAAGGACCTCTTCGGGCAGGGGCAGCTTCCATTCGCGGACACGCCGCCCCAGTTGTTCCGCCGCTGGTAGCACCGTCTCAATCGACGCATCGGACCACGGTTGGATGTCGTCGATCGCGGCACGAAGATAATCGGCGGATCGGACTTCGGCTTGCGTGTGAAGGCGACTTTGTAAGTCGAATCGACTCATGCGACGCGTGAACGCATCCTCGGCTCCCAGAATCGCCTCGGCCTCTTCCACGTTGGCAAACCGCATGACACAGTCGGGCGACAGCGGAACCTCTTGCCCCAACAGATCGCAAGTCGACGCCGCCAATATCACGGTGATCCAGATTCGCAGTGGTTTCATCGGTCGGCTCGTCGGAATGGAAGGAATGTTAGCAGGCCCGGCGTTTCGCAACGTGCATTGTAGGGCAACCCGGCCCACATTGCTTGGCGAGGCGAACGGTTGTTTCGGGGATGGTATTCTTCCTGGTCGAGGGTGATTCGGGATGCCGTGCTGCCAGCGGCAAACTTAAGGGCGGCCATCGACAACGAAGCGGCCGCGACGGAATGGGAACATGCGTTCGGAGGGCGTGCGAATGCGCGGAGGGTTCGATTGGGAGGCTCATCCGGCAGGGAACGTCGCGCCGGGGTTTGACGCGGCATGGCGCGAGGGATAGCGACTTTCGATCGCCTTGCAGACGCCATCGACAAATTCGTCAATCGTTCCATTTTGACAGCACGTCGACTCCAGATGCCGGATGTCGCTTGCCAGATCGTGGTCGGCGAACAATGTTTCGATCCAACGGGAGAAGTCGTGCTGTCGACAGTGACGGGACAATATCCTGGGAGGAACCTTCGGAATCACATCGACAAGTTCTTGGAGCGTTGCGGCGGACGATCCCACGGGACGTCCGTGATCGGTGAAGACAAACTCGCGTCCCTTCGCCACGGGCATGTCGGAATATTTCGTGCAGTGCCGGACATGGGACGTCAGCCGCGGGGCAACGAAGAATCGACGCACCTTGCCTTCGGCTTCGTCCGTCGGCGGAAGCAATGCGGCTTCGTTGATCCCGAGGCTGCTGAGTTGATCGTACCAACGGTGCGCATCGCCAGCCACGTCCCCCATCGCTTCGACACCCAACCGCCGCACCGCATCCACCTCCTCGCGTTCGGAGAGTCGCGTGACCGCAACGACCTCCATTTGCTGCAACACACTCTTGGGCAACAGCGAGGGACGGTACGTCACCAAAGTGTAGGCGTCGAGTTCCGTGTCGAGCAGCGTTTGGCTCTGGGAGTCATCGAAATAGTAGTGGCATTCGTCGATCAAGATGCGATGCGGGAAGCCCCGTTCACGGCGATGGGCGGCGACGATGGCAAGATGACGGTGGATGTAATCCGTCTTTTCGGCGTGATTGAGATGCGAGAGGTTCAACACGACGCTGAGGCCTTGCTGAAGCAAAACCGTCAAATCCTCTCCCTGCGGCAACAGGCGTCCGCCGCCGAGCGCGACCGTGTTTGGCAGCGAAGCCAAATTGTTGTAGTCCCCTTCGGGATCGAACACATAAACCGTGTAGCCTTGAAGGATCATCTGTTCGATCAACAGTCCGGCCAGCCATGATTTACCGCTGCGGGTATCTCCCGCCACCAACACACTGCGGCCGCGCAGGCCGATCTGGAACGGCGCATGCCCTTCTGAATCCTCGAGGATCAACTTGCGGTGGCTGATCCTCGAAGCAGGCAATCGCAGCTCGGCGGAGATCCGATCGATGTAGTCGCCGACGGCCGCTGGACCATCTCCTTCGATCACGTGATCGGCGATCTCTCGAAGCCGAGCCGACCCCCACTGGACCGCGACACCATGCTCGCACGTGCACAACAATTCATGATCGTTCTCCGCGTCGCCAATGCCAATCGCATTGTGGATTGAAACCCCAAGTGTGTTCAGCAACTCGCGCAGGCCACTGGATTTGCTGACCGCCGCGGGCAGCAACATCATCCGCCCGCGATTGAACGTAATCGCCAGTGGCAGTTCAAGACTGCGGATCAACTCAATCGCTACATCGGCGAACTCCGCATCCATTTCAACAACACACCGACCGACTTTGAAGTCGATTCCGCGATGCGTCAACTCACTTAACAACGCGACATCGGGCGACCGTCCCAGCAGGGTCGTGTAGCCGTTAGGTAGCGCGATCACCGCGCCGTTTTCTGCTACGACGCCATCGACGAAATCGAGGTCGCCGGCGACTTCGCGAAGTTCCGAAAGGATCCGTCCGCTGACGATCACGACCAACACGCCGCGGCGCCGCGCGTTGCCAATGGCCTCGCGAACCCTCGGATCGAGAACGCCATCGATGGCGATCGTCCCATCATAATCGGTAGCGATCACGCGTAAACGCATTGCAGGGTCTCCCTGTCTCGTCGCGGTAAATTCGAGTGCCGTCACGTCGGACGCTTCCCGCGGTAGCGAGTGGATGCGGCCACGACGCACGATTAGTCTACGTCGTTGGATGGCGTTTCGCCCAGCTCCATTTGTGCAATTCCATCACGGGCAGAATCGTCAGGGCCAGCAACAGCAACACGCCCCACTGCTGCAGCGGCAGTGGTTCGGCACCAAGCAGCGATTGCCCTAAACTTGTATGCATCGCGACGAAGTGAATGGTGAACGCGGTGAGCGTTCCCACCAGCAGCACCGGGCTTCTCAGCGGCGACAAGGCGAACGCCGATTTGGTTTCCGAACGGCAGTTGCCGATATGAACGTTCTCGAACAGAACCAACAGCAACAACAAAGCATTGCGAGCCGATGCGGCTTGCGCCTCGGTTGCTCCTTCGGGCAGGAACCATCGGAACGATAAGAATCCGATCCCGCCGATGACAACCGCCGCGACGATCGTTCGTTCGATCATCAATTGGTCAAAGATGCGTTCCGAAGGCGACCGAGGTTTGCGTTTCAGCACGCCCCCTTCGTTGGGTTCGAACGCCAACGCGACGTCTTGAATTCCGTTGGTCACCAGATTCAGCCACAAAATTTGTACGGGCAACAATGGCAGGTAGGGCGTTCCGGTTGCAATGGCCAACGTCATCAGCACCAGTTCGGCAGCCCCGGTGGAAACCAGCAGGTAGATCACTTTGCGAATATTGTCGTAGGCGACGCGCCCCTGTTCGACACCGCTGATGATGGTGGCAAAGTTGTCATCGCTGATGACCAGTTCACCCGCTTCCCGTGCCACATCGGTGCCGCTTTTGCCCATCGCGACGCCGATATTGGAGACGCGCAGTGCGGGGGCGTCGTTGACGCCGTCGCCGGTGACGGCGACAAAATGGCCAGCGCTACGCGCCGCTTCGACAATGTCCAACTTCTGCCGCGGTGCGACACGAGCGAAAACGCGAACACGCCCGACAGCTTCGGCGATCTCCTCCTGCGACTTGCCCAACAGTTCCTCACCCGTCATGACCTGTGATTCGTCTTCGGCCAAACCGAGCTGTCGAGCGATTGCCAAGGCCGTGACGCGATGGTCTCCGGTGATCATCGAAACCGAAACTCCCGCGTCGGCGCAGTCCTTCACTGCCTGTTGCACCCCCGGTCGCAGCGGGTCGAGCATGCCAACGAATCCCAAGAAACGCAGGTTGGTCGGCTTGGCTGGAATCGTTTCCTCGTCCATCGCTTCGGGGACGCGACCATCGGCCAGGGCGAGCACGCGGTAGCCCTGTTCGGCCATCTGCGTCGCGGTATTTTCCAGCTGCTGGCGATCGAAATTCGCTTGGCTCGCTTCGCTGCACATGTCCAGCACGCGTTCGGGGCCTCCTTTCACGAAGACCGAAACCCCCTCGTCGACGCGGTTAAAGACCGCCGCGAATTGGTGTTCGGATTCGAAGGGGATCTGATTCACCTGGGGGTGCGCATCGAGTGTTCGCTCCCGTTCGCAACCCAGTTTATGCCCCAGCGAAAGGAACGCGACATCGACAGCATCGCCGCGCCAGTTCCACGTGCCGGCATGGGGATGCAGGTCCGCTTCATTGCAAAGTACGCCCGCGCGGGCGAGCGCGATGAGCGTCTCATCGCTACCTTGCCTGGCCGGTTTGTCACCCAACCAAACTTCGCCCGCCGGAATGAATCCTTCGCCCGTCACCTGAAAGACCTCGCCGTTGGGCGTGTGGATTTCGCGAATGGTCATTTCGTTGCACGTCAACGTTCCCGTTTTGTCGGTGGCGATTAGGGTGCAGCTGCCCAGCCCTTCAACGGCCGTCAAGCGTCGCACGATTAAACCGTGTTTGGCCATCCGTGTTGTTGCGACCGCGAGGGCGACCGTCATCGCAACGGGCAACCCTTCGGGAATCGCAGCGACCGCCAACGCGACGGCAAACGTAAACATCTCGCCGACCGAATAGCCCCCCAACACGACCCCCAACGTTCCAATCGCGGCAGATGCGACCAACATGACGACAGCAATCGCCCGCGTGAACCGCTCCATCCGCTCGACCAGCGGCGGGTTGCCGCCGACATCACTCAGGAGGTCCAACGCAAGCTGCCCAACGCTGGTTGCACTGCCCGTGGCGACGACCAACCCCTTGCCGCGGCCGCGCGTCACGATGGAACCGGCGTAGGTCATGTTCCGTCGATCCGCAATCGGCGTCGATTCGGGGCCGATCCAAGTCGCGTCTTTGGTCACCGGCAACGACTCGCCGGTCAACAACGATTCATCCGCCTCGAGTCCATTGGCCGAGAGCAACCGGATGTCGGCGGGAATGCGGTTGCCCGATTCCAGCCAAACGACATCGCCGGGGACGACGTTTTCGGCGTCGATCTCGCAAACTTCGCCATCGCGTTGCACGGTGGCGTGGATTTGCAACAACTTCTTTAAAGCGTGGCTGCTCTGTTCCGCCTTCCATTCCTGATAGGACCCGATGATCGCGTTAAGCGCCAGCACTCCGACGATGAACGCCGCATCTTTAACGTCTCCCATGGCGACCGAAACGATCGCCGCGAGGGCAAGAATGTAGATCAGTGGACTGCGAAACTGTCGCAGCACGATCGACCACAGCGGCGCAGGGGGCTTCTGTGGGAGATGGTTCGGGCCGTATTTTGCCAATCGCTGCTCGGCTTCCGCTTGGCTCAGCCCGCGGTGTGATGCCTCGAGCGTTTGCGAAGCATCGTTGGGGTCGAGACTGTGCCACGCGGCGATCGTTTGAATCGTGCTCATCGTGCTTCAAGCTTTCGTTTGTCGTTCATGATCTGATGCTCCGGCGAGCGATCGTCCCCACGCTCCCATGCGGGAAGCATGCGCTGCCCTTGGGATGTCTTGGTCGCGTCGCAACGTTGCATCGCGTGCAGCGTTGCGATCAACAGGGGCTTGGACGCTGCCGATACCTTGCTTACCCAGCCGAGGATGGAGTGGCGGTGTGCGCCCCCGTTGCAGGTGAAATGAAGGCGTCGGGTTTGATCGTCAACAGCGAGCAGTTTGTAAGTTCAAGAACGCGTTCGGCTGTATTCCCGATCAGGGCGCCGGCAAGACCCGAACGGGCCATCGTTCCCATGACAATCATTTCCACGTTCTCCGCATCGGCGCACTTGGCGACGGAATCGCCCGCCTCCACGCGTCCTTCGACCAAATGAACGCGGGGATCCCGATGGCTTAATCCATAAGGTTCCAGAACTTCATCGACTTCCTTCGCCACATCCGCTTCGGAGCTCTTCCGGAACGTAGCAAGGTCGTTATGGGAAAACGTCGACTTCAACAACGTGGGGGTGAACAGGACCCAGGCGTGAACGACATGCATTTCCTTGTTCTGCAAGTCAGCCAGCGACTTCGTCAGGTCCAACACTTCACGTGTCATCTTCTGGTGGGCCGGGTTGTTCCGCGCGGGGTCGATCGCGGCGAGGATCCGCCCCGACGACGCGGCGTAGTTCGGGTGAATCAGGGCGACGGCACATGGACTGCTTCGCAGCAGACGACTGCCCGTCGTGCCGTAGAAGGCGGAACTGCGGCTGTCGATGCCGCGGGTGACACGCACCAGCAGGTCGTGGTCGGCATGAAACACCTCGTCACACAGAGCCCGAGAAGTCTTGCCACGCAGGACTCTTGTGGTGACCTCCTGACCACGGGCGCGAATCGGAGCGGCGAGTTCTTCGAGCTTCTGCTTCTTGTCGTCGATCATCAGTTGCTGGTGGGCTTCCGAATTCGGGACGACATTCCGCGCCACCCACGAGAGTTCGGGCAATACATCGACAAGGGTCAAACGCGATTGGCTGGGGACGGCGACCGAGAGTGCCCAGTCCAAGGCGGGATGCGAGCTGCTGCGCGTATCGAGAGCAACGAGAATATTCTGAAATCGTTTCATGAATGGGCGGCCTGAGATGGGGGCGTCGAAGTTGCCTCTTAACGTGTCGTCGTTGCAACAACGCAATCGTTGTGCCAATCCGCATTCTTGACGGCGCAAAGAGAATGGGGGCCCCGGGAACCATCCAACCAACGGGGTGTGCGTCCTGGTCACAAAGTGCGCGCATCACTCTGATTTTTTTGCGGCAGCACGCGGCGTCTGCGATCGGATGCTCGACGCGGATTCAGCGACGTTCCCGCACCGCTCCGCCTCGTCGCAACCTATGGCGATCAATGCGGCTGCGAGCGGTCGGGTGGAAGCGAATTCGGGCGTATTTCTATGGGACGATCACGGCGCTGGGAGTCCCTCGCTGAGCACGATCGCACGTGCGATAAACGAGATCCCTTGTTGCCCTCGCGTATCGATCATGACGGTCTCCACCAGCGGCTGATTGACTTCGGTTCCCGCTTGCCATTCAACGATAAAACTTGCGCCACTACCGCCCACTTTGTCATCCCGTTGGATCACAAATTCCGTCGCTGCCAGCGGTCCGATCCGTAGCGGTTTTTGCAGCATCGAACGGACCTCTTTGCCTGCGGTATTGAAGTACCGCACCGACGTCACGACGATCTCGTGCTCGGTGTCGGTGTTGCGGATGTTCAGCGTAGCGGTCAGGAAATAGGGCTCGCCCTTCTGATGATAAACGTGCGAATAGACAGGGACATAGAGTCGTTGCCCCTGGACCGGCCGCCACGGCATCGACTCGATTTCCATCCTCGCTTCATCGCGAAGGCTGGGTTCTTGATAAGGAATGTTCTGTTCGATCGAACGAAAACGAAACTCAAGAAACAGCACCAACAAAATGATTGGCACGATGACGAATAGGAAACTCAATAGCTTGACATGCAGTGAAGTCCCGGCTTTCTGTTCTACGCGCGGTGGCAGTGACACGTTCGATCGTTCCTTATGACTTCCAAGTTATCAATGATTGGGCCGAGGGTTGGCAATGTCAGAACCTTACGGCGTTTTCTGGTAAATGCCAACCGTCGTCTTCGGTTGATCCATGAAGTCCGCCAAGGGCTTCATGCACTCGTTTGTTTGCGATGTTCCACGATCGGATTTCCGTCACGCTCCATCGGTTCGCTTTGGGAGCATGCGGTCCTCGCCGCCTCTCCAGACTGCATTCGGTCGCCAGAGGGAAGGGGCACGCCGACGAATCATCCGATCCAGGGTGAGCCGATCGTTTTCGCATTGGATTCTGTCGATCCCGTCGGATCTCGCCAACATGGCATCGACGCGAAAAAGCAGCCGCACGGGGAATCCCATCGGCGGCGAAAGCGCGTTCGATGCAATCCCCAACCACCGCAAGATGCCAGTGATCAGAATCAGAGTGTCGAAACTTGGCATGAATATTAAACGCGACGTTCGTCGGGAAGCGCAGGTGGGAAATGCATGCCCGTCGGAGCAAACAGCGGCTGGAGATTGCGATTCTCAGGATGCGTCTCCGTTGGGGGTCAGACGGCGGAAAGGGCGCGTTCGATAGCCGCCCGAAGGTCGCCGCTTCGGATCGGTTTAACAAGGAATTCGGCGATCTTTGTGCCGATTGTGTCATCCGGTTTGTCGGAAGAGGAGACCACGATTATGGGAATGTGAAGCGTCGTTTGGATTACTGCGATCGCTTCGAGCCCCGAGATTGCGGGCATCATGAGGTCGGTGATCACCAGATCGGGTTGGTTCCGTTGACACAAATCGACAAGATCTCGACCATTTTCAGCGATGCCCACGACTTCATGCCCAAAGCGAGGCAGGATGCGCCGGAAATAGTCTCGAATTTCCGGCTCGTCGTCGGCGACGACGATTCGCAGAACTTTGGTCATCAATAGGGTCCTTCAAGGGGCAGCGTGATCTTGAATTCGGCCCCTCCCACGGCATCACTGTTTCCCGCGGTTATCGTGCCGGAGTGGGCGACGATAATTCGTTTAGCAATTGCCATGCCCAATCCCGTTCCCTTTGACTTCGTGGTGAAAAACGCATCGAAAATTTTCGTTTGCTGTTCCGCCGTCAGCCCCGGACCATTGTCTCGGACCGATACGCACACTCCGAGCGCGCGATCGTGCGTTACGATGGAACACTCGATATGAATTCGAACCGGGTCGCTGCTAGCCGCAAGGACGTTTTCGAAAAGGTTCCGAAACACCTGCTCCATCCGAAACCCATCGACGTCACACAACGGGTCGACACGGTTGATCGGTTCGATAAGTTTGGCGTCGCGGTCGGCGTGGGCCGAATCGAGTTGGCTCCACGCACTTCTCCAGATCCCACTGAGCGTCCGCAGCGAGCGTTCCAGGTGAATCGGTGCTGCATAATTGCGTAGCTCCTCCAACAGACAATGCAGTGCGTCTTTGGCGTTGGCGATCTTTTGGAGATCGCGACTCGCTTCACTCCCCTCGGCGATCTCGAACTCAAGCATCTCGACGCCGACTTGGATGCGTTGCAATGCATTGCGGCTTTCGTGTGCGATCGCGGTTAGCATCTGCCCAATCGTGGCCAAACGTTCCGATTGAACAAGTTGCTCGCGGGTGTTTTGCAACTCCGTCATGTCGGTGATCAGCCCCTCTAACGCCAGCAGCTTGCCGTTTGCATCCCAGACGCCTCGACCGTGATCCCACATCCACCGATGTTGCCCATCGCGATGCCGAATTCGATAGACCGCCTGATACGGTTGTTTCTTCACAAGGGCTGCCTGCACCTGATCCCACACCGATTGCGTGTCTTCGGGGATGATCATATCAAACCACTTGGGACTGCCAGCCATAACGTCTGCCGATGCGTAGCCGCACAGATCCTGGCAGCCATCGCTAATGAATTCCGTCGGCCAGCCATTTTCGTGGCGACATCGATAGGCGGCTCCGGGAAGGTTGCTGACCAACGTTGATAATTGACGCTGGCTTTCCTGTAGCGCCGCCTCGGTCTGCTTGCGCTGTGTCACATCGCGCGCAAGCACCGAGTAGCCGATCGTCATTCCTTCGGGACTGCGAATCGGCGAGATCATTAACGACGAATCGATCCGGCGGCCGTTCTTTGCAATCCGGACGGTTTCGAACTGATCGACCTGTTCCCCACGTTGCAGCCGCCCTTGAATTTCCTCAAACTCGTTCCACCGGTCGTGGGGAATGAGCATCGAGATCGGCTTGCCGACCGCCTCCTCCGCCGAATACCCGTAGATCTGCTCGGCCCCACGGTTCCATGTTTCGATCGTGTTGTCGAGACTCGTACTGATCACCGCAGCGTCGGTCGATTCGACAATCGCAACCATCCGCCGTTGGGCTAAATCGGCTTGCACACGTTCGATGGCCAGTGCCGCCAGGTTTGCACAGTCGGTGGCAAATGTAAGATCGGCGTCGTTGGGGACACAGGGATCGCGGTAGTACATCGCGAATGTGCCGAGCACGTCTCCCTTCGATGAGACGATCGGTTCGGACCAGCATGCGCGGAAACCGACACCGATTGCCAGCTCACGGTAATCGCTCCATAGCTCGCTTGTCTGGATGTCGTCAACAATCACGCGTTGCCCTATGAAGGCAGCCGTCCCGCACGACCCGGCCCTGGGCCCAATCGCAACGCCGTTGATTGTTTTGCAATACGATTCGTCAAGCGTCAGGGAAGCGCCATGTTGCAACGTCCCACTCTCCCGATCGAGCAACATCACCGAACCGAGCATTCCGGGGCGTGTCCGTTCGGCAAACGTGACGAGGGTTGTCAGAACGGATTCGAGCGAATCGCCCCGTGCCAGACACTCAAGGACTTCGCTTTGGCCTCGCAGCTCCGATTCCAATCGCTTGCGGTCGGAGATGTCGCGGACGATACCCGAAAAGATACGTTGGCCTGACAGCTGCAACTCGCTGACGGCCAGTTCCATCGGGAATGTTGATCCGTCCTTTCGCTTCCCGATCACCTCGCGGCCAATACCGATGATCTTTTTTTTGCCGGTCGTTACGTAGTTGTCGACATAGCGATCGTGCTGCGAATGGTACGGGGCGGGCATCAACTCTTTGACGTTGCGACCGATCGCCTCGGCTGCCCGGTATCCAAACAGGCGTTCTGCGGCGGGATTGAACGACAGGATGCTGCCACGCTGGTCGATCGTGATGATCGCGTCGACAGCCGACTCCACCACCGCCTGGTTCAATGCTTCGGAACCCTCCAATGATGCATGCGTCGCATCGATGTCGGTGCTGATTCCGTACCAATGGGTGACGGTGTTGTTTTCATCGAACATCGGTTCGGCGCGGACCAGATGCCAACAGTAGCTTCCGTCGGCCATTCGATAGCGCGCCTGGAACTCGTAGCTCTGTGGATTGCGAACAATCTTTCCCCAATCGCCGACAACGCGTTCGCGGTCATCGGGATGGATCACGTCGGACCAGCCCCAACCGATCGCTTCGTCCAGAGATTGTCCGGTCCGCTCATGCCACTTTCGATTGAAGAAATCAGCCTCGCCATTGGGACGGCAGGTCCAAACGAGCGACGGGAGTGGATCGGCCAGTTGTTGAAATTGATGATTCATGGCTACAGCGTTCTCGCTCGATATCGATGTGTCGAGGTCTCATTCCGCAACGTTTGCTGTCGACCAACTCAAGTGACGACGACTGGACGCTACGGAGGTCAAACGGGATGCCTGGTGCATGACCAGCAAAATGACAGCCGACTATTTTAACGCGACTCGATCACTCCACCATTGTGAATGGATACATCTGAACACTGTTGCCAGGCGGTGGAGGTCTGCGATCGCCTCGATGCAAAACGGAGCCGCCAGTTCGCAAAAAAGTCTCTTCGCGGTAGACTACCACGATGACACAAGAGCCCTTTGACATCCTGTTCGTCGAGGACGATCCCGAATTCAGTTCGGGCTACGTTCGCTGGTTTGAGAAACACGGACACAGCGTCGAACACGCGACCACCGGGCAGGAAGCTGTCAGTCGATGCGATCAGCGTGAATTCGACATCATCGTGCTCGACTGGAACCTTCCGGGATTGAGCGGGTTGGAACTTGTGCAGCGGATGTGCGATGACAATCCGGACACCGAAATCATTGTCCTGACTGGCGAGGGGACGATTGAAAAGGCTGTCGAATCGATGCGCCGCGGCGTCTTCGATTTTCTCTCCAAACCGTTTTCGATGAGTGGTCTGGAGCGGCGTTGCAAAGCGGCGCTCGAACGAAGGCGATTGAAAATGGAAAACGCCCGGCTGCGCGAAGTCATCGACCGCGTTCGCACCCCCAATCACCAAATGATTGGCGACTCGAAACCGATGATAGCGCTCTCTCGTCTGATCGATCGAGTGGCCCCCACCGACAAGGCGGTCTTGATCCAGGGCGAAAGCGGGACGGGAAAAGAACTCGTCGCGCAAGCCATACATGCCGGCAGTCCCCGCGCCAACCGCCCGCTTGTCACGATTAATTGTGCCGCCCTGCCCGAACAGTTGGTCGAGAGCGAACTGTTTGGCCACGAGAAGGGGGCGTTCACGGGAGCGACGGCTGCAAAGCCCGGACTGTTTGAAATCGCTGACCAGAGCACGCTCTTTATCGATGAGATCGGAGAGTTACCGCTTTCCTTGCAGCCCAAGTTGTTGCGGGTGCTCGAGGATGGTTCGCTGCGACGCGTCGGATCGCACAAGGAAAGGCGTGTCAAAGTTCGCATCGTGGCTGCGACCAACCGCGACTTGCAGCAAGAAGTTGTGGCGCATCGATTCCGTGAGGATCTGTTCTACCGCATCAATGTCATGTCGCTGGATTTACCGCCGCTGCGGAAGCGGACCGGTGACATCGGATTGCTTGTCGATCATTTTCTTGGCAACGATTGGGAAATCGAAGCGGATGCTCGAGCGGCGTTGCTGAACTATCGATGGCCCGGCAATATTCGGCAACTTATCAATACGATCGACCGGGCTCAGATTCTTGCCGATGACGGCGTGATCACGATCGAAGACCTTCCTGTCGAAATGACGGAACGGAAAAAGGAGATCGTATCCGAAACCACCTCCGCCGAGGACCGTTCGATTTACGCCGTGATGCGGGCCCACCTACTCGACGTCCTAAAACGCGAGCAGGGTAATAAGACCCAAGCGGCTCAGATCCTCGGCGTCGATCGCCGCAAGCTGTATCGGATGTTGCTGCAATACGACATTGGGGAATGATTCTCTCCTGGGTGGCACTGGCTTTGCCAGTGTTTTTCATGTCGAAGTTCCAATGTTGGCATCACCCAGCCCATTTGCCAACACCGCGGCCCCGTGACGTCACGGTCAGAGTCCAAGGACACAGGTCGGTCGTCGGAAATTTTCTGAGTTGGATCCCGTTTCGATGGTCAACGTTTCGGGACTTTGGTTTCGAAGCACGGGCGAAGCCCGTGGCACCCTGTCTTGGGTGGCACTGGCTTTGCCAGTGTTTTTCAAGTCGAAGTCCCAAGTTTGGCATCCCCCAGCCGATTTGCCAACATCGTGGCCCCGTGACGTCACGGTCTGAGTCCAAGGACACAGGTCGGTCGTCGGAAATTCTCTGGGTTGGATCCCGTTTCGATGGTCAACGTTTTGGGACTTTGGTTTCGAAGCACGGGCGAAGCCCGTGGCACCCTGTTTGCTTCGAAATCGTAGGGTTGATTGACTTGCCGAAGGTCAGCGAAGAGACTGGGCCCTTTACATGACGCCTTCGGTCCTGGACCGCCCCCTTCCATTGCTTCGGAAAACCCAATGCCTGCGAATCATTTGCAACGGAATTCCTTCGTGACGCGTATCGCTTGCCATCAAGCTCAACGGCTGGTCCAGGCCTATTCTCATCGAGCGATTTCAATGTTCGCAATCGCTGTCATCGTCGTGGCGTTCCAGTCGCTGATGCTCGACGCGGCCGAAGACGCTTCTGCGACAAAGCCCAACATTGTCGTGATCCTTGTCGACGACATGGGCTACGGCGATCCTGGCTGCTTTAATGCGGAGTCCCAAATTCCGACTCCCCATATCGATTCACTGGCTCACGACGGGATGCGATTCACCGACGCGCACGCCCCTGGGCCGCTGTGCCACATGTCTCGATACGGCCTGATGACGGGGCGTTATCCGTTTCGCACCAACGTCAACCTCTGGCCGACTCAACCGTTGATCGAACCGGAACAGATGACGATCGCTTCGCTGGCTCAATCGCAGGGCTACCACACGGCGATGGTTGGCAAGTGGCATCTCGGATTCAAGGAGAGCGGGTACGATCAGCCGTTGCCTGGCGGTCCGGTCGACTGCGGCTTCGACAGCTTCTTCGGTATCCGTGCCTCGACCGATATCCCTCCCTATTTCTACATTCGCGATGACCAAGCGGTTCAGCCGCCAAGCAATCAGATCGAAGCAAACAACAGCGAAGGCTGGTCGCCGATTCAGGGCGAGTTTTGGCGAGCTGGCGGCATCGCACCCGATCTGCAACTGAAAGATGTGTTGCCACGGTTTACCGACGAAGCGACATCGATCATCGAGCGTCACGCTGAGAACCAGGACGCCGCGCGCCCCTTGATGCTTTACATTGCCTATCCCGCGCCACACACGCCTTGGCTCCCCTCCAGAGCCTTTGCAGGCAAGAGCGGAGCGGGGATGTATGGCGATTTCCTGATGATGGTCGATGCTCAGATCGGTCGTGTTTTGGAATCGTTACGTACCGCCGCAATGGAAGACGATACGCTGGTGCTCTTTTCGTCGGACAACGGACCGGTATGGTATGACGCCGACACCAAGGGGTTCGACCACGATTCCACAGGCGGTTTGAGGGGCATGAAGGGGGACGCATGGGAAGCTGGCCACCGGATGCCTTTTATCGCGCGATGGCCGAAGCATGTGGCTGCGGGTAGTCAATGCGATCAGTTGATTTGTTTTACCGATCTCTTGGCGACGATGGTCGATCTGTTGGACGTTCCATTGCCACAGCAGGCTGCCCCCGACAGCTTCAGCTTTCTTCCTGCGTTGACAGGCAAAGACGATGGCGAGACCAAGCTACGGGATGAGTTTGTGATGCGAGCCGGCGGCATGCCGTCGATGATGACGATCCGCCAAGGAAGGTGGAAACTGATTACCGGACTCGGCTCCGGCGGCTTTTCTAAACCCAAACGCCTCGCGCCTTCGGGTGATGGCGTGACCGGACAACTGTACGATATGCAGGCCGATCCTCAAGAAACCAACAACCTCTTCGCTCAGCATCCCGAGGTCGTTGCGGCGCTGTCGAAACGAATCGAAGCGATCGTACGCGCTCCGCATCGCACGGCGTATTAGTGCCGCGGGCCGATGGTTCGGCTGAATCCAATCGAGCCGCGTTGATTCCTAGGTTCGCGGCGAGAAGACAACGCCACAAAGCGAAACCATGGATTCGGTTTACCCACGAGACAATCCAAACCTTTCGGAAACGGGGAATCCTCTTGAAAAGACTGTTGACCATCACGCTATTCCTGCTCGGTGCCGGATCGCTTGATGCCGTGGAACACCGAGTGGATGCGTCGACACTGACGGGCAAGGTGATGTGTGGATACCAAGGTTGGTTCAGCTGTGAAGGCGACGGGAACCAAATGGGCTGGACTCACTGGGCCCGCAATCCACGCAAACCGTTTGCTCCCGAAAATGTAACCGTCGACCTCTGGCCCGATCTGGCTGAATTCAGTCCCGAGGAAAAGTATGCCACCGGATTTACGCACGGTGATGGCCGCGTGGCGGAAGTCTTCAGCAGCACCAACCGTCAGACGGTCCTGCGTCATTTCCAATGGATGCAGACGTATGGAATCGATGGCGTGTTTGCCCAGCGGTTTGCCAACGGGCTGAAAAATGAAACGCTCAAACGGCAGAAGGACACCGTCCTTGAGAACGTTCGCCAGGGGGCGGATCAATACGGCCGGGTGTTTGCTGTCATGTACGACTTGAGCGGCCTGCGGGCGGGGCAGGTGGCCCATGTTTGGCAGGATTGGAGTGAACTTCGCAAGAACCAGAAAGTCACCAACAGCCCCGGTTACCTGCATCACGAAGGAAAGCCCCTCGTGGCGGTTTGGGGGGTCGGCTTCAGCGACGATCGTCAATATTCGTTGGCGGAGTGCCACGAATTGGTCCGTCAATTGAAGGCCGATGGATGCGCGGTGATGTTGGGCGTTCCCTCTTGGTGGCGCGAAGGGATTCGCGACGCTGTCGATGACCCGGCATTGCGCGAGGTTTTGAAGCAGGCCGATGTGCTGAGCCCCTGGACGATTGGTCGCTACCAAACGCCTCAAGAAGCGACGCGACATGCCGATCGCGTTTGGCAGCCCGACCAGAAATGGTGCACTAATCGCGAGATCGATTTCCTGCCCGTCGTTTATCCTGGTTTCAGTTGGCACAATTTGAAAGGAGCGCCGCTCGACGCGATCCCGCGCCTCAAAGGGGAGTTTCTATGGTCGCAGATCGTGTCGGCCCAACGAATAGGCAGCCGGATGATCTATGTCGCGATGTTTGATGAAGTCGACGAGGGGACGGCAATTTTTAAGTGCAGCAACGATCCGCCGACCGGCAACGGCGGCCGTTTTTTAACTTACGAAGGCTTACCCAGCGATCACTATCTGCGTTTGGTCGGCGAGGCGAGTAAGCTGTTGCGCGGCGAGGTCCCGCCAACATTTCCCGTATGGAAATAAAAGATTCGCCGGCGCTGAAGAATCACTTTTGCGTCAGTGAATCAACGGGCGAAAAGTTCTCTGACGGGTGTCGCATTTGAGCGACCGATAGTCCTAGCAGTCGCATGCTGGGTTCGTCATCGGGACAGTCGCGCAAGACTTGTCCGAGCGTTTGGATCGCATCGGCGAATTGCATCGCGTGGTAATCTTGCAACGCCTCTTCGTACAACGAACAGAGCCGGCGCCAACGATCCGACGAATGGGTGACCAATTGGTGAACGACGATATCCTCGGGGATCCCCACGACGGAGATCGTTGCCAAATTGCGGGTGTTGAAGGCATGGTCGGTCTGAGCGAGCGTGTTCGACGATACCAGGCAATCGACGCCAAACTGCTTGGTCGCGCTTTGCAGGCGGCTCGCCACGTTGACCACATTTCCAAACACACCGTACTGGAATTTGATCCGCGATCCGGTGTTGCCAACGGCGGCGGTTCCAGAGTTGACGCCGATTCCAATCCGAATCGACTCACAAACCTTGTCGGCCCAACGTTCGCGAATCTCTTCGATCCCGGCAAACATCGCCTCCGCCGTCGACAGGCTGCGGTAGGCGTGATCGGGTTGCGAATCGGGAGCTCCCCACATCGCGATCAGTTCGTCGCCGATGTAGTTGATCAGCACGCCATCGGTCTGTTCGACACATTCGCTGAGCACGGTGAACACGTCTTGCATGAATGCGACGGTCCCTTTGGGGCCCAGGCTTTTGGAGATCGAACTGAATTTGCGGACGTCGCAAAACATCACGCTGACGTCGGTCTCACGCGCGTCCAACAGCGATTCGTTGACAACGATGTGCTTGGCAACGCGATCGGAAAAATAGACCTGCATCGACGTCCGCTGCCGCTCTTCGGATTGCCGCGCCATACCGGCTGCGACGGCGCCGGCAAGAATTTCGACTAGCTTGGCTTCGATATCTGAGAACGGCCGCATCGAAAGATCGGTCCATCGATCGCCGTACAGGACCCCCACCACACGGCGTTCCTTGTCCAAAATGGGCGCGGCAACGGCTTGGGAAAGATTCATCAACGAAGCGCCTTCGAGTGCGCCGGGGCTGGCCGTGTCGAAGATCTGCGTGAGCCCCCGTTTGCGAACCCGATTGATCATCGTGTCGCTGACTTCCGGTGCCGACTGTCGCAACCGGCTCATCGCCTCTCCCGCGATCGAATCTTCGAACACCTCGGCGCGATCTTCAAACGCATCCTCTTGGAATAAACGGATGATGCAGCGGTTCAATTTCGCGATCCGGACGGCAGCAAACGCGGCGGCGCGGAAAAACGAATCGGTGGTCACGCTCTCGCGAATCACCGGTAACACCTGCTGCAACAGATGGACGACCTCCTGTCCTTGCCCCGTTTCGGGAGCGTGGGTCGCCAGATCGTCGCCAACCTGCATCGAGATCGACATCGGGTCCAACGGCAGACTGTTGAGCGTACGATAGATCTGCGACGAATCGGACGTCGGCTGACCATTGGACACTCGTAGCGTCGTTCGTTCGCGAATCACCAGTTCGATCGACTTGGCAAATCGACGGGACGCGTTGCATGGCAGTGGGTCTCCCTGGACGACCAACAGTTCGCATTGAGGATGCAGATTTTGGATCACGATCATGCCATCGTCATCCGTGTTGACGCTAAAGAAATAACGTGGCACGTCGCGGTTGATCGCCGCGGCCACGACCAGTCTTCGTCCGCACGGATTGTTTTCAAACAAGCCCATCACGGGCTCGCTGCACGACGGATCCTGTCGCCCCACATTGACCGGCGTTTCCGCGGTCCAGGCGTCGTTGGTCCCGTCGCCGCGAAACAACTCAAAATTCAAGGACATCATTGGTGAACCTGGTGTTCTCTTTCCCATTCCTTTTGCAAAGTGAAAGTATCCCCCACCGGTACGCGAATGTAAACCTTGGCCCGCCGCCACAGCGGTTCCCTACCGCGTGGGGGCTTCCTTGAGTATAAATTTGTGGACTGTCGACGACGCAACTCCCCCACGGCACTACGGTAGTGCCTGAAGTTCGCGTGCCAGGCACCAGCGCGATCCGCGCGACACCACGATCGGGTTTCAGGAGAATCGATGAAAGTTCGGGTTGGCATTATCGGGGCGACGGGCTACACGGCTTACGAAGCGATTCGGTTGCTGTTGCGCCACCCGCACGCGGAGGTTACGGCCGTCACAAGCCGGCAAGACGAAGGCCTGCCGATCGCCGCGGTCCATCCGCAATTGACCCGTTTGTTGGATCTGAAGTTGGAGCCGTTGGAGGTCGATTCGTTCGCCGAGCGGTGCGATGTGGCCTTCTGTTGCCTTCCACATGGGGCGTCGGCGGAAACGGTCAAACAGCTTCGCGAAGTGAACTGCAAAGTGATCGACTTCAGCGCCGACTTTCGTTTGAGCCGCGTTGCCGAATACGAAACCTGGTACGGCGTCCAACACCCTTGGCCTGAATTGGTCGGCCAGGTGGCTTACGGTTTGCCCGAACTGTTTGCCGATCAGATCAAAGACGCCGACCTGATCGCCAACCCAGGCTGCTATCCCACTTCGGCGATCATGCCATTGGCCCCGCTGTTGAAGGCCGGTGCAATCCAAAGCGGCGATATCATCGTCGATTCGAAGAGCGGCGTCAGCGGCGCGGGACGTACGCCCAAGCTGGGGACGCTTTACTGCGAAGCCAATGAATCGATCGCGCCGTACGCGATCGGGGCGCATCGTCATCAGCCCGAAATGAACGACATCATCCATCGTTTCAGCGGTTCGTCGACCGACATCTTATTCACGCCCCACCTGACCCCGATGGATCGCGGTATTCTGTCGACGATCTACGTTCGCCCCAACGGAGTCGACGCCGATGCCGTTCGCGAAATTTGGCAATCGGCCTATCGCGATTCACCCTTTGTGCGAATCGTCGATCATATCCCCAGCACGAAACATGTGGCGGGGACCAATTTTGTCGATCTCGCCGTGCGGACGGCAGGCAATCGGTTGGTCGTTGTCGCGGCGATCGACAACCTGATCAAAGGCGCTTCGGGCGCCGCGGTGCAGAATCTGAATTGTATTTACGGTTGGGATCAAACGTTGGGTCTGCTTTAACGATAGGAAACCATGAACGATCCCCACGATGCATCGCCGCCGAGGATCCCTCCCGCGTTGGACGTCCCGATCGATGCGGAGATCGTTTCCGAAGCGGTCCCATCCTCCTCGCAGGCTCCGGACAAACCACGCCTTTGGACCGTCTGGATGATCGTGGTCGTCGTGATCGTCTTCAGCTTGCAAGTGAATTTGATCAGCGTCGTCGTCGCGCAATGGTTTGTTTTAGGGACGGTTTCGGCCCCCGACGACGGAACGCTTCTGAAGTTGATGGAATCGCGGATCGGGTTTTGCCTGATGTTGATTCCATCGCAACTCGCAATTTTGATTCCCCCCTTGATCGCTGCGTACGCTTCGCCGCAGCCATTTAGGCAGCGTCTGGGATTAGTCCGAGGGCACTGGCCGTTATGGGCTTGGATCGCCGGGGGGATTGCGACGCCTTTGATCGGGCTGATCACAACGTTGGTGCTCTCGCCGTTCATTGAAGCCAGCGAACATCTCAACCAGATGACCGATGCGTTCCGCGCCCATGCGAACGGAGGCTTCTTGATCGCCACGCTTTTGATGGTCGGCGGGATGCCCGCGATTTGCGAAGAGATCCTGTTCCGAGGCTACATCCAAACGCGGTTGGCGAAACGTCTGCCGGCGGTTGCCGCGGTACTGATCGCGTCGGTACTGTTCGCAGTGTTCCATTTCGACCCGGTCCACGTGATCGCCGTTTTACCGATCGGGCTGTGGCTGGGATTCCTGCGTGGTGCCAGCGGGTCGATCCTTCCCGCGATGATCGCCCATGCGATCAACAACACGCTGTCGGTGATCAGCGTGATGCCCGAACAGACCGATGTGATGGACGCGCCCAGCACTTGGTTGACGCTTGGTCTGCTGGGGCTGGGAATTCCTTGTTTGTTGGCGACGATCGCGGCCAGCCGGTTCTTTGCGGCTCCCCTCAGGATGCCGCAAACGTAATCCCGCCGCCCGAGGCAACGGGATCGCATTCCCTCAAGCCTCTAATTTTCCAAGGTCGTTGCCGCCGCGGGCTTCAGCTCCGGCACGACTTCGATCATCGTCGTGATCGACAGTGGAAAAGTTCCCGGTCCATCGTATTGTGCTTCGATCATCCCTGCGATGTATCCCGATTCGGGCTTTACCAATGGCAGTTGCCAAGTTCCTTGATCGTCGGCCACCAGCGATTTGGCGTGCCATTGGGCCTGGCGGAAGTCGCGCGTCGCGGCACGGGCGATCCAACCGTAGACGCGACTTGGCGGCTGGTCGCTGCTGGCGACGATCGTCGTGCTGCCCGCCTGTGATTTCAGTTTTGATTGCCACGTTGGCAACGGCGTGTCGTTGACGACGCTGCGATGCAAAGCGCCGATCGAACCCACCATGCGTGAAATGTCTTTCAGTCCGTGTCCATTGTTTGGGATGTTTAACAACGCGCGTGGTTGGGGGAGATCTTCGAAGTAGAATTTCTGAGCGTCCAGCGGCCAGTAAGGATCGTTGGTACCCAAGATGATCAACTTGGGCATCGTCAACTTTTCGCGATGCACGTAAGGATCGATCAACGACATCAATTCGTTTCCAGCCGGCGTGCCGATCGACTTTTGCAAACCCAGCTTGGTGTAGTCTTCGATCTGTGGCGAATAGGCGCCCCAGGCGGCCAGTTGATGTTCCATCTGCGGTTCCATGTTCAACATGTCGATCACCATCGGCGCGATCGCTGCGACGCGTGGGTCGGTGGCGCCCAACAAATAGGTCGTCCAGCCACGTTTGCTGGCTCCGGTAATCGTGAACGCATTGAGTTGCAGGTTCCATTCCTGTTGGGCAACTTCGGTAATCGCGTCCAATGCACACGACGCGGCGCGGGCCATCGCGGGGACCAGCGGCCAAGTTCGGTCTCCGGTTTCGTAATATTTCTTCAGCGTTTCGGCGATCAACGCGTCTTCTTTCCGTCCTTCCATCATCGGTTGGAACGGAATTTGGCGAATGATCGCCACTGGGGTCTTGGATTCGCGTGCCAACATCGCCATCGCTTCGGCCGTCGCTGGCAAAGTCAACGGTCCCGGACCGTCGTCGTTCCATTCCGGCCGCCAGCTTCCGCCATCGATCAACATCAATGCGTGCTTCTGTTTCGGATCGACTTGCGGTGGTTGGATCACGATCAGCGTGTGCCGCCAGGTCACGTCATGCCACCGTTGCGACGTCAGTTGAACTTGCAGGAATTCGCAATCGGCGATCTGCCCACGGTGCTGAATTTGCCATCCGTACGCCGAATCACGCTGCAGCACGATGTCGGCTAGGGTTTGCGGCGGCGTGGCCGTTTGGCTGTAACCCACGGTGCCGCAGAGCAGCGGGAACAACAAAAACAGTTGGCGGATCTGGAGCATCGGCAGGGTGGCTTTCATCTTGAGCAGAAGGGAGTGAGTTTTAGTCGCAGCGGCGATCGCTGCGGCTTTCGTCCGCAGCGATTGTAACGTCAGTCGACCACCATCACACCATTCATGACCATCCAGTGGCCAGGAAAAGTGCACAGGTATGGGTAGCGACCTGGCTCGGCAGGCGCCCTGAACCAGACGCTTTCCTGCGATCCCGCGGCGACGATGTCGGTGGAGACCAAGACGTCCTTCGACTCGGGAACGTATTGTCGTGCGTAGGCGGTCGGTTCGGCGATCAATGCGTTGGCCAAACCGCCGACACGCTGCAGCGCGCCTGGCCGAACCAAAACCCAGTTGTGAGGTACGACGTCGGGATTGATCAACGTCAGTTGAATCGGCTCGCCTCTGGAAACGTGAATTTCTCCCGTTTCGAAGGTTAAGTTCTTGCCGGTCCGAAGTTCGACCTTTCGTGCGTCGTCGATCGGTTCGCCAAAGGGATTGGGAACCCGAACGGCATTTGTTGCCAGGTCGGTCAGCAGCGGATGCGCGGCGACGATTTTGTCCTCGGCGTGATAGTCTGCAAACGCGGTGAACGGTTCGTCCAGTTTGTGGACGGTGACAAACAAATCGTGCCCCGAACCGACCGGATTTGCCGTGGGGGATGCGTCGTCGTTGACATGCAATCGCAGATGCAGTTGGTTCACAGGTTGCAAATCGGGGATTTCCAAAAACAGCCCGCGCCCCTCGCGCACCACGTGCGCCGATCGGATTGCCAGCGGATCGTGTCCCGCAACACCGGGATGCGTCGTCGAAAACTCGGGAGAACCGTAAGCGCCGCTATAGCGGTAGTTCCAACACTGGGCAAACTGACGGCCGAGATCGGTCGCAACCGCGGGATCGATCGGCTGGGCAAAGTCGACGCGAACACCGTTTTGATGCACATGAAAACCGATCGGAACTTGCAACGATGGATGGTTCAATCGGACCCGTTCCAAACAACCGCGCCGGGGTGTGTACGATCCCCAGCCCGTCATCCCAGCGACGTAAAGATGCCCGTCGGTCGGATGGAAACGCCCGCGATGGACTCCCGACAAAAAGTCTCCCGGCATCGGGACGACGGCCCCTTGCGCCTGCCCCTGGACTTCATCTCGCAACACGACAAACCAAGTGCCCGCGCCAAAGGAGAAGTGCAGCACCTGGCCCGCCAGTGGTCCGAAGCGTTGGGGCGGAACCTCGGTTTGCCCTCCGCTGGAGTTGTCGATTCCGCGAGGCAAATAGACCCACGGCAGACGCGGCGGCTTGCCGTTGCGAGGACCTCCGTATCCAAAATAGGGCGGCTCGCGATCGGCATCATCCGAATTCAGATCGACCGCGTGGATCATCGACGCTGGCGTCCAGGAGCCTTCCGAAACGGGAACCGTCACGGTCGTTCCGTCGATCAATCCCAGGCCGTCTGGATTGCGAAATCCCGTCGCCACGATGTCGGCTCGCCGGCCATCGGCCGAGATTCGCACCAATCCTTGGTTTCCCGACGCGGTGTAAAAATTCCCCGCGTCATCGCGTTGCAAACCACAAATGTAGTCGTGGCCGGCGGGGGACGTCTCAAATGCGTTGCTGAAGCATTCGTAAAAATCGGCTTCGCCATCGCCATTGAGATCCGTCAGTCGCGCTAATTGATCGCGGCATTGGACGTAGACCTGCCCATCGGCGACGACCAGCCCCAACGCGTGGTGCAGTCCCGATGCAAACCGCCGCCAACGCACGCGGTTCGACGTGGGGTCGGTGGAATCCAATCCGCTGACCCGCCAAACATCCCCTTGCATCGTGCAGACCAAGACGCTGCCGTCGGGTAGAAAATCGAGCCCTCCGCAATCGATCGGGATTCGCCAAGGATTGTCGTGCGGCAGTTCGATGCTGTCGATCGCAAAGGGCTGTCCCTCGCCACGCGTCCACTGCGTTTCGATCGGTTGCGGCCACAGGGCAGGGCCGCCCTGCAGCACATGGCGCATCGAGTGCGATTCGACGGGCGCCCGTTCACGGACGAATTGCCCCTCGTGAATCCAAGGCGCATCGAGGAAATCGACGCCGTCGACCTGATAGGCAAAGACCACGCGATTGCCGTGGCGATAGAACCCACGGTATTGGAAGGGCTTGTTGACGACAGGCTGTTGCGGTCGCGGTAGCGGTTTGCCTTCCATCCGCAACCCGCCGACAAATCCATGGCGGACCGAGTCGTAGCGGACAAAACCACCCGACCACAATGCATCGTAGGTCAGCGTGTCGGGGTTGAAACATACCGACAATGCATGGTCTTTTCCAAAGCGAACACAGACGCCGCGCGCGACCGTCACGCCTCCGCCGCGAAACACGCCTGCTTGGACCACGCCCCGTTCCGCTCGATTCCAGTCGTCGCTCGCCCATCCCGCTTCGTTTTGGTTCCCCCAATGTCCCTGTCCGCCTCCGTCAAGTCCCGGGAATGGGGCGAGCAGCATTGGCAGATGCGGCTGCTGGCGGAAATGTTCCGCTTGTTTGGTGTAGAAGTCGTACAATCGATCGCGATTCACGGCGTGTTGCCAGTTGCGATAGTTGTTGGGCTGCAGCGGTTTACGCGTTACGGGGAATTCCTGGGGCGTATGATTCTGAGCCCGCGTGAGCGCTTCCAGGACGCGACGGTCGATCGGTGAATCGTCACGCCCCAATTGACTCAAGAAACAAAACAGATCGGCCTGCTGTTGATCGTCCATCGCCGCGGCCAGTCCGTCGGGCATCACGCTTCCGCTAGGTGCTAGGTGGTCGATTTCATCGCGATCGATCACGATCCGGTTTCCCGATGCTGGATCCAGCAAGGTCAGCCGATCTTCCGTTTCGAGATGCTTATAGCCACGAAGGATCTTGCCTTCGACGGTCAGCGCGTTCCAGGTCTGGTACTCCGGTTGAATCGCGCGCTGAGGCCACAATACCGACTCGACAAGTTGGTGGTCGGTTCGTTGGGCCGCGATGTGGGAAAGCGCGGGGCCCACCGAGCCGCCCAACGTTCCGATTTGATGACACGCCAAACAGCCGTGCTTGGCATCGGCGAAGACCATCGCACCTCGCACCGCATCGCCGCGCGTTCGCGCTTCGATAACCCTTTGCTCCACGCGCTTGGGATCGTAGGGGCGTTTCGCGAGTCCGACCGCCGTTGGTGTTGCAGCATTCGAATGCGTCCCGTTGCCGGGCTGAGATGACTTACCAAATTCCCAAAACCCGACGGTCGTTTGATCCCGCTGGACGGTCGTCGTAGGAACCGGGGAAATCGCTCTCACGCCTTTGGAGATCCGCAGCCAATGGATTTTCCCAGCGCACGTGGGGCCGGGCTGAGCGAGTCGCCCGATGCCCAAGCCGCCGGGAATCGGATTGCCCCGGTCGGTCGATTCGATCGCTTGATCGGCAACCTGTCGACCATCGACATATAATCGGACCCGATTCGGTTCGTACTGCATCGCAATTGCATGCGGTTGGCGATCGCAGATCATCGCTTTGGTGTGCACGTGGTCGGGATGTTTGCCCGGTAGATAGGCGGTCAAGCATCCGTTGCCGTTCATGGAAAACAGTTCCCAGTGATCCGATGATTGTTTGGTGTCGCTGGCGACCAAGATGTTGTATTGATCGCGGCGATCCAAGGTGGCGCGGCACTCGACGGTGACTGGCGGCTTGCGGTAGGCATCGTCTCCGGGATAAAGGACGCTGGTCGAGCCGCGATCGGGATTCGCGGCCGCTTGAGGCCGCGGACCCCCGCTGCCCGCTTCACGCAGTTCCTGCCGGACCCATCGTAGACCGTCGAGGTTCTCTTGCAGCGATTCACGGGCGTCCAGTTCGTTGCGATGATCCAGGATCCCGATGGGGCCGTCGTATCCGCTTTCGACGACCGTGCGGATCATCGACAGTTCGTGCGCTCCTTTGCCAATCCCTAGAATCTTTGGTTGTCCCTTAGGGTTCATGCCGTTCAGGTTCAGACAGATCAGATACGGTTTGATCTGTAGGAAAACCTCCGCCCAATCGTTGATGTGTCCGTGTCCATGATGGAAATTGTAAACGATCCCAACATGTTTGTGCCCAAGTTGGTGCAAGCGTTGGCAAACGGCGACGAGATTCCGCGGTTCGCCGCCCCAGCCGCCGTGGTTGTAAAGCCCGAGTTTCGAACCTAACCGCTCGGTTCGTTCAACCAGGGGGATCAGTTTCTGAGCGGCAAGACCGACTTTGTCGGCGTCCGCGGCGCCTCCGGGATCGGCTAATGTTTGCCAGATCTGGGGATGCAGGTCGTGCTTCTCGAAGAGATCGAAGGCCGCTTCGTGATGACTCCAGAAAGCGAAGAATTCGATGCCATGCTTTTTGTATTCGAGAATCTCTTGTTCAAAAGTCGGAACGTGTTCGGCGCGCCAATCATAAGCGCAGCGAACGATGCCCAAATCTTTCAGCATCTGAGCCCGCTGGGGCGGCCCGCGGTGTTTCGCATCAAAAGGAACGATACACCAAGCGACAAGATTCTCCTGTCGCAAGACATCGGTCGGATCGTTCGCGTTGGCGGGAACAGACGACAACAGGAACAGTGTCGAAACAATCCATCGGACGACGGAGGGTTGAGGCAGGGACATCGGGAGGCTCGACGGGGACGCAGTGTGGTGAATTGCGGCTCATCGTAGCACATTCGCCACGCGGATTCCTACTTTTGGGAACCGCGAGCGGGCAGCGTTCCAGCGCGCAGCGTCGCCTTGCATCGTCCAAACGATGGTCGTGCTCAAGTCGGCAATCGCGGCTATTTGCCCAGCACGTGACGCAAGCAATCCTGAAGATGTTCGAATCGAAAGCGATAGCCCGACGCTTGCAGTTTGGTCGGCAGCACATGGGTGCTGGCGATCAATAAAGCGTCGGCCATTTCCCCTAATGCCAGTCGCATCAGCGGGGCTGGGGCTGGCAGGAAAGCGGGGCGATGCAGCACGCTGCCGAGGTCGCGGGCAAACTGACCGCAGGTGACCGCGTGCGGGGCGACAACATTTACCGGGCCCGATAGATCCGGGGTTTTGATCGCGTGATAGATCGCACCGATCACATCGTCCAACGCCACCCAACTCCACCATTGTTTGCCATCGGCGACCGGGCCGTTGACGCCCAATTTGGCTGGCAGCAGCAGTTTTTGCAGGGCGCCGCCTTGCGGTGAAATCGCGATGCCAATGCGTAGATTGACAACCCGAATCCCTGCGTCGGCCGCGGGTTGGCAGGCGGCTTCCCATTGCTCGCCCACGTCGGCAAGAAAACCGTCGCCGTGCGGAGAATCTTCACTCAATCGTTCATCGCCGCGATCACCGTAGATACCGATCGCCGACGCGCAGACGAGCACTTTGGGAGGTTTGGGCATCGAAGCCAGTTGCTCGCACAATGTTCGCGTGGGAACCACGCGGCTGTCGATGATCTCCTGCTTGATTTTCGCGTTCCAACGCTTGTCCGCGATCGGTTTCCCCGCCAGATGAACGACGGCATCGGTTCCTGCGAACGCATCGCTGACAAACGATTCACTCCATGGGAACAGCACATCCGCCTGTTCCTGGTCGTTTCGGGACGCTGGCCGTTCCCCACGCAGCAGCGGGACGGTTTGATGCCCCAGCAGGTTGGCGACGTTGCAGAAACTTCCGCCCACCAGCCCGGTCGAACCGCTGACCGCTATCCGCAGCGGTGACGGATCGTGATCGCTGAACATCTGCAGATCGTCGTGCGTCGTGCGGTGCCGATACGCGAACATCGATTCGAGCATCTTCGTGATCTTGCCCGATCCGAAAAAGGAACCGACAGCGCCACCGGGCAATCGGTAATCGACCGTGTCGTGCATTTGCGAACTGGCCGCTGTAGGGCCCGGTTCAAACCGATGTTCGTGATGCCAACTGGCAAACGGTCCGGAGACTTGAATGTCGGTAAACCGATTCGGTGGTTCGTAAATTTCGTGACGCGCGTGCCAACGCATCCCCACCGGTCCCAGCTTGGTCTTTAGAATGACTTCGCTGCCCGGTTCTAAAGAATTATCACTGCGCTGGATCGTGACGTGTTCCCATGGAGGGATTAAACGTCCCAGCGCGCCACGACGATCATGGTATGCGAAGGCCTGTTCGATCGAAGCGGGTAAAGCGACGCTACGCTTATATTGTTGAGCAGCCACGCACATCTCCGGGGATCGCGTTAGGGAACGTTGGATGCGACTATTGTAACCGCGCTCCGGACGCCAACGCAGCTAGGTCAGCGTCGGTTTCTCCCGTGCGATCTCACCCGGCTTCAAACGCTCTGCAGTTCGGGTGATTCCGCCATCGAAGCCATCTCCTGCAGCTTGGTAATCGCCCGCGATTCGATCTGCCGGACGCGTTCCTTCGAGATGCCCAGGCGAGCGGCGATCGCTTGTAGGGTTTGGACTTTACTGTGCGGTCCGATCGAAAAACGAGCGCGAATGATCAACTTTTCGCGGCGATCGAGCGAATCCAACAGCACGCCCAAACGACTGCGCAGGTGTTCCCAACGCTGTTCGGACATGAACGGTTCCCGCGGCACACCCGATTCGGCAATTGTGGCTTCGTCCATTCCCATCACCATCCGCGAATCATCGGTCTGCCGCTGCACGACCAATTGGTACGAATTACGACGCACGACCTGCGTTGCGTAGGTGCTGAAACGGAATCCTCGGGAGTAGTCGAATTTTTCGACGGCGCGGATCAAGGCTAACATTCCGTCGGCCAACAAGTCGTCAAAAGTGTTCATCGGGTTGACGAATTTCTTGACGATGGAAAACACCAGTCGAAGATTGGCTTCGATGATTCGGTCGCGATGCCAAGCAGCCAACGCCAGCAACCAATGGATGCGATCGACCTGCTGCACCGCGGTCTTGGCATAGGGCAGGCTGTCGCGGCATTTGGAAGCCATGCACAGCAGGAAATTCATCCGCTCAAACAACATCGGTTCCTGTTCTGGACTCAACAGCTTTGCCGAGCAAAGCCGATCCAGATGGGTCGGCAACGATTCTGACGAACTACGACTATTGACGACGTCCCGTTCCAGATCGATCGGGCACTCGAACAATGCCGATCCTGCTCCGGGTAGATGGAACTGGGGGTTGTCGATGAACTCCAGCGGAAGGTTCATCAGTCGCTGTTTTTCGAGTTCGAACTGTGTCGGTGAAGCGTTTCGCCAGCTATCGATCGGGCCGGTTTCGTCGATGACGGAAACCAATCCATCCGCGTGAAACCACTCGTAGGGATACTTTGGAGAAAAGCGGAGGTTCGGTAGTTCACGTAGGGCAATAATCATCAGGGCACTCGAATAATTGCGGGCGAGAACAAATCGTTCATCTGAAAACGTTCATAACGTTCAAATCGTTCTCCGTCTTGGTTCTACCGTGGTTCGCCGCTCCTCGCAACATATTTTTAACGCAAAATTGCAATTTCGTGAGTTCGTATTGAGTTTTCAAGCATTTCAACAAGGAAAAAGGTGTCTCGGCGTGGAACCAGCCATGCCCCCCAGAGTGTGCCGGTGCTCCATACCCCGGTTGAAGCGTTGACACGTTCAGATAATGAAATGGTCGATTTTGTTGGCCAGATTTCATTCAAAACGTGCAACGACGTGAACGATATCAACAATTAGTTGCACGAATACGACGAATCTGGCCCTACCCCTCACACCCACCCATGCGATCTAGTGAACTCAGTCCAATATTCACCGAAGCAAATCGCCGAAGCCATGCGGGTTAGCGAATCATCCGTGAAACGCTGGTGCGATCGTGGAATCATTCCTTCGGTGAAGACCGGCGGGGGGCACCGTCGGATTTCGGTCGAATCGCTTGCACAGTTCCTGCGCGAAACGAAACGCACGTTGTTGGCGCCGGAAAAACTGGGCGTTGCTCCTTTGGACGTCGTGCCGTCGTCCGCGGTGCGGCGTGTTGACGTCGAATCCAACGTTTCCAACGCCGGTTGTGAAGCGATCGTCGAAACGTTCACCAACGCCTTGTTGGATGGGGACGAAGCAGCGTGCCGACAGATCATCCAACAAGCCTTTTTACGGAACAAAAGCTTCACCGATGTGGCTGCTAGCATCGTCTGCGCCTCGATGCGACGGATCGGCGAGATCTGGGAAAACGGTCATGCAGATGTCTTACAAGAACGTTATGGCTGCGAGATCTGTTTTCGGTTGGTCAACGAACTGGCGCAGTACATCCCTCTGCCAGGTGCTGAGGCGCCCCTAGCGATCGGATGCGCTCCGCCAGGCGATCAATATCAATTACCGACCCATCTCGTCGAATTGGTCTTGCGAGAAGCCGGCTGGAATGCACGCTCTCTGGGTAACAACATGGCGCTGGATAGGTTGCTGGAAGTGGTCGTTCGGCATCGGCCACAGCTGGTTTGGGTCAGTATCTCTACGATCGAAGATCGCGCGGCGTTTGTCGGAGCGTTCAATGCGTTTGCCAATCAATTGCCCAAGGGCGTCTTCTTAGTGGCCGGCGGCAGAGCGATGGACGACGAAATGCGACCGTTGTTGCATTACACCGCCCACTGCGACAATTTCCATCAACTCGCTGGCTTGGCGGCAACGATGCTCTCGCGCGGCCGGTAGCCTAAAGCCGATACGGTCGCGGTCGGCCGGGATTCTTATCGGCCGGTGCGGTTTGCCGGACTTTCATTGGTAGGTCGCGGACCGCGAATTTAGCGAAGATCATGCGTCGGCGATCACGCTAATTTTTGATGAAGCCATTTGGATTGCCCTGGGATCGAGGTCCAGGAATCGGCACAATAGGAAGTCCATTGACGCGGGAACACCAAGGACTTCCGAATGGCCTCCCAGGCACCACCGATCACCGTCCTGATGCCTGTCTTTCGTCCAGACCCCACGCATTTCCCCTACGCCATTGAGAGCGTTCTCGATCAGACGTTCACCGATTACGAATTGTTAGTCATGGAGTCGGCGTCGGCTCAGCCTGCCAAACCGTGGTTGGCCAACGTATCCGATCATCGGATACGACATCACGTGGTGCCACCGGTGAATCGAACGGCGTTGTTGAACCAAGGAGTGGAACGAGCACGCGGCGCGCTGATTGCAATTGTCGATTCGTCGGACATTGCGCTCCCCGAACGACTCGAAACGCAGATCGCAGTGCTGGATAGCGATCCGGCGATCGCGGTGTTGGGAAGCTTTATCGAATGGATCGATGAACAGAACCGGCCGCTTGGGTTTCAAACCCTGCCGACCGAATCGAAAGCGATCCGGCAGGCGCTTCGGCGCTGCAACCCGATCGTTGCCCGGACGTCGATTTTTTGGAAGCGGGCGATCCTTTCGGAGGGTGGATTTCGCGGCGAAGAAACGGTGGCCGATTACGAGATCTGGGGTCGCATGGCGCGCACCGAAGCATCGTTTGCCAATGTCCCGCTGGCACTGACCCGGTGTCGACGTCTTCCGGCCCACTGGGATCGTCCTCGGCTGGCTCATCAGTTGGTGGCCGAGATGGAGATCCGAGCGAAGATGTTTGCCGAAGAGGCAGGGATCCGAACCAAGTGGCAGCGTGTCTACGAGCGGATGCTGTTGAGGTTGCCGTTGGACGCACCGTTGCGGTGTTGGATGGTCCCGCGCCTACGCAAGGCCCTTGCCACCGGGAAATGACATGCGTTCATGCATCGATTGGCAATCGGTGCGGCCTGGGGGAGCGCTCTCGTCGCGGCTTCGTGCAATCACTTCGCGGCGTGGAGGGGCGATGTAGATTTCGGCGGCGTGGGGAAGTAATCTGTTCGGAATAACACCGGTCAGATCCTTGCAGACAATGAACACCGCAATCGCCAAGCCACAACCGCTTTCTCCCGCCTCGTCTCCAGGAGCGGAGTATCCGCTGTGGGGTTCGGCCTCTCCGGGGGGCGTTTACAATAGTCATCTCGTTGCCGGAGCGATCTTCGTCGCGCTTGCACTGTTCGGCGCGATCAATGCGTGGCTTGTGCTATGGCTCAACGGCTGTCTGTTTTTCGGAATGCTTTTCGATCGCCGAACCTGGAAACGTAAGTTGGCGGTTGGGGCGATGCCGGGACAAATGCTTTTATACGCCCAGGTGGTGCTGCGGGCGGCGGTCCACATGTTCCCATATTATGCCGTCGCGTTTGTGCTGTATTTGGGGATAGCGCCGGTCGTGCTGCCGTTGAATTTTGCGATCAGCAGCTTCGTCATGCTGTATGGGTTTTACATGGCGATCCGAAGCTATTGGTTGCTTCGGTACCTGTGGGTGCTGCGATTTCGTTGGGACCGCGCCGGACGGTTGTTTGAAACTCACCAAGCGAACTTAAAATCGCAGACCGCGTCGATCCAGCATGTTCTTTGGGCCTATTGCATCGGCAACGTGGGGCTTGTCGTCCGCTGTGCCAGCCAGGTGATGACCATCGGACTTTTCGAATTCCTGCGACAAGCGTGGAATTTGGATCTCACCCAGCATCCGCAATGGAGCGGCCACGTGATGACGATCTTCTGGGGAACCGCAGCGATTTGGCTGGCCACGTTTTGGTTCGCCTTGCAGCCTGCGTTTTTGATCTACTATCGCGTCCATCGCACCTTCCACACCTGTCGCCCGTTGTACGACAGCATCCACAGTATCCATCACCGCGGGGTCTTACCGACACCATTGGATTCGGGCACGATTTCGCCGTTGGAGTTCGCGCTGACCGAATTGAACTTGCCCGCCGGCATGCTGGTCCCCAATTGGTACTGGACCATCGCGCAGGTGATCCTGGCGGTTGCAGGGCATTTCCCCTCGCATGAAACCAATACGTGGATGAAGTCGGGGCAACACCATCTGTTGCACCATCGATTCTTCAACGTGAATTTTGGCTTGATCCCTCGCGAGGATGCGCGTTACGGGTCGTTGTACCGCGAAAATTCGCCGACGGCTGTCGCCGGGAGCGACCAGGGTTAAGCCGCAGGTTGGCTTCCGCCACGTCGATCCGTTGGCAGGCGGTCTGCGATTACGTTGGCGAATTACGGGATTCGCAGGGACGCAGGACCGTGCCACGACGGCTCCGTTGGATGCCTTCCCCCGACCCACCGATTTGCCATCGCGCTCTCTGAACTGAAAATAGCTGGCATGGTATATTGCGGATCGATCCATCCCTCGGCAAATCGCGTGGCGTATGAACCTGAATTCGGAATCTGCAACAAAACTGAACCTGGCGACCGCGACCCAGTTTATCAAAGGGGTTGGGCCGTCGCGCGCCGAACAATTGTTGCGACTTGGTTTGCGGGCCGCTCGCGATCTGCTGTTCTTCCTCCCTCGGGATTACGAGCATCCCGCCCCGGCGACACGGATCGCCGATCTCCGCGAAGACCAACCCGCTTCGTTTGTCGCCACGATTACCGAAGTCGATGTGATCACGACTCAGGCGGGGAAAACGATCTTGGGGGTCTTGGTGGAAGATGGTTCCGGGGCGGCACGGTTGATGTTCTTCAACCAACCCTATCGGATCGATTCGATGCCGCGCGGGCAGAGGGTGTTGATCAGCGGGAAGCCGCGACTTTCGGGGTTGCGGATGGAGATGGTGCATCCGAAAGTGATCCCGTTAGAAGAGGATGAGACGCCGACCGCGCAAGGGATTCTGCCCATTTACCCGCTGACGGAAGGGATCAATCAGGGGCAAATGCGCCGCGCGATCGCGACGGTGGTCGACGAACTGGCGGGGGAAATTGCTGAGGTGATTCCTGCGTCGATTCGAGAAACTGCGTCGTTGCTTTCGATCGAAGCGGCGATCCGCAACATCCATCAACCGCAAGATCAGGCCAGCTTGGACGCCGCCCGTCGGCGGTTGATCTTTCAGGAGTTGTTCATCTTGCAACTGGCGCTGGCGATCCGTCGACGCAAGTTGACCAGCGACTTGCGGGCACCGCCGTTGCCGGTCGATGCCGCCATCGACGCGCGGATTTTGAAACGCTTTCCGTTTGAATTGACCGGTGATCAGAAGAAGGCTTTCGCGGAAGTCAGTTCCGACATGGCGCGTCAATTCCCGATGAATCGTTTGGTTCAGGGAGATGTCGGCAGCGGCAAGACGGTGATCGCGCAGTATGCGATGTTATTGGCGGTCGCCAACAAACATCAAGCGGTTTTAATGGCGCCGACCGAAGTTCTGGCAAGGCAACATTTTGAGACCTTTCGCAAATCGCTCAGCCGTAGCCGGGTGCGTTTAGGACTATTGACCGGCACCCTTTCGACGCTCGATCGCCGCGATGTCTTGAAGGCGGCCGCGGAAGGCGAAATCGACCTTTTGGTGGGAACCCAAGCGTTGTTGAACCAGGAGGTCGCGTTCAAGCAATTGGGGCTGGTGGTGATCGATGAACAGCATAAATTTGGCGTCTCACAACGCGCGAACCTTCGCCGTGGCGGGCTCGATCCGCATTACCTGGTCCTGTCGGCGACGCCGATTCCCAGGACGGTAGCGATGGCCGCGTTTGGCGATCTGGACGTTTCCACGTTGAAGGAAAAGCCGCCAGGGCGCAGCCAGGTGAACACCTATTTGGCCAAAGACGATTGGGCACAGCGATGGTGGGAGTTTCTGGCCCAACGGGTTCGCGAGGGACGGCAGGCGTTTGTCGTCACGCCGCGGGTCGATTCGGGCGAACAGGAGGACGTCAGTGGGGCGCAACAGGTTTTCGACGAATTGCGAACCGGGCCGTTGAAGAAATTTCGGATTGGTCTGCTGCACGGGCGGATGCCGCCGGAAGAAAAGAACGAAACGATGCTTCGGTTCGCACAAGGACGACTGCAAGTGTTGGTGGCGACGACGGTGATCGAAGTCGGAATCGATGTCCCCAACGCCACGGTGATGACGATTTTGGGAGCGAATCGTTTTGGTTTGGCGCAACTGCATCAACTGCGTGGCCGCGTCTGGCGTGGTTCGCATCCGGGGTATGTCTGCGTCTTCACCGATAAGGAGGGGCTGCCCGAAGACGACGAACGGCTGAAAACGTTTGCGGAGACCAGCGACGGGTTTGCCTTGGCCGAAGCCGATTACCGGATGCGCGGTCCAGGGGACCTGTTGGGTGTTCGCCAAAGTGGGATGCCACCGTTGCGGGTGGCCGACCCGCTGCGAGACACTGCAATTTTGGAAGCGGCACGCGATCTCGCGATGGAGATCGTCGACAACGACCCGCACCTAGAAGATCCCGATCTGGCCCTGCTGAAGCAACGCGTGTTAACCCGTTACGGCAGCAGTTTGGATCTTGGGGACGTCGCCTGATTCGGTCCTTGGGGCGCGCTCAAGGCGTCAATTCAAAAACGGCCAGTACCGGTCGATGATCCGATGCCATCGAATCGTCGATCACTTCCGAATCGATCATTTTCAGCGACTCACCACGATAGAAGATGTAATCGATACGCGAAGTCGGCTTCCGCGATGGTGCCGACGGCGCGGCTGCGGCATCGATCGCATTCTTCCATTGCCGGTCGAGAATCTGGATCGGTTCGGAATCGGGGGTTGCGTTCATGTCACCGGCCAAAAGCGTTGGGACGTTATCCCCGGCAAATAACGCATTGATCGCATGTGCCTCGGCGATTCGATCACCGGCCACGTTGTGTTGAAAGTGGGTGCTTACGAAGCGCAAGGGCATGCCAGCGGCTGACTGCACGATCACCGCGATGGCGCCCCGTGGATAGGTCGTCAGTTCGTCCGTCGCTTCGGTGTAAGGGAGTGGTTGGATTTGCACGTCCTCGATCGGCAATCGCGTCAACACGGCGTTGCCGAACAGCCCGCCTTGATAGTGTTGCGTCGGTCCATAGCGAACCGCCATCCCGATCAGTTCCGCCAGGCGTTGCGCCTGATGAACTTTGCCGGAGCGTTCCACGACCACATCGACTTCTTGCAGCGCGACGAGGTCGGGCTTCGCCGCCACGATCACCCGAGCCAAACGCTCCAGGTCGTAGACGCCATCGTTCCCTTGGCCGTAATGGATGTTGTAACACAGCACGCGTAAGGTCGACGGTGATTGCGCCGATGCGCCGCGCGGGACGGCGACGGTGCCCAGCAAGAGGCACGCGATAAGAAGCCAACGGTACGGTCGATGAAGATTCATGGCGGGGATTCCGGATTGTCGCCTCGAACGCGACATGGGTTAACACTCGATGGGCACTTCCAGGGAGCGGAAGCCGCAATAACCCTACTCGAAATCGACTGCGGTGGCACGAAAAAAGCGGAGGACCATTTTTGTGGGCCTCCGCTTTCTAAAGCGATTCGATCGATCCGATCGTCGGCGGACGCAAAGGGACGCCGACGCGATCGACAGCAGCGATTAGCCGCCGACCGAGGGTGGCATGGTAAACCCACCGCTCGAAGCGGGTGCCGCGGCTTCCGCCGCCGGGGCTGACGCTGCGGGTGCCGGGGCTGTAGGTGCGGGTGCCGGAGCAGGCGTCGCCGCCGCCGCAGGAGTCGCTGCTGCCGCCGGTGGTGCGACGACGGTTGTCGGTGCGGGTGGGCTCGCAATCTGCGGGGTGGCCGCTGAAATCGATGGAACCGAAGCGGGGCCGTAGGGCGGTGTCCCGGTATAAGGTGTCAAGGCGTCCGTTAGCCCACTGGAGATCGTTTGAGTGACCGGCACCGCCTGTTGGGTCAAGCCTTGATAAGTTTCTTGAACTCCTTGCGACAAGCTGTTGACGCTTTCGGTCACCGAAGAAGCTGCGGTGATGGTATCCTTCGCCGCTTGGGCGATCTGGGTGCCGCCAAGCTTATCCAACAGATTGCGGGCGGGTTCAAGATTCGGATCGATCTTCAACGCCGTCTCTAACTCGTTGCGTGCTTCGCCAACCTGTTGACGTTTGAAGTTGAGGTAGGCCATGTTGTAATGCGCGACAGCCGGTTCGTGCGCTTTGGCCAACGTCGCCATCGCTTGCTCCGAACTTCCCGCATCCATATAGACGGTTGCCAAGTTGTTGGAGAACCGTTTATTGCCCGGCGCGATGGCAAGGGCTTTTTGGATCTGCTCGATTGCTTCGTCATACTTTTTCTGACGGGCGAGCACTAAGCCCAGATCGTTGTACAGGGTCGATTCGCTCGGATCGACTTCGATCGCACGGCCAAAGTAGGTGACCGATTCTTCAAGGTTGTTTTGCCGGTCGTGCAGACGAGCGATCGCACCCAGGGCGGGACCGTTTTTCGGATCCCCTTGCAGCGCCTTGTTGTAGTTCTCCATGGCGCGATCAAACGATCCGCTGGATTCCCACAACTGGCCATTGGCGACGTACACCTCGGGCCCCAATTTATCGGGGGTGTTGGTGAGGGCTAACAAATCGCTGGGAGCCGATGGGTCGGTTGGGGTGGTCGTTTTGCCGAAACTGAACACTCCGGTGACCATGTCGCGAGCCGCGGTTCCCGCCGAGGCCAACTTTGCGCCAAAGCCAACCGGTTCGGTGCTGGTGTTGCCAGGCTTCGCGTTGGGGACTTCGACGACCGCGATTTTATCATTCGAACCGCTGCTAGAGGTGCGGTTAAACGGATTGAGATTGAGCGTCGACAAGCCGGTTGTCGATTGGCAACCGGTCGCGCTGACAATGATCGTAACCAGCGCCAATCGACGAAGATTCTTCGTACGGTTCATGGCACAGCCCCCCTGATTTCGTTGTTTGATTGCAGGTATACGCAACGGGTTGGGGAAAGAAACGCACGTTGGAACGTATTCGCCACCCGAAAAAAATCGACCCGTCGCACCCGCCTAGACAACAGTCGCCTGTTGCCCGTGCTTTCAGGTGAATCGGAACGACCGGCACGATCGCTTTATCCGATTCCCTCGAATTGCGGGAAGTTGTTCAAAAAGTGCTGGACACCGATGGCGGGGGTAAGCACCATCTTACCTATGCTACTAACATGCGGGGCAGTGAACACCTAGAAGGGGTAGGGGCGTGATGTAGACGCTCCGACAGGTGTCCTTCCAAAGATCGCGGTGGAGTGGCACCGATTCTGTTTCCACAACGGGCGGTATCTATCGATCTCCGGACATTGCGTTTCGGATCAATCAGGCAAACAATGAGTTCCTCCATGGGGCGCTCGTGCGAGACGTAGCATTGCACTCGATGAAGACTTCTGAGCACCGATTCCAAATCATCCGGCCCGGCGATGCGCCCGGGGCCTGGGATGCGTTTGTCGACGCCCATCCGCTGGGATCGGTCTTTCACAGTGCCGGGATGTGCCGGGCGTTTGATCAGGCACGACGTTATCGGTCGCTGGCGATCGCCGCGCAAGATGCCGCTGGAAAGATCCAGGCCTTGATTGCACCGGTCCGCGTCGACGCGGTTTCTGGATTCACGCGGGCCCTCACCTCGCGTGCGGTGATGTTTGCGGAACCTTTGTGCAGTGCCGAACCTGTGGGGGCGGCGGCGGCCGAACGTTTGTTGTCGCGCCACGATGCGACCGTCGGCACATCGACATTGTTCACCGAAGTGCGCTCGCTGCAGGCGGCGGTGGGGGATTGCCCGACGCTGGCGGCCGCGGGGTACCAGCCCCGTCCGTTTCTGAATTACGTCATCGATCTATCGCTCAGCAAACAGCAACTGTGGCGGAACATCGGCAAACCGATGCGCGGTAGCATCCGCAGTTCGTTAAAACGGGGCGTCAAAATCGAAGTCGGCAATTCGCTCGAACTGCAACGCCGCGCGTACGCGCAGATCCGGCAAAGCCTGCGACGGGCGATGGTTCCCTGTCCCAGCAGCGGTTTGTTTGCCGCGGTGCAACAGGAGTTGGGAACGGTGCTGCAGGTTCGCGTCGCCAGTTACCAAGGACGCGACGTGGCCGGCACGATCAGCCTGGCTTGGGGCGACCGCTACTTCGCCTGGTACGGCGGGACGTCGCGCCCCCGCAGCCTGCACCCCTTTGCTTGCCTTGTCTGGGATGAGATCCAATGGGCGCATGATCATGGTTTCCGTCATTATGATTTTGGAGGCGCGGGAGATCCAAATCGTTCGTATGGACCGCGGGAGTTCAAGTCGCGGTTTCATGGCGAATTGATCGAAATCGGCAGGTGCCGGAAAGTCTATTCGCCGCGATTGTTGGCGATTGCCGAACGCGGCTATCGGTCGCTCAAGACGATCGCGGGATCAACGTAATCGATCGGTATCAAGGGTGGCGCCACGTGCGATTTGAACTAAGATGGGCCCAACAAGGCTCACCGCTTGGGGCGATCGGGGTGCAAGATTCGAGTCCCGCGACGCAGTCGTAGGAAGACCGGAAATCGTTCCCGCGACAGCGCCTCATGCCCACGGGGAGCGCTAGAACCGAATGAATCCCACCGTTCCGATATCTTGGCACTCCCTTCCGCGTGTTATTTAACAGCTACGCCTTCCTCGTCTTCCTCCCCTGCTTCCTCGCGCTCTACTGGTCGCTTCGGGGCAACGCTCGGATCGTGCTTTGCCTGGCCGGCAGCTATCTGTTTTACGGGTGGTGGGACTATCGCTTCCTCGGCTTGTTGGTTCTTTCCACCGGCATCGACTACGCCGTCGGATGCGGCCTGGGACGCCGTGAGGCCTCAGCGTCACTGCGACGGTTGCTGTTGGGGATCAGTCTCGTCAGCAACCTGGGCATCCTGGCGACCTTCAAATACTTCAATTTCTTTGTCGACAGCTTCCAACAAATGGTCGCCCCATTGGGTTGGTCGCTCGATTGGCCGACCCTGAATCTGATCCTTCCGGCGGGCATTTCGTTCTACACGTTTCAAACGCTCAGCTATTCGATCGACGTCTACCGCAAACAAATTCCGCCGCAACGCGACCTGTTGCGGTTCGCGACGTTTGTCTGTTTCTTCCCACAGTTGGTGGCAGGACCGATCGTCCGGGCACGCGAGTTTTTTCCGCAACTGGAAACCGATCGCCGGTTTTCGTGGCAGCAATTCGAAAGTGGTTTTGGACGCATCCTACAGGGCTTCTTTAAGAAGTTGGTGATCGCCGATTCGATTGGCGTCGTCGCCGATCCGCTATTCCACGATCCCGGAGGTTATTCTTCGTTGAACACCGCCGTGGTTGTGGTGCTGTACGCATTCCAAGTCTATGGCGACTTCTCCGGTTATTCCGATATTGCGATCGGGACGGCGCGGATGCTGGGGATTGAGTTGCCCGAGAATTTCCGGACGCCTTATCTGGCCACCTCCCCCGCCAACTTCTGGCACCGCTGGCATATCTCGCTTTCGACCTGGCTTCGCGACTACGTCTACATTCCCTTGGGCGGCAGCCGGAATGGCGACTGGAAGACCTACCGCAACCTGGCGATCACGATGTTGTTGGGCGGGCTGTGGCATGGGGCCAGCTGGAACTTTGTGATTTGGGGCGCCATCCATGCGACGATCCTGATCGCTCATCGGATTTGGATTTCATGGTGGGGGCCGGCGGAAGAACGCTTGCTGGACGCGGCGCTGATGTCGCCCGATTGGCTACGCCGCTTGGCCATCGACGCATTCAAATCGGCATCGTTGTTTGCGGTGGTCTGCGTGACGTGGGTCTTTTTTCGCAGCGGCAGCTTCGACCAGGCGATTCAGATCCTCACGCAAATCGCGTCGCTCGACGGGCTCAGTCCTTCGACGTTGCAAAACCGCATTCCACTACTGAAGGCGTGCGCCCTGGTCAGCATCTTGATGGGGTTTGAAGTGATTTCGCAAAGGATCCGCTGGCCGCAGGTCTTTTACCGAATCCCCGTCCTGCGCGGCCTTTATTACGCTAGCTTATTGTGGTCGCTCGCGCTGTGGGGCACGTTCGACGGGAAGCAATTCATCTACTTTCAGTTTTAATGGTCAGTCTCAACCCTAAGCGACGCATCGGATTGTCGATCCTCGCCTTTGCGGCCTTGGTGCTCGCGGGCGATCGGATGGGTGCGCGACTGCTCGATCGCGCCGTGATGTCGACACAATTCCGGTACAGCCTGCTCTATCGAGGGGAGTTGCCGGGGGAGATCGTGGCGCTTGGGAATTCGCGTGGTTTGCACATGCTGCATCCACCAGCGGTTGCTGAAATCAGCGGGCAACCGACGGTGAACCTCAGTTTCAACGCCTTGCCGGTCGTTGCGATGCCCCCCCTGTGGCATGACTATTTGCAGCGTCATCCGGCACCGAAGCGGCTGTTGTTCGAGATCAGTTGCGTCAGCCGCGAAGATGAAGTCGGAGCGTTGGAGCGGTTTACGGCGTACATGTTCCATTCGCCCTTGTTGAGTCGAACGATGGCGATGCACCGACCGCAAGAATACCGGGCGTCGCAGTTCTCGCATCTGTATCGATATAATGGGGAATTCACGATCCGAAGCTTGTTCTATCTGCGTCGCAACGACCAGGAATGGATCATGCCCAACGCGGCAACGGAGCCGCAGATCGACAGGATGCTCAGCTACGGGCCCGAGCCGATCCTGTATTCCCCGGTCCATGTCGATGCCGCGCGGCAGATCCTGGCCGACAGTCGAGCGGCGAATGTCGAGGTCGTGCTGTTTGTCGGCCCCTTCCACCCGCGTTACCTTGCGACGATTCCGGAGCTTCCGGCCTGGATCGACTGGCTGCGAAAAGAACTGGACGCCCCGATCGCTGATTATTCGGCAGCGTTCACGGAAAACGAGGCCTTTTCCGACCACATGCACTTAAATCCACGCGGCGCCCGCCGCCTGGCCGAGCTCCTCCGTCGAGATGGCCACCTCTAAAGGGCCGTGGTCTCGGGAATCCGTTCGCGGCGTTCACTCCATCCCCGACCATGGCAGGTTCTGTGTGCTGAAGTCCCGCCAGCGGAGTCGCAGCCCCACCGGAAATCCTTTCGGAACCACGACGGTTTATCGGGGTTAAACCGAGGTTTGCATGTCGTACCGCACATCGTTTTGCCCGAAAACGGCACAGCCTATGTCCGAATCCAGCGGGCCGACTACGATAGGAACGACCCCTTTCACCCACCTGTGACCTGCCGATCTCGATGAAAGTTTTGAATATGCCTCGATTTGCTCTCCGGCACCTCCATTCCGCCTGGATTTTGCTACTCCTGGCCCACCCCGCGGTGGGGCAAGAGCCCGCGGCCGATTCGGCCCCGCCGCAACCCGCGGTAACCCCCGAAGCTCCCGTTGCTCCCGAAGCCCCCGCTGCGGCCGAGCCTCAGCAGGACAAGGCCTTGCGCGCCGCCGTCGCCCAGGCGACCGAAGAGACTGCGCCAACGCAGTCGGGGGATGTCCAGTTGCGATTTAACTTCTCCGGCCAGCCTTGGGGAGATGTTTTGCAGTGGTTGGCTGAGGAAGCGGATCTGCAACTGCAAGTCGACCAACCTCCATCCGGAACGCTCAGCTTCATCGATCCCTCGCGATCCTATACCCCCACCGAAGCGGTTGATCTGATCAACCGGATGCTCCTAGACAAGGGGTACGCGTTGGTTCGTCGCGGCCGGTTGCTGATCGTGATCGATCTGGAGTCCGAATTGGCTCCCAAGTTGATCCGCGAATTGGCCGAATCGGTGACGGCGGACCAGTTGGACAAGCGGAGCGGATCGGACATCGTGCGCTGCATCCTGCCGTTGGGAGGCGTTTCGCCGGCGACGGCGGGCGAGGAATTGAAGCAATTGATCGGTCCCTGGGGATCGGTGATCATCCTCGAGTCGTCGCGTCAAGCGATCGTTGTCGAAACGGTCGACAAATTGAAAGCGATCCGCGAGGCGTTGCGTCAAGCGAACGGTCCCGGCGGGGTGGGCGGGGACGTGGTCGCGATTGCGTTGACGCATCGGACGCCCGACGAAGTGCTGGCCGTGGCGCGTCAACTGATGAATCTCGATGACGACAATTCCGCCGAAGGCATTCAAATCGCAACCGATCTGTTTGGGGCCAACTTGTTCGCCGCTGGCGAACCGGCCAAGCTGACGCAGTTTCGCGCGATCGTCGACCTGGTCGACAAACCGATGGCGATCGACGGCGAAACGAGTGCCGAACCTCCGGCACCGGCGAGCCTGCAACGCTACCCACTCAGTACGGTCTCTTCGGACACCGCCTTCAACGTCCTGTCGACGATGTTGGCAGGGCTGCCCGAGGTGCGGATGAGTGTCGAACCGAACACCGGAGCGATCATCCTGTGGGCCCGTCCGGATGAACAGAAATTGGTCAAAGAGACGCTGGAGCTGCTGGAGGGGAAAGGGACCGGATTTGATGTCATTCAATTGAACCGCTTGGACCCTCAATCGGCGGTGCTGACGATCAACAAATTTTTCGCCGGGGGGGGCGACGGTGCGGGCAAAGGACCCACCGTCGATGGCGATCCGGTCTCCAGCAAGCTGTGGGTCAAAGGAACCCCCGACCAGATCGAAACCGTCCGCGCGCTGATTCAGCAGATGGAAGGAAGCACGGAAAACGGTCTACTGGACGATCGGGTTCGCTTGCTTCCCTTCTCCGGCCGATCGGCGGAAAACACGCTGGAACAATTGGAGATGATTTGGCAAGCGACGGGACGCAAAAACAAGATCCGCTTTTCAACCCCTTCGCGATCGGAGAAGGCTGCGGTTCCGGAGCGTCGGATCGAACGCCCGGACGCTGAGTCGACGCAATCGCCGGCGTCCGACGATTCGGCGGATCTCGATTCGCCTCCGTTGACCTTCTTGGATCGAAACGGGGCCTCGCATCGAACGCAGTGGACTCAAGTCACCCGTCCGGCCGAGGAGGACGAAAGCGACAATCCCCCCGCCGATCGCGCGGGGGCTGAGATCGTGATCTCGCTGACTCCCGGCGGGATGATCATCGCATCGGACGATGTCCAGGCATTGGATCAATTCGAAGAACTGTTTCGCGCCTTGGCCGAACAATCGGCCGGTGCCAGCGAAACGCCGACCGTGTTTTGGCTGAAGTACGCCAAAGCAGATGAGGCCTCGACGTTGCTCAACAGCATCCTGACCGGTTCGGCATCCAGCGGCGGTGGTGGCGGGTTGACCGACATGGCCGGAGACATGCTGGGCGAATTGGGTGGCGGCATGTTGGGAGGTCTTTTGGGCCTCGGTGGCGGCGGCGGAGGAGGCGAATCGGGACCGATTTTCACCACCTCAGGAACCGTCAGTATCGTCGCCGACTCGCGATTGAACGCGTTGATTGTGCAGGCCAACGGCACCGATTTGCAATTGGTCGAGGATCTGTTGAGCGTGATCGATCGCGAACAGAGTCCCGAAGCGGTGCAGACGACGGGCAAGACGTATCTGATTCCCGTTCAGTACCAAGACGTCAACGACATTGTAAACGTTTGCAAAAGTGTCTTCAGTGATCAGATGGAGCAGCCAAGCCAAGGGGGCGCTGGCGGCCGACAACCCTCGCCGCAAGACATCGTCAACGCGTTGCGAAGTGCCGGCGGCGGGCGCGGTGGTCGTGGCGGCGGCGGACAAGGGGGCGGTCAGGAACCGGCGGCGATGAAAATGAGTCTGGCGGTCGATGCGAAAAACAACATCGTTATTTTGAAAGGAACGCCGCAGCACTATCAACAGGTGAGCGAATTGATCTCCAATCTTGACATCCGCGGTCCCAATAGCGAGGAACAGGTTCAAGTGGTGTCGATTGGCGGCGGTGTGAATCCGAAGATCGTTCAAGAAGCGTTGACCAAAGTCTTGGGAGCGAAAGCGACCACCGGATCGACCACGACCGGCACCACCACCAGCTCCACAACGACGGCCAGCAGTTCGACCGCGTCCAGCAGCAGCGATGAAGCGGCAACGGCCGCACGCCGCGCCGCGATCTTCGACCAGCTGCGTAGTCGTGGCGTCTTTGGCGGCGGCGGTGGCGGCGGCGGCGGCCGGGGTGGCGTTGGCGGCGGCGGACGGGGAGGAGATCGTACCGGCGGCGGTGGTACCGGCGGCGGTGGTGGTGGACGCACCCGCGGCGGTCGATAATGGATGCGTGGCCGACGGCTGCAGACGCGGTACTGCGAAACCTTGAATTCGCGACGAAACGGATCTCCGGAAAGACGACAGGCGGGCGAAACGGCCCCGAGGCGACAGGGTAGTAATCATGATTATGGAAGCTGGAGAAATTTTGGTCCGACGCGGCTTATTGGACGAAGCCCAATTGCGGCACAGTCGTGCCAGCGATGCGCCGAATGTGATCTCATCGGCCGTCCAGCTGGGATATGTCGACGAACGCGCCGCGCTGCAAGTGCTGGCTGAAGAGGTCGGACTCGATTTTGTCGATCTACGCGAGGTCGATGTCGATCTCGACGCGTTGCAAGGTTTTTCGCAAAAACTGATCCACCGTCAGACATTGTTCCCGTTGGGACAACGTGACGGATCGTTGATCGTGGCCACATCCGACCCGCTGGATTTGTACCCGTTGGACGAAGTCAGCGCGGCGACGGGCAAGAGCGTGATCCCGGTGGTTGCCGAACACAACGAGATCCTTCGGCTGATCAAGAAGCATCTGGGCGTGGGCAGCGAGACCGTCGACGGTTTGTTGGCGGCGAAAGAGGATGCCGATGGCGTCGAATTGCTCGAAGACATCGAGACCGATGGCAGCGAGCTTTCGGAACAAGCGCAAGAAGCGTCGGTCGTGCGACTCGTTAACGAAATCCTTGTCGAAGCGATCGAGTCACGGGCCAGCGACGTGCACATTGAATCGCAATCCTCTGGCATCAAGATCCGTTATCGGATCGACGGCATCCTGCATCCCCAGCCAGTGCCGCCGGAGATCAATCGCTTCCAAGCGGCAATCATCAGCCGTTTGAAGATCATGGCTCGATTGAATATCGCCGAAAAACGACTCCCCCAGGACGGCCGGATCAAGCTGCGTGTCCAACGCCGTGAGATCGATGTCCGTTTGAGTGTGATCCCGATGATCCACGGCGAGGGGCTGGTGATGCGTATCCTCGACAAGGGATCGATGGTCTTCGATCTCCAAGGTTTGGGGATGAGCGCTCACACGTACGAACAATTCCGCAAACTGATCCGGTTGCCGCACGGCATCATCCTGGTCACCGGTCCGACCGGTAGTGGTAAAACGACGACGCTCTACAGCAGCCTGCTGGAGATCAACAGCCCCGACAACAAGATCATCACCACCGAAGATCCCGTCGAGTATCAGTTGGATGGAATCAACCAGATCCAGGTCCATCCCAAGATCGGACTCACCTTCGCCGCCTCGCTGCGTTCGATCCTCCGGCATGACCCCGACGTGGTGTTGGTCGGTGAAATTCGCGATTTCGAGACCGCCGAAAATGCGATCCAGGCGTCGTTGACCGGCCACTTGGTCTTTAGCACGCTGCACACCAACGACGCCGCCGGCGCTTACACGCGGATGGTCGATATGGGAGTCGAACCGTTTCTGGTCGCCAGTACCGTCGAAGCCGTCATGGCTCAACGGCTGTTGCGTCGGCTGTGCCCGCATTGCAAAGAACCATTCGATCCCGAAAAAGACGACATGCCCGCCGACTTCCCCTGGGAAAAATTGGACGACAAAGCCCTCTATCGCCCCGTCGGCTGTCGCGAATGCCGCAACGTCGGCTACATGGGCCGGATGGGTATCTACGAACTGATGGTCACGACCGAACAGGTGCGTCAATTGGCGCACGACCGGGTCAGTTCCTGGGAGATCAAACGGGCGGCGCTTGCCGACGGCATGCACTCGTTGCGACACGACGCGTGGGAGAAGACGATCGCTGGCAACACGAGCGTTGATGAAGTTCTTCGAGTGACCAAAAGCGATCAAATCAAGTAACCGAACCTATGGCTGAATTTGCTTACACCGCGCGGTCGACCGATGGCCAACGCGTAACCGGAACGTTGACGGCCGGTTCCGAACGCGAGGTCTCCGCGCAATTGGCGGGCAGGAATTTGTTTCCTGTCGAAGTCAAAGAGGTCAAAGAACAATCGGCGATGCAGTTGTTGGGAGGCAACGGCCGCGTCAACGGTCAGACGATGGCGATCTTCTACGCGCAACTGGGCTCCTTGTTGCGCAGCGGCGTGCCGATGATCCGCTCGCTAACCCTGTTGTCCGAACAAGCTTCCAACAAAACGCTCAAGGAAGTCCTGCAGGATATTAAGAGCCGCGTCGAAGATGGCGAACCGTTGGGGGAAGCGCTGGCCCGTTACCCGCGCGTCTTCAGCTCGATGGGGATCAACATGGTCCGCGCCGGCATGGAAGGCGGCTTCCTGGAAGATGCCCTCGACCGCGTTGGCGAATTCACCGAACTGCAGGAAGACCTCAAAGGACGCACCGTCAGCGCGTTGGCCTACCCCATCTTCTTGTCCGTCGTCGGCACGGTCGTCGTGACGATCCTGTTGGTCTTCTTTGTGCCCAAATTTGGCGAGCTGTTTGCCCGCTTGGAAGCCAAGGGGCAACTGCCGTTGGCGACCACGACGCTGTTGGCCTTCAGCGAACTGCTGCAGTCCTACGGCCTCTTTCTTCTGGCAGCGGTCGTTGCGGGAGTCTTCTTTTTGAAAGTGCAACTGGCGACCGAACCGGGCCAACTGCTGGCCGATCGAATCAAGATCAAACTGCCGATCGTGGGTGGGATCCTGTTGAGCCTCGCGGTGGCAAGGTTTTGCCGCGTCCTGGGGACCCTGTTGACCAATGGCGTGCCGATCCTGCGCTCGCTGGAGATCAGCCGCGCCGCGGCGGGAAACCGGGTGCTGGGAATCGCCGTGGCCGATGCGGCCGAAAGTGTTCAATCGGGCGAAACGCTGTCGTCGCCACTGGCTGCCAGCGGCCACTTTCCTGCCACCGTCACCGAAATGATCCGCGTCGCCGAAGAATCCAATACGCTGGACAACGTGTTGATTCAGATCGCCGACGGATTGGAAAAACGGACCTTCCGCCGCTTGGATCTGTTTGTCCGGCTGCTCGAACCGGTGATGCTGCTGGTTTTGGCCGGCGTTGTCCTGTTTGTCGTGATGGCGTTGTTGTTGCCAGTCATCAAAAGCAGTAGTGCCCTGTAATCGCGGTTTGCTCTCGCTTGACGGCTGTGGAAGCAGGCGGTCCGTTGCGAATTCCCCGCCTCGGCCCGTCGGCGTCCGGGGCTTCCCAGCGACTACAAAAAACGCGTGGTGCGCGAACTTTCCTAACGAAAAACCATCATTCCCCTTGGTCGGGATCGTCCGATTCCTAAGATTTGGCTACGTCGCTTGACGTGGTCGGCCGGTTCTGGACACTTTACCGATAGCGACGCCCTTTGTTTCGGCGTCATTCGATCTAGGGAAACTGCGCGGAGGAAAGCGTTGTGGCAAATATTTGTGTCAAACTGCCCGATGGAACTGTTCAAGAGCATCCCGAAAACACCACGGCATTGGATGTCGCCAAGGGGATCAGCGACGGACTGGCACGCGCCGTCGTCGCCGCCGAAATCAACGGCAAGGTGGTCGATGCCTTTCGCCCATTGAGCGAATTGTCCGACGAAGCGGAAATTCCACTGACCCTGCTGACCAGCCGCGACCGTACCGCGTTGGATGTCCTCCGCCACTCCTGCGCCCACATCATGGCCCGCGCCGTGATGCGATTGTACAAAGGCGTTTCGCTCGCCTTCGGCCCGACCACTTCGGGCGGCTTCTATTACGACTTCGATCTCGAACACAAGATCAGCGAAGATGATTTTGCCGCAATCGAAAAAGAGATGAAGGCGATCATCAAACAGGGCGAGCCGTTTGAACGGTTCATGCTCTCTCGCGACGAAGCGGTCGATCTGTGCCGCGACCTGAATCAAGACCTCAAAGTCGAACATATCGAGACCGGCCTGAGCGCCGAGGAATCGGTCAGCTTCTACCGCCAAGGCGAATTTGTCGACCTCTGTCGCGGTCCCCACATCCCCAACGCTGGCAAGATCAAAGCAATTAAATTGCTGAACGTCGCCGGAGCGTACTGGAAAGGGGATTCGTCGGGACGCCAGCTCCAGCGCCTCTACGGAACCGCGTTCTTCGACAAGAAGGAACTGGCCGCTTACCTTGAGCAATTGGAAGAAGCACGCCGACGCGATCATCGTGTGTTGGGCAAGAAACATGGCCTCTTCGCCCTGAATCCCGAGGTGGGGTCGGGGCTTTGTCTGTGGTTGCCCAAGGGAGCCCGCGTGCGGGTGACGTTGGAAGACTTCCTGCGCAAGGAATTGTTGGGACGCGGCTACGATCCGGTCTACAGCCCGCATTTGGGACGCGTCGAACTGTACGAAACCAGCGGCCACTTCCCCTATTACCGCGATTCCCAGTTCCCGCCACTGTACGCTTCCGAAGCGGGCAGCCTGTTGGACGCGATGACCCAGCGTTTGGAATCCGGTTCGATTTCCAAAGACGATGAAGACAAATTGATCGCCGCGGCCGAAGTCCTGGGTGTCAACTTCGATGGCTACAAACCTTCGGCATCGGCCGACGACAAGAAGAGCTGGATTCACGGCTGGCAAACCGCGAACGAACGCTATCTAGTCAAACCGATGAATTGTCCGCATCACGCGCACATCTTCAAAGCCCAACCGCGTAGCTACCGTCAGCTGCCGTTGCGGCTGTTCGAATTCGGAACCGTCTACCGTCACGAACAAACCGGCGAACTTAACGGCATGTTGCGCGTTCGCGGATTGACCCAAGACGATGCGCACATCTTCTGCACCGGGGACCAAGTGGAAGAGGAGTTCCGTGCGACGATCGAACTGACCAAGTTTGTGCTCGAGAGCGTTGGCCTGGATGATTACCAGGTTCAATTATCGCTGCGTGATCCCAACAGCGACAAATACGTCGGCTCGCAAGAGAACTGGGACCGCGCCGAATCGGCGCTCCGCGGAGTGCTTCAAGATTCGGGGCTTTCGTTCGGCGAACAGCCTGGCGAAGCGGCCTTCTACGGTCCCAAAGCCGACTTCATGGTCCGCGATTGCATCGGTCGATCGTGGCAATTGGGAACGGTTCAATTGGACTACAACCTGCCCGAGCGGTTTAAGTTGGAGTATGTGGGGGCCGACAACGCCGCCCACCGGCCGGTGATGATCCACCGGGCGCCGTTTGGTTCGTTGGAACGTTTTGTTGGGATGTTGATCGAGCACTTTGCTGGAGCGTTCCCGTTGTGGTTGGCTCCCGAACAAGTCCGGATCCTGCCGCTCAGCGAAAAGTCGACCGACTATGCCATTGCCGTTGCCAAGCAGATGGAAGAAGCCGGTCTGAAGACAACTGTCGATCTGAAGAACAGCAAAGTCCAAGCGAAGATCCGCGACGCTCAACTGGAACTGGTCCCGTACATGGCCGTCGTGGGACCGCAGGAAGCCGAAGCCGGGCACGTCGCCCTCCGCGACCGCATCGATGGCGATCTGGGGGCCATGCCCGTCGCCGAAGCGATCGCTCGGTTGCAACAAGAGGTCCGCGAGCGGAAGGTGCGGCAAGTTGTCAAAAGCAACTTCTCGCAGATCGAAGACGACGGACGCGAACGCTTCGAAGGCTAGCCGCCACAAGCGGCGATGGCACCCACGCAGCGCGATGACCCCCAAAATCATCGCGCCGCGTCCCCGCCTCGGCGAGGCAAGCAAGCTCTCCGCTTGAAATCCCGCTCCGAATTGGGCACGCGACTCACCAGTCGCATCACGCGGTCTGTCGAAGGCCCCGGAAAACCAACCGCGATTGCGCGTCGAAAGGTTTCTCGCATGGAATCCTCAATGCCCCCGTCGGCGCTCGCGCGTCGCATTCGACCGGGCGGAGGATTATCGACAGCACGCTTTCGACATTCACGGCCACCTCTCCCGGATCGGTAACGACCTCCGGTTCGCCAACGGCGACGAGGTGTGAATAACGGCGCATTCGCGTTTTGGGCGGTCACTCCCCCGCTACCAACTACTTATGGGAATCGGCGAGTTCACACCCCTTCGGAGTAAGCAGTTGGCAGATGCAGTCTCGAAACTCGCCAGGGTGAACATCAGGCCCGATTTTGCAAATCACGTTCCGGTCCCCCCGCTGTGGTTGGAGTTTGAAGAGCGTAGAATCAGGCCCCTCTTGAACCCCATCTGGAGTGCAACGCAACATTGGCCAACGAATACGACAAACTCATTAAGAAGCTCGCGAAACTGCGAGTCGACCGATCCAAGGGCGTTGCACCCCATAAACCGCTGTTGCTGTTGGTCCTGCTTGAACTGGCAAAGTCGGGCGTGCTGTCGGATCGTGTGTTAACGCTTACACCTGACCTTGCCTTTCGCTTTTCCGTTTATTGGTCGATCGTCGCCCATCGACGCTCACAACCGCCGGATGTTCGTTTGCCATTTTACCACACGGCGTCGTCCAAGCTCTGGACGACACACAAGGCGGATGGCACGGCGTCGGGGCACCGCGAATCCACTGCCTCGATCAGGCTGGCCGATCCCTTCTTTGAGGCCCTCAAGTCGGCGGAGTTTAGGCAGGCGGCCGGATACACATTGATCTCAAATTACTTCGAACACGCCGAGCAAATCGCGATCTACGAACTTGCCGGAATCACGCCACCGGAAGATTCAACTGCGTTGGACGATCTTGCGATCCAGGCGGACAAAGAGGCGCGAGCCGAGGGACGTTCGGCGCGTTTCCGCGTCGATGTCGTCGCGGCCTATTGCCACACATGCGCCTTGACGGGGTATCGGGTCACCACGATCACCGGTCATTCGATAGTCGACGCGGCCCACATCCACCAATTCGCCCGTTCCCGTAACGACGATCCGCAAAACGGAATCGCGCTCTGTAAAAACGCCCACTGGCTCTTCGACCTCGGCCTCTGGAGCATCGACGACGACTACCGCGTGCTCGTAGCCCGAGACGCCTTTGATGAAGCCTGTCCAACGCAAGACTCGCTACGATCACTGGTTGGCAACCGTCTGAATTTGCCTCGCGATCAAACATTGTGGCCGACTACCAAAAACATACAATGGCACCGTACGAAGTGCTTCCTTGGTGCATCCTAAGCCAATTCCCTCAACTCGGTAAGTTTTCGTTGTCGTTCCAACAAGTGGCGTGCCGTTCAAACTACGCGTTCCCGAAAACAAAAACGAAAGCAAAGCACTGTGGGGACACTCACCCGATTTCTGCAAGATCGATTTGCCGAATCCTGTCCAGCAGGCTGGAGCTGCATGCACGAGATTGACGTGCTCGACGCCCACTGGCAACGCGTTCTTGGCTACTCCGCCCGCGCCGATGTGTTGCTAACGCGAGACGACGGCTCGCGAAGAATCTGGATCGAATTTGAGGTCAGCCGCGCCGATCCCGTAGCTAACCACGTCAAGTTCGCAACCTCACACCTTTTTCAGCCGCAGTCCGCCACCGACTCATTCGTTGCGATGGTCAGTCCTCACGTAACACGCGGTCGACGTAACCTCGCCGCAAACACGATCCTACTGATGCGGCGAATCGGTATGAGTGCATTTCAAACAGTGCTCTTCCCCACGCTCGACCCAGCCGAGATCAAACGCCTCAACCATCTTTCCGCAATCGAACTCGCAACCCACTCGCTTGACACCGCATCCGAACTCAAACGCGCACTCCTAGTTGCAGATCCGCTTACCATCACGGAAGGCTACCAACTTCACTACGCAGGCGACCTGTTCGAAGTCTTTTGCAACACGCAGCGATTCAACGAAGAACTAACCACAACACACGGTCAATCTCTCTGGGGTAGGCGAACGATCAAGTACTTCGTCTACGACTCTCGTTCGGGGCTGTTCGCACCATCAAAGTATTGCGCCTACATCAATGCGTTGACTCCAACCAACTCAAGCCGTACGTCGCAGACTCCACTGATGTCGATGTCGCTTTACACGTCACTCGATGAAAGTGAACCTAAATTCGACGGCAACCTTGCCCAAACCCACCTCCAACGCCAACTCAACATGCGGCTCACAACACTGGAGCAATCACCAGCCATCGAAGAAGCTTTTGTTGCATGGCAAACAACCAAAACCAATCGTATCCGTACCCACCCTAAAGGCCCGCTGTTCTTGGTTGCACCAAACTGGTTTGACAAATTTCCGTCAAAATGAAGCTTAGGAAGGTGGATCAAGTTTTACGTGCGTGGGGTTACGGAAACCTTCCCGAAAGAAGAGCGCATTGTATTTTTCAAGTTGTTTCATACGATCTGCGGCACGTTTAGCTTGATCGGACGTTGTGATGTTCTTTGCCAAGATATTAGCGTCTTGGTCAGTCATGCGGAGGAGGAGATAGCTGGCGACATTGGAATACAACGCGGTATCAAAGTCTTTCGCTGATTGTGACGCAAGAATCAGCGAGATACCAAATTTCCTGCACTCGGCGGCGAGCTTTGGCAGTAGCTTCATCTTGCTGGCACGGTGGGCTTCGTCGAAGATCACCGCGTGCGTGATTCGATCTTGAACACCACGCCGGAACATCTCTTTGTAGACGTTGTAGAGTGCGAGCATTGCGACCGCTCGCTGCACAAGTTCGTTCTGCGTGGCATGGATTTGCAGAACCAATGGCGTATCGCTTTCTAGCAAACTGCGGACTTCACCAGAGTTGCTAAATATTTGATAGTCGTCGAGTTCGTCTAATCGAGCGAGTAAGTTCTTTTCTGGTTTCGGTTCACGCTTCAAGATGTTGTAGAAGTCGCGGAACTCCGGAATCGTTGGTGATTCAGTGTCACCGCCCCAGCCATGGCGGACGTAGGACTCTCGGATCGCGCTTCGTAAACTCTCCAGCTGAATGTCACCGAGGTCTGGGAACATCGCAGAGAATACGTCCCGTAGCATTCCCGCACTGTCAACGTGTGATGTCCGAGTCACTGTGTCCAAATGCATCGGGTTGAAACCGAGTTGCTCGTGATCGAGCAACTGAACGCCAGCCAGCTTCTCCGATAGTCGCTCGTCGATGTCGGGATGGTACGAGAAAACGATTGGCGTGATCGAGTTAGCCATCAACTGCTGACAAATGTTCATCACCGCTTCCGTCTTCCCCATGCCGGGAAAACCAACAATCATCAGGTGCGGATTCGCGGAACTGGCGACTGACCAATGCACTGGCTCGTCGCTGGAATTTTCCAATCCGAATCGAATCAAGGCTGGGGCATTTTTCGATTCATCACAATCTTCCATTGGCTTGTCCAGCGTCGCGGAGTTGCCCTCACTCGCCTTCGCACCTTTTGAAGCGGAATTCCCCGAAATCTGCGGCGCTGAACTCTCGGACGAATTCGTCGCTTCATCGCGTGCCTTTTCAACCTCAACCGACTTCGACCGAGTGGGTTCCTTCGATTTTGGGGGATTAGGTTCCGTTGGTGATAGGGTTCGCTCGACGCCAACTGCAAGATCGGGCATGGTAGTCGCACCGAACAGAACGATCTTTGTCGGCGATCCTGATTCGGAAATTGTTACGGGATCAGCATTCACGAACTCGGGGCAGAAAATGTAACCTCGGTTAGGAATCGCCGATTCCGTAAATTTGTAGTTGGCTCCGTCCGTCATCATGCGGTCGAGCTGTTGACGGAATCGGTCGTATTGAGTTTCGTCCAAATAATGGCGGTAAGCCTTCTCAAGATAGAACCGCAGAGCGCGAACCAAACGGCTGCGACGAATCGCCAGCAAAGGCTCCGCGGCTTTCCCATCAAAATACCAAGCAACCCACGCGTCCCGGTGCACCTGAGTTTGTTCCTCGATTTGCAACGTCAAATCTGGCGAACGGGCCGCACGCAGGTTGCGGCGATACTTCACTTCCACAAATGTGAAAGTCAGTCCACCCCGAGAAGGAAGCGAGACGTAAATCAAATCGGATCGAACCTTCGGAGCGGCATCCGGTGCCGTCATTGATGCGGCCCCCTTTTCCTTGGGAGCGAGATCAGGAATGTCGTCCACGGGCACGAAGAACCCGCGTCCAAGGTTCATCCAAGAAAGACTGTCATCGGTAGCGTTTTCGCAATGCGAATGGACGAGCGCCAATGCCACCAGTTCACTGCTTGTGCTGCCTAGACTGGTCAGACGCATGGCGAGCCGCCCGCTAAGTGCTTTCAAATGCCGAACCAGAAATTCACAATTCCTCCGACTCGCGCTCAAACTCATTCGCTCTAGCATTTCGTCAAGTAACTCACGAATTTCGTCAGTACGCGTTGTCGAAGTAATCATCTGTAGACTGCCCAAGTCGTCGCGTTCGGGCACGCAGTCGATGACATATGTCTCGTAGATCGTTGGTTCGTCGTGCGGCGCGTCAAAGAACTCGATGCCCGCATTTCGATCAACCGTAATTACCCAGTCAGAAAGATGATGGACGACTCGAAGCATTTCCTGCTGATCGGCAGACAACTGCGTTCGCAGCACCGGCCAAACATCATCACCCTGACCCGCGAACCGACAAACACTCTGCATCACGGCTTTGTTCAGTTTTGTCAGGCGATCGGTCATCGCTCGCCCAGCCGGGTGCTTTTCTCCATCCGAATCAGGCGGCAACCAGCTCAGCCATTCTGCAGTCGGTTGGAACGTGAACGACCGTTGAGTGTTCGCAATCAACCCGTAGACATGCAGCGGAGCGGAACTGGGCAAGGTGTCAAGCGGGACGAAATGGACGCTGGTGTCGAAGCTGTCAAATGCAATCGCCATGTGGGCCGAGGACGACGGTACTTTTGTGTTCTTCTTCGCCCAACGCAAACGCGGTAACGTGACTCCCCCTTTGTTCGATTGGCTCTCCAACATCCAACGGTCCCCGTCGGCGATGCCTGAAGCTCCAGTTCGATGCCGCTCGACGAGGTCAACGAGAAAACTGCCGGTGATATCCGAGTTTTTTTGTGCTGGAAACATTTCCAAGTTGAACCGAACCGGAGAAACCTCATCGTCACCTTGCACGGTTGACTTCATTGCAGTGCCCAACGCGCGGGCTACCGTACATCCGTCGCCCGGTCTCAATGCGTGAAGAAGAACGGCTCCGCCTGACGATTCACCCAAGTTATGGAACTGGATATAGCGAGAGATTTCCTTCGCCAACGAGCTACTCACTTGGATCCCCATTGAGCTGACATCGGGATCGTGTTCATTCAGTCCGAGTGATCGCATTAACATCGCGACCGCCGACTTCGGTTCTGGGTCTTGGTCGCTAACCATTGCCGTCGCAAAGAACGCGAGCGTATCGGCGTACACGAAGTTTTCCCCTTCCTTTAAGCCCGGCAAAATCGACGGAAAATGGGCGGCTTGCAAATTCGCGACTGCTTCCCTGACTCGCGTCGGTGCCATGCCAACGTCGAACCGCAAATGTCGCATCAGTTGGTCGTAGCCAACGTGCCAAGCAACGCGAAGCGGATGGCTGGGCAGTACGATCAAGCCGATTGTTTTACCGGACAGCGACTGAACCTCAACGGTATCAGTCAGTGCGGCCTGCGGAGGAGCTTGATCGAAGATCGCCAGCCAAGCATTGACATATTCGTCCGCCTTCTTGAAATTTCCACCGTACACGCTGCCCCAGAACCCGCCACGATCGGCTAGATCTTTTTGCAAGTTCGACGATGCTTTGATCGTTCGCTCCCAGTCGGATTCGGAGACCTCACCCGCATCGAACGTGTGAAACTGCGGCACAGAAACTCGTTGCCCGTCCCCGCGAACTTGAACCGACCAGCGTCCCAGACTGGTTTGCTCAGCCTGCATTCGCTCAATCACTTCAATCAGTGACGGACGTTGCACCTTGAAACTCTTTTTCGAGGATGTCGCTCGAAACGCAACAAAGTCCTTGGCAGTGTCGATTACGAAGCAGTCGGAATTTACCACGTCGGCGTCGAATTGTTCTCCATCGGAGATGTTGACCGCGCCTTCCATCATGCAGCGTTCAAACTTCGTCGTGTTGGATGTCGTTTCGGTCGTCGCTTCACCAAAACGAATCAGGAACTCTTCCGATTCGTCTTCGATCTCTTCGTCTGCGCTGCCGATGACGGATACGACGACGCGTGCTTCAAACTGAGAGTCCTCTGCGATTCCTTCAAAGTCCTCGGTCGTCAATTTTACGGATTGGTATTGAGCTCCCTTACGAACTGCGTGCGAAACATCTCGATACGCCAGTTCGTCCTCGCCTGAAACAACGCTCACTCGGTATTCGACGCTGCCTTTGGGCAACTGTTCCGGCTCCGTCTCAAAACGCACCTCCAGTTTCGATACTTTGTCATTGGAAAGCAGAAACTCTGGTGGCGTACCATCGACCAACCCAGACCACTTGCCGATTTTCCCCTGTTTGCTCCGCCATGTGCGGATTTTCACTTTCCGCAACTGTTGGCTCAGAAACTCAGGCTCAATCTCGCCAAGCCACAACGTCGCATTGGAAACGACTTCGCCGATCACCTCAGCTAACGGTCGCCGCGACGCTTCACGGATAACCTGCTGCAATGCGACTTCCTGCGCCGGCGTCTCGTCCTTCAGTAGCAGCGATTCCACTCGCTCGGCGGGCGTGCGAGCGTTGCCCGACCCAAGAAAAAGCCGATCTACGATTCGCGCGGAAACTTGCAGGTCGCCGTCTTTAATGGAATCTGCATCGCCTTGAATAGGCCACAGGCCAAGCAATGAAATCGATCTACCAAAATCATTTGGATTCGCACACAGCGAGGCCAAGAATTGAATTTGCTGCCACTTTGACAGCGACTTTCGTTCACCGATATAGCGAACTTGCTTGATGGCCTGTTCCGCCTTGTCGTAAAGCTCGCGACCGATTTCGCGCCGCGTGAGAAGTTTAGTTTGATGAAAGATCATCTCCTCGGTCAACTCGCGCGAAGCGCTGTAAATCCCGTCCATGCCCGCGCCAGCCCGCAACACATCAATCAATAGCAAAACCGCTTTGCCCTTGTCCTCGCGTATTTCAACCGCCTGATCCGACCTGATGAGACCTCGCTGGTCGTCGATCTCATCCACGACTGCTCGCACATCCCATCCCGCTGGTGCGAACTCGCTGTGTCCGGCCAGTGATTCAACGACCGACGGCGAAAGGCAGCGACAGAACGTCACATTGCCTTCGGTCGCGTTGCCGACCAATTCGGAAAAAACGCGATTCAGGAATGAGACCAGTTCGTCGGTCAGCGGCATTGGTTCAGCTACGGTCGTCATTGTCTATTCTCCTTGGACTTCGTCGCGTGCATCAAATCTTGGTCGCAGTCGCTTCATTGATTCCGCGTCGTTGACTCCCATCAACAAGCCTAAGCTACGAAGTCGCCGTTCCAAGAACCGCCGATTGCGTTGCAGCAACTCACGCGAAATGGTTTGCCCCGGTGGAGCCTGGTCGACCAACAGCCCGTATCGTTCACGAAGCAGCGCGACAAAATCGTTAAACGAAATCGGATTTGACTTCGTGTTGCCGCCCTTGCCAGGCTTGCGAAGATGTCGATGCACAAGAAAGTCCAGCATCGTATCGGTTAGCAGCATCGACTTCATCATTCCAGACTTTCGACCGTTACGCATCGCTTGAAAAACAACTCGTCGCTCAGTCGCTAGTCCGTTAGACGCCCCAGTCATCAAGCATGACCCAAGGCAAGCTAATATGTGACGAATCTGATGGTTGTCTCCCATCATCTGTGTGACCGTTTCTGCTAACCTCATAACTGGATTTTGCATTGCTGAATCATCATCCAAGATACTTACGTAAGCTTCACCAATTTCTTCTTGCTTGAACTGTTCGGAGAGCTTCATGCAGTGCTTCTTGACATCCCGCAAAATCATCTTGCTGTCTTTGTGGCGTTCCATCAAGACATCGCCAAGCATATTGATCCGCTGAGTGGCGTCTGGACGTTTGGGAGGCAAATCGTCGATTTCATATCGAGACTGATATTCGAGTATACGTAGCGCCATCAACACAACAGGTAGACGGTGCAATCGGCGAGTTGCATCGTCGGTGCTCTCCTCTGACAATCGGCGCAACTCATGGTCCGATCCGCCCGAACAGTCCACGACGAGCGGCCATGGTGATTCGCTCTGCGGAAGCTCTCCATGTTGCTCCCAATGAAAGAGAGAGGATGCCGTTGAGAGAAAAATGTTCGTTAGCCCTAGCCCGATGCACGATTCGAGCATTTGAGTGAGTGATTGACGCGGTATTGAAACGCCATAGGCTTGCAGAAAGAGTCGTGTATCGTCGCGAAATACTCTTGTTCCTTGTTTTGCAATTGGATGTTGATTTGCAATCGCACTCGAACCTCGCCCATGTCCACCCGCTTTTACGGACCTGGTTTCTTTTAACTTAATCGGTTGCTTACACTTCCTAGCGACGCGGATCGTCGCAAGCTGATCCAGGCCCATTTCTACGGATTCGTCAAACTCGTCGACAAGATCAGACTTCAGCTCACGAGCGCTCATCCCTGAGCCGAAAACAGACAACAGAATGTTTTGGGTGAAGTCGTCGTTTACTCTGAAAAACGATTTCTTTGTTGAGCTAGACGTGACTGTATCGCCTTCTTTCTGATCGGCCAAAATTGCAACCAGGGATTCGGGGACGAGGCGAAGGTCCCCGACACTAGCCGGCAAATCCATCCAGGCGGATTGGTAGTGAGTCGGAAACGCACGTATTACTGGCTTCTTTCTACCAGGCTCATGCCGTCGGTTCTCAAGACAATGGGTAAGTAGGAAGTCAGCTAAAACGTCTTTGGCAAGTGGCGACTTGAACTCAGCAAACTGAGCTTCGTCCTCAGCTAGAATGCGTGCAATACTCGAAACGGTACCCGCCTTTTTTGCATTCGAGTTTGCAAACTCTTTTTCATGGGGAAACGGCTTAAACTGTTCGGCGAAGTTGCCCTGCCCTCGACGGTGCCCCCTGCGAAACATATAGAAAACTGCTGGCAGCAAAGCACCGACCGAAAAGTCCTGCAAAGTAAATGCGAGTGCCTCCGTATAGTTGGTAGTCCAAATTTCTTTCACCATTGCCGGCGTCAGGACTTCCTTTAGCACTTCCTTTTCGAGTTTCTCAGACATTGGCTAGATCCTTTTCTGCGTCCACGGCAGCTCCAACCGGTTCAAAGAACATCTGCTGCACGCCTTCGTTCATGCGAACGCCCATGCGTAACACGTCGCTAGGCTGACTCGGATTCCATGCGAACACTTCCCGTTCGTCCTCTTGCGCCAATCGCTGAGTGAAAATCGAAAGGTTCGTGAAGATGTCGTCGTTGGCGGCGTCCATGATCTGATATCCGTCGGCGAGTTCGAGTAGCAATCCGAACAAATCGCTTCCTAGTCGCAGCTCCTCGTCTCGATCATCTCGATAGCGGTAACGCAGCACCAAGCCGTTTGCCAGCCATTCGACGCCGCCGTTGTTTCCTGCCTCGTCAACTTCCAGAGAAAAACGGTCAAGCGGCTTTTCAACCCAGAACGTTGTTTCGATTGGTGTTCGAGGCATCACCTTCAATGGCACAACGTTTCCACGAAGCAGCACAACATGCGGCAACTGCTCCAATCGTGAAATTCCGTAACACAGTCGTCGCGTCAATTGACGTTTCTCTTCGTGGGAAAGAATCGCGACTTCCCGAAACTGACGGAGGCTTTCGCTTTGGAACAGCGCGACCGAGTTTGCTTCGCCGGTCACATTCTCTGCCTGTTCTTCCAGCCATTCAAAATAGCCTCGCCGTCGTTTCGAGATCAACGTTTTCTGATGTGGGAATTTCGGCGGCTTCATCGGATCAACCACGGGATCGTGACTGCGTAGATAACGGTCCACCGTCGGGTTCGCGCCGTAGGCCGGATCAAGTCGTTGCAATTCGGCAAGCAATTCACCTTGACGCATGATGGAGTCCGCAGCGAAGGCTCGATCCCAGTAGTGAGACGGCTCCAACTCGGGCGATTCGTGCAAATCGTCGCAGTAGTGAATTCCAAAGAAGATATAACTGAGTGCCCCTCGCAATTCTCGCGTCGTCACATGCACCTGCCCGCGTTGATGAACGGCCTGTAGTGCCGAAGCCAATCGCTGGCGCACGTTTGCGGCGATGTCGGCGTCTCCGCTGCCGATACCAATCAACGTTTGAACCGAGTTCCATGCAGTGCATCGAGATGCCGCAGAACAGGTTCGGCAAGGTGACCACAGTTCTTCGGATTTATCAACGCCCACCATTCGATCAAGCAACGCGTTGAAGAACTCGGTGGACGGCGACCACGTCGCTTTGTCCTCGTCGGTTTGCGGCAATTTCCGAGCGTCACCGACAAGCGATCGCTCATTCAGGTTGACGAGCCGAATATGCTCCATCGGCTGTTCCGGCACGTATTCACCAATCAGCGTTTCGATGATCCAGTCCGTCAGCGGTGTCTCGCCATGCTCACCTTCATAGTCCTCGGCCCATTGAAGCAGGCGACCATCGTTGACCGCGACAAGATGAACTCGTGGTTTTTCCGACGGTCCTTGCTGGAAAGGTTCGAACAGATCGTTCATCAATTCGTCAGCAGTCTTGCGCTTGAACGATGCAGCGCCGTCGAGATTGATCTTGACCGATAGGCCCATCGCACTGCCGGTGGCGACCCGCTCGGATGAATTCTGTTTACCGAGTCCAAGTTTGACAGACAGATGTTGCAGAAACGCCGTCTTGCCGTCACCCGCATTGCCGCACAGGATAACCAACTGAACTTTGCGACTTTTGATTTCTTCCAGCAAGTTCGCTTCGAGCGTCGTTTCCACATAAGTCTGATGAGCGAACGCGGAGTCCAATCCGCGAGTCTCAATCCCACCGCGCGGCGAACCGGGATACGTCGAAAGCAACTCGGCAAGCCAGGGGACACGGTTGGGCGTGCGAGTAACCGCGTCGGACTCGTCATTGCCCGCGTCGTCTGCCAATTTCTGTTTCTCGGTCGTCTCCTGCAGCTCGTCGTTTTCAACTTCTTTCGTGCTGTCAGCCGAGTCGTCTTGCGAGGTCCTTTCCTTGATCCACTTCAACGCCTGCATCGCGCTGGCAAAGCGTTGCTCGCCATTGGCCGATGTCGCCTTGTCAAGAAAATCTGGAATCCACCCCCAAGCGACACGATCCAACTGTTCCCAATTCAGTCCATTCTCGCGGTGTTTCTGGCCGCCGTACCAGAACGGTTCACGGTCAAACATGACATGGAACATTGTCGCCGCAAGCGCATAGATGTCGTGAGAGGACGATGCAGGTTTTCCTTGCACCTGCTCTTCCGGCGTGTACAAGGCAGTACCACCGCTCCAAATCGGCTCGCCTTGCTTCAGAACAAAATCAAAATCCACGAGTGTTACGTCGCCCGCGTGTTCCAAAATGTTCTTGGGGCTGATATCGCCGTGAACCAAACCCGCGCGATGCAAGGAACCAAGTCCTTCACAACTACTGGCGATCCAACGACCGACTACGGCGATCGGGTCTTCACCCAGCTCCTCGGCGTACAGCACCGGCAAACCAATCCAGTTCTGCAACGTGCTACCCTCAACCCACTTCAACAAAGCAACGAACCGATCGTCTTCCCACTGATTTGCAAGTTCAAACACAGTTGCTAGATGCGGCTTGTCCGTATGAGAACGGACTCGACGGTAGGCGTCCAGCGATCGCAGTCCGCTTTCCTCCTCGAACATTACTTTGCCGGCAAAGATGCCAACGTCCTGATCGTCTTGAACTTGAATTACTTTAAAGGTCGAACCAAAACTTCCTGAACCAATCTTTCCAGCAATGCGATACTGCTGACTGTTAAACGCGACCAAATCACCTTCGCTCCAATATCGAGCCGCCAATTTGGTTGTCTGGAGTCCCGGCTCAGATGTCTTTTCACTATCGCCTGCCGAGAGAGCCTGAGTTAACTCCGCCAGCGTCGAACGCTTTGAAGGTTCCTCGGTCATACCGGCTTCAAGCTTGAGCAATGCCTTGATCGCATCATCACTTTCGTTTTGAACGAACAATGTGCTCAGCGTCTTACATAGCGAATAAATATCACTACGCTGATCGGCTCCACCGATTCCTTGGGCAATCGCTTCGGGAGCCGCGAACTCAGCATCTCGCTGATCTAATTTCGCATTGGGGGACAGCGTCATCGAACCGGAAATGCGAGCTAAATTAAAGTCCGTGAATATAGGCTGTTCATTCGCCCCGACCAACAAGGATCCAGGCGAGATTTGTCGATGCACGAACTGCGCGTCACGGAGGCTGCTCGCATGAAGTTCGGCCAAGGCTTGCACCGCTTGGCAACAGAATAAAATCCGCGACTTTACGTCCCATCTACTGTCTCCCGCTCGTTTCTCGAGTGTCGGCGCACAAGGATCGACGATCGAGAAATACATCAACTCACCGGGATACTGCGGCACTTCCTGATACGAGTCCATCAGTCGTGGGACATGAGCCGACTTCTGCAATTTATGAAGCGTCTCGAAGTGACGGCGCGCAATGTCGTCAGACTTCTCATCGTCGCTCGCCGATAGATCGTAGAGATGAAGTACAATTTTGTCGCGAGTGCGAATATGCTCCCCACGATAGACACGGTGGAAACGATCCGACGCTGGCCCGAAGCGTTCCAAATTTCGCGCTGTTGCAATGTGACGAACTTCACCCTTCAGAGCGACCCTAGTGAGCGGCTGCAGAATCTGGCATACTTTCTGCACCTCGTCATCACTCAGCGTCTCCCGCAAGCCGATCTCCAACAGCTCTGCCGATTCTTTCAATCCAAAAAATGTCGAGCCATGCACTTTGGGGCGATTTGACTTCCAAGAAACATTTCCGCGTGTCAGCAGAAACTTGCCAGCCAAAAAACCAGCGTCGATACTCACCTTCTTCAGTTTGCTGGCGATCTTTCGCAGCTTGTTCGCCAGCTTGTCGGCTTCGTAAACAACCGTGTTATTAAAGTTGGACGTGTAAGCGGCGTCCCAATGCTTCACTTCGATAACATGCAATCCCGACGGCCCAATAACTATGAGGTCCACGTCGTCTGGTACCGCCTGTGTCGTCACGGAATGCGGCAGATTGGAAAGGATAATCCAATCTCTCGTTCCCGGAGCCTTTCCCAATTCAAATTTTACTCGTTCAACCGCAAGTCGCTCACTCTCATTCGCAAACTCGCCGCATGGAATATGATGGACAGTCAATTGTTTCTCCCCGAACTGGCACCATGTTGTTTTCGAATTAGCTTGGACATAATCAAAACCATCTCAATGTTTGGTGTGACTTCGCGGCGAAGAGCTTCTTGAAAAATCAAACGGGACTTACTATGTCAGTAATCGCATATCGTTGGACGTGTACTTGAGGATTGTGCGTTTGACTCGCAAGGACGCATGTTTCTCGTTTTTTGAGCACAATGAGGTCCACATAAAATGTGTTGCGGTATAACCTTGCGCAATATCTAAAATGTGTTTCCCAATGATGCAATAATTTGGTACCTGCTGAGTCGCACCGATGGTTACGAACTGCCACGGCCATTCGGTGGGTTATATAAATTGAGGTCAAAACGCCGGCGACCGGGTTTGCAGCGGTTTTTGAATCGTGATAGGAGGCACGCGTCTTCTGGAGGTGGTGGTACTTGGCGTGTTAAGCTGCGCGTCGTAACCTGCTTGCGGATTGGTTCGTCCTCAACCGGCGAGCGAAAGTACTCGACAGTCGCCACTTCTCCATCGATCGCTGTAACTTTGCCGATTCCCAGTCCGTTCTCGGATGATTCGACAAAGGGATGATTCGTTCGTCCCTTCTGCAAAATGTCGCCCTTATCCACATTAACCCAGAGATTAACAATGCAGGTGCAATAGAGTGTGCGGTAACGCACGCCTTAAGAGGACGTATTGTAACCAAAATATTTCCGCCAATGCTACTATGCAGCAGATTTAACCGATTGCCGTGCGGAAGTGCAAGGCTAGACGGAATTTGGTGTTCGCTTGACTCGGCTTAGGCCTAACTAAGCATCGTTTTTAACCGTTGCTGCGTCAAGTCGCTCACCCAAGTCTATGGACTTCAGGCAGGCGGGGCCGCTGTGGTGGCCGGTATTCTTGGCGGCATCCGTTAGGGAGTTGTATAGCTCCAGTGCGCAGGATGGCTGGAATCTGGATCCTGCTCAGCCGGAAGATTGTTGGAGCGTGCTAGCTCGCGTTGACAGTGCAGGTAGGGGCGGAGTTCTGGTCTGTTGTGTCGGCCTCCGGCCTGGGGGCGGTTGGCATGTTGGTGACCGGTGGCTTATGCCACCGGCAGGTGGTGTGCCGGCCTTTGGCCTCCGCGCGTTTGTTTGTTGGTGGGGGCGGTCTTGCTTGTCGAGATGACGCGTGCTGGAATTTGAACTTGGGAATGATTTGGCTGTGGGATGCCAGTGGCTTATGACACCGGCATTGGGGTGGCGCCCTTTGGGCTTGGGGGCGAGTATCCGTTGGTCGATGGCTTTAGGCCGGAGGCCGGTAAAGGACCTGCCGGTGGTGTAAACCACCGGAACGAATCCTCGTGCGGAAACCACAAGGCCGAAGGCCGGCACAGGTTTTTGTGTCGGACTCCGGCCTTTAAAAAGGCAGGTTGTGTTGCGGCGACCGGTGGCTTATGCCACCGGCAGGTCGTGTGTCGGCCTCCGGCCTTTTTTGCGGCGTTGGGAGGCGGTTCTGCCTATAGAAATGAGGCGTGCCGGGCGTCGGCCTCAGCGCTGTGGAGCGATAAGGCGGGGGGCAGCTTTGGAGCAGTGGGGGCTGTTTAAAAACAGGTGTCGACGAGGCCGCCGTCGCAGCGGAGGGCGGCGCCGGTGGTCGCCGAGGCGCGTTGGCTGACGACGTAACTGACCATCGCGGCTACCTCTTCGACGCTCGCAAAGCGTTGGATCAAGGATCCCGAACGCGATTCGCGAAAGAAGTCGCGCTTCACCTGTTCGATGTCCTGCTCGCAAGCCAAGCTCTCGACAAACTGCTCCACTCCTTCGCTCCACGTCGGCCCGGGGAGGACGCAGTTGACGGTCACCCCTGTGTCTTTGAGCGTCTTGGCCAAGCCGCGGGAGATCGACAGCTGAGCTGTTTTGGTCATCCCGTAATGGACCATTTCGGTCGGGATGTTGATCGCCGATTCGCTGGAGATGAAAACGATCCGGCCCCAACGGCGCTGCTGCATCGATCCCATCACCGCGCGGCTCAGTCGCACGCCACTCATCACATTGACTTCGTAGAACCGCTGCCAATCCTCGTCGCTGATCTCCGCAAACGGCTTCGGTTCAAAGATCCCCGCGTTGTTGATCAGGATGTCGATCGGCGCGATCGCTTCAGCTGCAGCGACGATCGCCGCGCACCCGTCAGCGGTGGAGACGTCCGCCGCGACGCCATGCAGCGACGCGCCGCCGCCGAGTTCTTTGGTCGCCCGGTCGAGCGAGGTTTGGCTGCGACCGTTGATCACCACCGTCGCTCCCTCGTCCAACAGCGACTTGGCGATCGCTTGGCCAATCCCCGAGGTCGATCCGGTGATCACGGCGAGCTTGTTGTTGAGTCCCAAATCCATCGCGTAGGTTCCTTTGAGTCAGTGCAGGGGTGGGAACCGAAGCATTGCGACGGTTCGCTGCGCGCTGGCGACGCAGCCACCGTTCAATAGATCGAATTTCCCCGCCGCCGTCGAGTCGCTTGGAAAGGCACGGGGTTCCCGAGGCTCCTCTGAGGATTCTCCCACCCAACCGTCGCCCGGCACGCGTGTCATGGCGGTCGTGGAAGCGCCGTCCTCGTCGAGTGAAGCCCTGAAGCTGGGAGAAACGTAGCGAGCTCTCAAGGGGCGGCCAAGGCGTGTTGAATTTCGCTGACCGGTTCGATGCGGAGGGAATCTAAAAGGGTTCGCAACAAGCCCGCCTCGAACAACAACTCCGCCGTTTGTGGTTTCGCTGCGGAGGGAATCTGGAAACGTTCGCAACGGGGGGCCGCGTGAGTCGCTAAACTGGGGTGTCCATGCTCCCGCCACCCCAGACTTTTATTGAACGACGGTAACCCGATGAACGACGATGACAACCGGGACCTCGCCGAATGGCTCGAAACCGATGGGCTCGGCGGTTTCGCTTCCGGTACCGTCGGTGGTCAGCGGACGCGTCGCTACCACGCGTTGCTGTTAGTCGCTGAAAAGCCTCCCGCCGAGCGTGTCGTGCTTGTCAACGGTATCGACGTCGTCGTGGAGACGGTCGAGCGAGCGTATCCGATCTCGACGCAGTACTATCGCGGTGATGTCCGTTCGCCCGACGGTGGCAAGCGGCTGGAATCGTTTTCGATCGAACCGTGGCCAACATGGCGGTTTGAGATCAGCGAGGCGGTCACGATCGTCCAAGAGCTGTTTGTTCCCGAGGGGCTGCCTGGCGTAGCCATGCGTTGGCGTGTGGAGGGACCGCGAGGTGGACTCTCCCTGCGCGTGCGACCTTTCCTCTCGGGACGGGACTTCCACGCGTTGCATCACGCCAATCCCGATTTCGATTCCACCACGCATCGCGCGGCCGGTTCGCTCTCATGGCAACCCTATCCCGACATGCCATCGATCCACGCTCAAGCGAACGCTCGGCTTGTCGAAGCGCCCGATTGGTACTACGGCTTCCTTTATACTGCCGAACGGGAGCGTGGCCTCGACGACATGGAAGACCTTGCCACGCCGGGCGAGTTCCATTGGGACTTGAATCCGCAAGACGCTTACCTATTGCTGTCGGCCAACCAGCCGATGAGTAAGCTTTCGGAAAACGAGGGCCTTTCGGCGGAGAACTGTTACGCAGCGATCGCGCAGCAGGAACGTCACCGTCGCGAACAAGCGGGGCGCGAAGCGGAGACCGTTCGTTCATATATCGTCAAGCGTGGCGCAGGGGCTTCGGTGATCGCCGGTTATCCCTGGTTCGGCGACTGGGGACGCGATACCTTCATCGCCCTCCGCGGTCTCTGTTTGACTTCGCCCGATCGGCTCGCGATCGCCCATCGGATTTTGCTGTTGTGGTCGGAGACCGTTTCGCATGGGATGCTCCCCAACCGTTTTCCCGATCGCGGCGACACGCCCGAATACAACGCGGTCGATGCTTCGCTGTGGTACATCGTGGCGGTTCAAGAGTGCTTCGACGCCCACCGTCGTGAAAAGCGAGGGCTTCCGCATGAAGAGACGACCCGTCTGTTGGCCGCCGTCGATGCGATCTTGGATGGTTATACCGCAGGGACACGTTACGGCATCCGGATGGACGACGATGGTTTGATCGCGGCGGGAGAGTCAGGCGTGCAGCTGACTTGGATGGATGCCAAAGTCGGCGATTGGGTCGTCACTCCGCGGATCGGCAAGCCGGTTGAAATCCAAGCCCTTTGGATCAACGCCCTCGCGTTTGCAAGCCGTTACGACCGCGATCGGCGTTCGCAGCTGGAAATCGCCCAAGCATCGTTTACTAAAAAGTTCTGGAACGAAGCCGACGGGTACCTTCACGATATCGTCGATCTCGACCACGTATCGGGAAGCGTCGACGCGGCGTTTCGTCCCAATCAGATCTTCGCCGCCGGCGGGCTGCCGGTCGCGCTGTTGGACGACGAAAAGTGCCGACGCGTGGTCGAAGCGGTCGAAGCTCAATTGCTCACTCCCATCGGCCTGAGATCGCTCGCCCCCGGTCATCCCGATTACAAGCCGCGCTATCAAGGCGACCTGCGAACTCGCGATGCCGCGTATCATCAAGGGACGGTCTGGCCGTGGTTGATGGGCCCGTTTGTCGAAGCGTGGCTGAAAGTCCAACATGGTTCGGACGCTGCCAAGTCGCAGGCAAAGCAAAGGTTCTTGCAACCCATGCAGGAACATTTGCAACAAGCGGGGCAGGGGCATATCAGCGAAGTCGCCGACGCCGAACCGCCTCACACCCCGCGCGGCTGCCCCTTCCAAGCCTGGTCGTACGGCGAATATCTGCGGATCAAGGCAATGGTTCAGTGATCGCGTTTCCGCGACACTGTGGTTCCAATCGTGTATGCTGGTGTGGTTGTGCGTGTCGACGCACTTCACCCTCCCGCGGCTTGCTGTGGGAGGGTCGATAAACGAGCCTTCAGCGAGTTTTTCGGGGAGGGCTTACCGGAACGCCCCGCGCGGGTTCGGACCTCCGGCGACTTGTTGGAATAGGAACTCTACAGTCAGCCCCACCTTCCAACTTCCTACCACCTTTCAGCATTGATGTTCGCGCCTAATGCGATCTCTAAACGCTCGCCTCCCACCAGGTAAACCCGTGATCCGCTATTTCACGCAGCTTGTCGCATGTTGCTCGATCCTTTCGGTCGCTGACGCAGCGGAACAGCCTATCGATTTCGGACGCGCGATCCGTCCGATCCTGGCCGATAAATGTTTTGCCTGTCATGGTCCCGATCCCGAGCATCGCGAAGCCGACCTGCGGTTGGACATCGCGCCGCCAGCGGATTCGTCGACGATCGTCCCCGGCAAACCGGAGGAGAGCGAATTGGTAGCGCGGATCCTTTCGGCCGATCCCGATCTGCAGATGCCGCCGGCGGGGACCGGCAAACCGTTGACGGATCAGGAAATCGAGTTGCTGCAACATTGGATCGCTGAGGGAGCCCAATACCAACAGCACTGGGCATTTGTTCCGCCGACACGTCCCACGGTTCCTTTCGCCATCGATCGGGCAAAGCCATCCACCACGGAGACGTCTGCCGACACGCAAGTCACAACTTCTGAAACGCTTCGCAATTGGATCCGCAATCCGATCGATGCGTTTGTTTTGCAGCGACTGAAGAAAGAAGGAATTGTGCCTTCTCCCGAAGCGGACCGCGTGACGTGGCTGCGACGGTTGAGTCTCGATTTGATCGGCTTGCCACCAACGATCGCGGAGGTCGATGCGTTTGCGGCCGATCGATCGCCCGACGCCTTTGATACGCAGATCGAACGCCTGCTCAATTCGCCTCACTTCGGTGAACGTTGGGGAAGGATCTGGTTGGACGCGGCCCGTTACGCCGATTCGAACGGCTACGAAAAAGACGCCCCGCGTCAAATGTGGTTCTATCGCGATTGGGTCGTCGACGCGTTGAATCGGAATATGCCCTACGACGATTTCATCGTGCAACAGATCGCGGGGGATCTGATTCCCGATGCGACGCAAGCGAATCTTGTCGCCACTGGTTTCCTGCGGAACTCGATGGTCAACGAAGAGGGGGGCGCCGACCCGGAGCAATTCCGGATGGAAGGGATGTTCGACCGGATGGATGCGATCGGCAAGAGCGTCTTGGGACTGACGACTCAGTGCGCCCAATGCCATACGCACAAATACGATCCGTTGACGCACGAAGGCTACTACCGCATGTTTGCCTTTTTGAACAACACGTACGACGCGATCATCCCGGTCTACACACCTGAAGAGCAGCAGCGGATCGATTCGATCGAGGCGGAGATCGCTGCGATCGAAACGGAGCTGAAGGATTCGATGCCCGATTGGCGGGAGCAACTGCAAGCGTGGGCTGCCGATTCGCAAAAATCGGTGGGCGATTGGCAAGTCCTGACGCCTAGCGACATCCCGTACGAAGGACAGAAGTTTCGCGTGCTCGACGATTCGTCGATCGTCAGCGAAAGTTACGCACCGGCCAACTCGGCACCTCAATTTGGGATGACGACCACCGCGGAAAAGATCAGCGCGATCCGAGTCGAATTGCTGACGCATCCTCAATTGCCGCGACGTGGTCCGGGGCGTTCGGTTCGCGGCACCGCGGCGCTGACGGAGATGACAGTCTATGTCGCTCCGTTGGATCAGCCCGAGAAGCGGACCAAGGTGAAGATCGTTTCTGCGACCGCCGACGTCAATCCGGCGGAAGCACCGCAACCGGATTACCTGATCAATATCAGGGCCAAAGGTGGCGACAAACGTGTCACCGGGCCGATCGCCTATGCCATCGATGGGGATAAGAAAACGGCGTGGAGTACCGATCTCGATCCCGGTCGACGGAACCAACCACGCAAGGCGGTCTTTGTCTTCGAGCAACCGGTTGGGTTTCCGCAGGGTACCGTTCTGACGATCCAGCCCGAGATGCGGCATGGCGGTTGGAACAGCGATGACAACCACAATTGCCTGATGGGACGCTATCGGTTTTCGCTGACGACCGACGCGGCGCCGGTCGCCGATCCCGTGCCCCATGCGGTCCGCGAGATCTTGGCGAACTCGCCAGACTTCGACACGCCCGAACAACTGGCGGCAGTGTTCAGCTACTGGCGAACGACAGTCGTCGACTGGGCCGATGCCAACGCAAAGATCGAAGCGTTGTGGAAGAGCTACCCCGAGGGGTCGAACCAGTTGGTGTTGGAGCAGCGGCTCGCCAAGCGGACGACATCGATCCTCGATCGAGGCGACTTTCTTAGCCCCAAGCAGGTTGTGGAACCGGGCGTGCCGGAGTTCTTGCATCCATTGGATCCATCGGCTCCGCCAACTCGAATGACGTTTGCTCGTTGGTTGGTCGACAAGCGATCCCCGACGACCGCGCGTTCGATTGTGAATCGGATCTGGCAGGCCTACTTTGGAATCGGACTCGTCGAGACGAGCGACGACTTCGGCTTGCAGAGCGCTCCGCCATCGCATCGCGAACTGTTGGATTGGCTGGCCGTTGAACTGATGGAAAACGATTGGCAACTGAAGTCGATTCATCGGTTGATCGTCTCCTCGGCGACCTACCGCCAATCGTCGAACGTGAGCCCGTCGGGCGTGGTCGCGTCCAAGTCGAGCTCTTATGAAGAAGATCCCTACAACCGCCTGCTCGCTCGCGGGCCGCGGTTCCGCGTCGATGCAGAGATCGTCCGCGACATTACGCTGTCGGCCAGTGGATTGCTGAACACTCAGCTCGGCGGGCCGTCGGTTTATCCACCCGCTCCTGGTCTGTTGTTCCAACCGCCCGCCAGCTATGGGCCCAAGACATGGAATGAAGCGACCGGCGAAGATCGCTATCGCCGTGGACTCTATACATTCCGCTTCCGTAGCGTCCCCTATCCGATGCTCGACGCGTTCGATGCCGATCCGGGGAACGTGTCGTGCGTTCGGCGGAATCGATCCAATACGCCGCTGCAAGCGTTGACGCTGTTGAATGAACCGCTGTCGATGGAGTGCGCGATCGCATTGGCGAAGCGAATCGTTAAATCGGAGCAGGCCGATGATGCGAGCCGATTGCGGTTTGCTTTCCGAACCTGTGTGGCGCGTCAGCCGACAACCAACGAATTGCAAACGTTGCAAAACTTGTTGGACAAGCAGCGGCAACGGATTGCGAGCGACGAAGTCGATGCTGCCAAGATTGTTCAATCGCCCGAAGCGGCTTCGGACGACGTCGACCAGCTGGCTGCGTGGACTTTGGTTTCCCGCGTGCTGCTGAGTCTCGACGAAACGATGACCAAAGAGTGACGTTTTGCAGTGACTGTAATTCCGTGAACTCCGTTGACTGAAGCTCTCCTAAACGCCTCCCTTTTTGTGAATCCCAATCGATGACTACAAACCCCATCTCGCGACGCTGGTTCATGCAGGATTGTGGCGTCGGGCTCGGTTCGATCGCCTTGGCGAGTCTGATCAACGAATCGGCGGCGGCTGCGGCGGATGATCCGATGGCCGTGAAGACGCCTCATTTTCCTGGCAAAGTGAAAAACGTCATCTTCCTGTTTATGGCGGGGGCGCCGAGCCAGTTCGAGCTGTTCGATAACAAGCCCGAGCTGGCGAAGTTCGATGGGCAGTTGCCGCCGGCGGAGTTGTTGGAAGGTTATCGGGCGGCCTTCATCAATCCGAACTCCAAACTGCTGGGGCCGAAATTCAAGTTCGCCAAGCATGGCCAATCGGGTGCAGAGATCTCGGAGCTGTTGCCTTACACCGCCGCGGTTGCCGACGACCTGACGATCATCAAATCGATGAAGACCGACGCGTTCAACCACGCTCCGGCACAGATCATGATGAACACCGGATCGCAGCTGTTCGGCAAACCGAGCCTCGGTGCCTGGTCGCTGTATGGGCTCGGCAGTGAATCGCGGGACCTGCCCGGTTTTGTCGTCTTCAGCTCCGGAACGAAAGGCCCCAGCGGAGGATCCAGCAATTGGGGCAGCGGCTATCTGCCGACGGTCTATCAAGGCGTCCAGCTGCGCAGCGTCGGCGATCCGGTGCTCTACCTGTCGAATCCCGCCGGCATCGACTCCCGCGTGCAACGCGATTCGTTGGACGCGATTTCGGAACTGAATCGCCAGCGGCTGGCTGTGACCGGCGATCCCGAGATCGCCACCCGGATCAATTCGTTTGAGATGGCGTATCGGATGCAATCGAGTGCGCCCGAGTTGATGGACATCTCGACCGAGACGCAGGAGACGTTGGACCTGTACGGTGTGAAGCCGGGCGAATCGTCGTTTGCAAAGAACTGTCTGTTGGCGCGGCGGCTGGTCGAAGGGGGAACACGGTTTGTGCAGCTGTTCCATGAAGCGTGGGACCAACACGGCAACCTGACCAAAGACATCCAGAAGAATTGTCTGGCGACCGACCAGGGCTGTGCCGCGTTGATTCAAGATCTCAAGCAACGGGGGATGCTCGACGAAACGTTGGTTATCTGGGGCGGCGAGTTCGGCCGCACGCCGATGGTGCAAGGTGGCGGCAACGACGGCCGCGATCATCATCCCAATGCGTTCACGATGTGGATGGCCGGGGGCGGAATGAAACCGGGGATCACGTACGGCGGGACCGACGATCTGGGGTTCAATTCGGTCATCGACCCGATCCACGTCCGCGATCTGCACGCCACGATCCTGCATCAATTGGGCTTCGACCACCAACGCTTGACCTTCAAGTTTCAAGGGCTCGAGCAACGGCTCACCGGCGTCGAGGAAGCGCATGTGATCGACGACATCCTCGGGTGAGCAACTTCTCGCAAGGAGAAGCAGGAATAGCAGCGGGGCGACTGCAACCGTCGTAGGGAACAGTTTTGGTTGCCCCTATTGGCTATGCTTGGGCCGTAGGGGAAATCGTTTAATTTCTCGGGTAACGTTCCGCTGGCGGCCTGGGTTTGCTGCCGAATGCACCTTAGTGGCGCGATAATGGCGGCGATTCGGTTCTTGACACCCGCATCCCCTCGAATGTAGCATGTCGTACATCTGATGGTCCGATATATGATCGGGGCGTTTTTTTTCCGACATTTGTAAAGGCAAGTACGAATGAAACAGCGTGAAGATCGTACCCGGAACAGGGGGTTCACCCTCGTCGAACTGTTGGTCGTGATTGCGATCATCGGAATTCTGGTTGGCTTGCTTCTTCCGGCGGTACAAGCCGCCCGCGAAGCGGCACGTCGGATGCAATGTTCCAACCAATCGAAACAGTTGGCCCTTGCATTGCATAACTATCATGACACCCACCGCGCATTTCCTGCCGGGCTGATGAACACGATTTCGTATTGGCCTGGTGATCCCGCGTTAGGCGCGTCGGCACGAGGTGGATGGTTTGGTCCAATCTTGCCGTTCGTCGAACAGTCTGCGATTTACGATGCTTGGATGGCGGAACAGCAGGCGGGGGTCCGCAACCTCTTCTTCAGCCTCCGAAAAGAGGTGATTCCATCGTTCAACTGCCCTTCGGATCCCGGCGCGGGAAAAGTAACGACCGACGGCATCGCAGGCAACTACCTGCTCTGCGGTGGCGGTTATGCCTGGGGCAATGAAAACACCGTCACCGATTCCACGGGGAAACGTCCGACGGGAATGTTCTACACCCAATCCTGGATTCGAATGCGGGACGTCATCGACGGAACGTCCAATACGGTGCTGGGAAGCGAAATCATTCTTGTGGACGATCTCGAAGGGACCCCGCCGGCAGGTTGTGGATCTCGAGATATGCGGGGCCTGTATTGGAATCATGTCCACATGGGAAGCTTGGTTCTCACCGCACGTCCCCCAAATTCGACAGCTGGCGATATCATGAGCTGGGGCGGCCGAAGCACGCGGCATGCACCGCTGGCCAGTTGTTCCAACAACGGCGGGATCGTTACGCCTCGCAGCCATCATCCCGGGGGTGTCCAGGTGATGCTTGCCGACGGATCGGTTCGCTTTGTAGCAGAAACCATCGATACCAGCCTGTTTCAATATCTTGGTACCAAGGGGGACGGCGAGGTGATTGGGACGTACTAGCGTCGTTCGAGTCGCTTGATTTCTGTGCATCAAGCGATTCGCAAACCCTTCCCACGTCACGCATTTTCCATCACCGCTCCGTTGCGATCGCTTTCCGTTCTGCCACGAACGGGTCGCAGTCGCCGGGGCGCTGATTTGCCACCCGATCGCGATCGGCCCCGGCACGGTCACCAACGTTCGAAAAGGGCGCACTCCCATCCAGAGTCGCATCTTCTTCGAGCCCTTCGGCGTGGCCGTTCACGTCGCAAACTTCCACGCATCCTGCTTGAACTCACCCTCAAGCCTCCCCTCTCAATAGCCTCCTGATCCGCGAGCAGACTCGCGTTCGAATCGTAGAAAGGATCCACACATGATGTGCTTGCCACGCCACGCGCTATGGTTATTAGCGGTCTCCGTTTTTGTCGGCTGTTCCAACTCTGGATCCGGCCCCGCGCTCTACGAAGTATCCGGCGAAGTGGTTGTCGATGGCCAACCGCTTGAAAACGGATCGATCACATTTGAGCCCGTCGACGGGAAAGGAGGAGTCTATGGAGATCAAATTCAGAACGGGCGGTACACCGTCCAGGTTGCCAGTGGAGAAAAACGAGTCAGCATTCTTGCCAGTCGTCCTTCCAAAGCTTTGGGACCCGATGGGAATCCAATGTCGGAGCAGTACATCCCGGCAAGCTACAATACAAAAAGCCAGTTGACGGCCAGCGTGGTTGCGGATGCACAAAATGAAGTCGACTTTACGCTGGATGTCGGCAAGTGAGCGGCGTCCGGTCGTTTGCTAGTCGATCGATTTTCCCTCGCCAATCGTTCCTGCACGGCATCATGAGAATGTACCTCCCTAAGCCCTTTCAACGCCGCACGCAATGTTTCGTCATCGTTCTGATGACTCTGGGAATGTTGTGCTGTAGGGCGAGCGTTGCGGCTCCAGTCGATTTCGTTACTCAGATCGCGCCGATTCTTCAGCAGCATTGCGTTCACTGTCACAACGAAACGCGGAAGAGTGGCGAGCTGTCGCTTGCGTTTGGCAAAGATCTCTTGAGTTTGGAGTTCGTCGTTCCGGGCGAGCCGCAGAACAGCCATCTGATCGACACGGTCACTGCCGAAGCGGGCGAGTCGCCTTCGATGCCGGAGGAGGGTAGTCCGCTAAGCGAAGACCAGGTGTCGACGATTCGTCAGTGGATCGCCGAGGGGGCGAAGTGGCCCGAAGGTTTTGAAGTCCAGCCGAAGCCGAAAGCGGACGGTTCGTGGTGGTCGCTTCAGCCGGTTGCCGACGTGTCGCTTCCCGATCCGCAGCCGGGCGGTTCTTCGCATCCCATCGATCGATTCATTCAACGGCGGCTGAAGCAAGAGCAGCTTTCGCCGTCGCCACAAGCCGATCGTCGGACCCTAATTCGTCGCCTCTATTACGATCTGATCGGATTGCCTCCCACACCCGAAGCGGTTGCGGCGTTTGTGGCCCATCCCGATCCGAAAGTGTATGAAAAGCTTGTCGACCAGTTGTTGGAGTCGGATCACTTTGGCGAACGCTGGGCAAGGCATTGGTTGGACATTGCGCACTACGCCGACACGCATGGGTTCGAGCGGGACAAACTGCGTGACAATGCGTGGAGATACCGCGACTACGTCATCCGTGCGTTCAATGACGACAAGCCTTACGATCGGTTTCTGCGGGAACAAATCGCGGGAGATTTGATCGCTCCGGACGCTCCCGATTCGGTGATCGCGACGGGCTTCCTCGCAGCGGGACCTTGGGATTATGTAGGCCAAGTCGAAGCGAAGAGTCCCATTTTGCGGCGGGCTGCTCGAGCACTCGATCTGGACGACATGGTCACTCAGGTGATGACATCGACGATGGCGATGACGGTGAATTGCGCGCGTTGTCACGATCACAAACTCGATCCGATCACGCAACGGGAGTATTACCAACTGACCGCTGTTTTCGCGGGACTCTCGCGAAAGGATCGCGTTGTCAGTCATGCCGCCCAATCGGACTATGAATCGAACAAGGCACGCCTGGAGAAGTCGATCGCGGACCTGCAAACCGAGATCACACAACTGCAGGGGCAGGGCGTTGATCTGGCCGATATCGTTGGCGGTGGCAATGGATATGGAAGCGGTAAAAAGGGGCGAGGGATCGATCCCCGGAAAGGCTTAGTACAAGAGGCGTCGGCCAGCAGTTTGAGCGACGTGCGGTCGGGCCACTTCGCCGCCAGCGACAACCCGTTTGTCGACGGCGTCTTCATTCCGGCGTCGTTGAAAACGCAAATCAGTTCGACAGGCGTGTTTGTGTCGGAGCTACCGACTAACAGCGGCAATGCGTGGGATGCGATTCGCCATGGCCCGGTGACCAGCCAGTTTTCAAGCACGTTGGGAAGCACCGACTACAACGCCGACGGGCATTCGATGATCGGGCTGCATGCGAACGCTGGGATCACGTTTGATTTAGATGCGATTCGCGACGCGTTGATACAGGGCAAGACAGAAGCGACGAAGATTGATGGCTTTGAGTTTTCAACCACCGTCGGTTACGGCGGGCGAACGGTCGAACCGAGTGCTGAGTTCCACATCCTGTTCGACGGCGAATTGATTCTCCGCAAGCGAATCGGTCGCAACGACGTCGTTCACGTTTCGCGGCCGATCCCATCGAGCACGCGTTTCCTGACGTTGATCTCAACCGACGGCGGGAATGGATATGGGCACGATCAGGTGAGTTTTGGCGATCCACGCATTCGGTCGGTTGCGGCAACGGAGATTGCGGATCAAAAGCGAGAACAAATCGATCGGCTTCGTGCTCAAGTTAGTGAGTTGGAATCGGAACTGAAGTCGCTTGTTGCTCCGCCGGTCTTCTTTGGCGTCGCCTCGCAAAATCCGCCGGCCGTGCATGTCCTCTCACGCGGCGATCCCGAATCGCCGGGAGAAGCGGTTTCGCCGGGCGGTTTGAGTTGGTCGAAGGTACCGCGGGAGTTTGGCGATGCCGCAACAAGTGATAAGGAACGACGGTTGGCCATCGCCGACTGGATCGTCGATCCCCAAAACCCACTGACGGCGCGGGTGATCGTGAATCGGTTGTGGCACTGGCACTTCGGATCGGGGATCGTCGATACGCCCAGCGATTTTGGATTTGGTGGTTCGTTGCCGACGCATCCGGATCTACTGGACTGGTTGGCCAGCGAATTGGTTCGACAGAAGTGGTCGCTCAAGGCGATCCATCGACTGATCGTGACTTCGCAAACCTATCAACAGGTGAGCCGTCAACGCGCGGGGGCAATCGAACCAGGCGAGAAGGATCCTTCGATGATCGATGCTGACAACAAACTGTTGTGGCGAATGAATGGACGGCGGTTGGAAGCCGAAGCGGTTCGCGATTCGGTCTTGGCGATCAGCGGCAAGTTGAACGCTGAGATGTACGGTCCCGGTTTTCGTGACTTCGATTACCAGGAAGCGTATGCGCCGATCTATACCTACAAGACGGCGGACGCTCCCGAATTGTGGCGTCGCAGCGTCTATCGCTTCACCGTGCGGACGACCCCTTCGTCGTTCATGACCGCGTTGGACTGTCCCGATCCGGCCAACTTCACTCCCAAACGCAATGTCACAACGACGGCGCTTCAATCTCTGGCGATGTTCAACAACGATTTTATGTTGCGACAGTCGCGCTACCTGGCCGATCGGATCGCGGCCGACTCGGACCAGGTCGACAACCAAATCGAACTTGCCTTTCAGTTGGTGCTCGTCCGTTCGCCGTCGACGAAAGAGCTGCAGGGAGCGCGTGAATTGGTTCAACAGTTTGGCTTGCTGCATTTGTGTCGTGCGTTGTTGAACGCGAACGAATTTGTCAATTTGGACTAACAGGATTCGAGAAACATCGTGCAAACATTCAATCGACGTCAGGTATTGCAAACCGCTGGCGGCGGACTCGGCTGGCTTGCGTTGCAGTCGATGTTCCACCAGCAGGACGCGGTCGCTTCGGGAACGAAGCGGCTTGATCATCCGGCCCGCGCGAAAGCCGTGATCCAGATCTTTTGTCCCGGCGGGATGAGTCAGGTCGATACGTTTGACTACAAGCCCGAGTTGGAAAAGCGTTCGGGGAAGCCGTTTGATCCCGATGGCAAGCTGCAGTTTTTTGCTTCGAAGCCAGGCAATTGCCAATCGAGTTTTTGGGATTTCAAGCAGCATGGCGAATCGGGGCTGTGGGTCTCCGATTTGTTTCCCAAGCTCGCGAAACAGGTTGACGATCTGGCGTTCATCTATTCGATGCAAAGCAAGACCGCGTTGCACGGGCCCGCTTGTTTTATGATGAACACCGGATTCACGCTGCCCGGATTTCCCAGCATGGGATCGTGGGTGACGTACGGGCTGGGAAGCGAAAGCGAAGACCTGCCCGCGTTTGTTGTGCTGCCCGATCCGAAGGGCTTGCCGCCTGGCGGGATCATCAACTGGGGCGCTGGCTTTCTGCCGGCGGTCCATCAAGCGACGACGTTGGATTCGCGTGCCGGACAGCAACCGATCAACGATCTGTTTCCGCCAAAGGATTTTGCCGAAGTCGATCGAGCTTCGGATCAGGCGGGGCTCGATTTTCTACAGACGCTCAACCGCGAACATCTTGCCCAGCGTCAGGGGGACACCGATCTCGAGGCACGCATGTCCGCCTATGAACTGGCGGCGCGGCTTCAATTGAGTGCCCCTGAGTTATCCGATCTGTCGGGTGAATCCGCGGCGACGCAGGAAATGTACGGAATGAACGATGAGACGACCGGTGACTTCGGGCGCCAGTGTCTGCTGGCTCGCCGATTGGTGGAACGCGGCGTGCGATTCGTTCAACTGTATTGTGGCGCGGAGAACACGACGGCCAAAAAGATTCGTCCCAACTGGGATTCGCACGAGGATGTCGTACGGGACCACGGGCATTGGGGGCGTGTTCTCGACACGGGAGCCTCGGCGTTGCTTGCCGATCTGAAACGAAGCGGTTTGTTGGATGAAACGCTTGTGATCTGCACGACGGAATTTGGCCGGCAACCGGCCGCTCAAGGAGCCTCCGCCGCAGGACGGGATCACAATGCCGGTGCATTCACGGCGTGGTTAGCGGGAGGCGGGATAAAAGGCGGAGTCGGTTATGGCGCGACCGATGAACTCGGTTTCAAGGCGGTCGAAAAGCCGACTTACTGCTACGATCTTCACGCGACAGCACTGCATCTGCTCGGCATCGATCACACCAAGCTGTCGTTCTATCACAACGGCATCCAGCGGCGGCTGACCGACGTGCACGGGCATGTCATTCCCGCGATCCTCCGCAGCTGATCGCGTAGGCAACGTGAAACGGCTGGCGACCATTGAGGTGCATGCCACGGCAATCGTCTCGTACTTGCTCGCTAAGCGGCAGACCAACTCCCGCTTTCGGCCGGTTTAAAAACGGTTGAGACGGTACGGATGGGGATCGATATGAGGCGTTTGATCCGTCACCATTTCGGAGATCAATTTGCCGGTCGCGGTCGCCATCGAAAGCCCCAGCATGCCGTGACCGGCGGCCAACCAGACGTTGCCATGTCGCGGAACACGGCCGACCATGGGAAGTTCGTCGCAGCTCATCGGACGCCAGCCGGTCCATTGTTCGACGACGGGATTGGAGATGGGATCGCGCAGGTAGAGCTTCGCCGAATCGGTCAGCAGTTGCAGCCGTTCCTTTCGCAGCGATGCATCATATCCTGCGAATTCCATCGTCGAACCGATTCGCAGCGCGGTCGCGGTGGGAGTGATTCCCACGCGATGGTCTTCGAACAGCATCGGATATTTGGGACAGACCTCGGGGCGTTGCATCGTGATCGAATAACCTTTGCCTGGCTCCACGGGAATGCGTGCTTTCAGCTTTTGTTGGATCATCCGCGACCATGCTCCAGTGGCGAAGACCACCTGCTCGGCTTCGATGCGACCTTGGCTGGTTTGGATGGCATTCGTCTTGGAGCCGGTCGATTCGAGGTCGAAGAATTCGCAATTGTCGCGGATTTCCACCCGCTTCTCCTCTAGCAATCGTCGCCATGATTTCATCAGCAGATGGGGGCGTAGATGGGCGTCCCCTTCATACATCCACGCACCACATGCAAACTCTTTCAGCGCCGGTTCACGTCGCAGGAGTTCGTCCTGTTCGAGCCGTTCAAAGCTTTCACCAAACTCGTCGATCATCAATTGGTTCGTCGCCTCAAAGGACTCAAAATGCTTGCGGTCGCTGTTGACGAACATCAAGCCGATCGATTCCCATTCGCAGTCACCGAGCTGACCGTCGTCGATCATCGACTGGTATAACTTCCGCGATGAACGAAGCAGCGCGTGCCGCGCATGCCCCGCTTCGATCATGTTGGCGTGATTGCACCGCGTGGCGAACTTATAGAACCACCACCACATCTTTGGATCGATCCGGGCGCGGATCTTAAATGGGGAGTTTCGTGCGAAGAGCGTCTTCAGCGACGCACCCACCGCGCCAGGTCTGCAAAGCGGAAGGATATGACTCGGGGAAACGTAGCCGCAATTGCCGTGCGAACAGGCGCTGCCAAAGACGCCTTGATCGATAACGATCACTCGGCTTCCCGCGTTTGCGAGATAGTAAGCGCAGGCAGCACCAACGACACCACCACCCACAACCACGATCGGCTTTTCCCCTGTGCCAACCGCTGAAAAATCCTGTGGGGCAGATAGGGGCGGTGCGTTTTTCGAATTCGACTCGGGAAGCATCGCTTAGTAGACCTTTGAGCAAAACGGAAGTGGATACGTGGATGATTTTGTTCGCTGCGTCGAGAAGTAACAATACGCTCGCGCGTAATTTGATGGGGCTGGTTCCCAACGCACCTTCAGCGACCATGGCTTGGTGTCGCAACATCGCACTATGCTCACCGCCACTCCAGTGGGGGGGCATCCGCAACCGGCCAACGCCATCGCGAGGCGAGGTCCCCAGAGAGCATCGTGCTGCCGGAGCGAAAGGAACGATCGAATTGCCCACGTCGCGTTCCCTGCGGTCGTACGTTCGAACGAAAACAGCGATCGATGGCGAGACATAGGTTACGGAGATCCCGTCACTGGAATTCGCTGACTGCGGAGCGGAAGGAGGAACGTGCACGCTTGCATTGGTTCGGTCACCGTCCCTAAGCCTAAGCGATTTCTCGCCGCTGCCAATTATGTTGCGCAATGTGTCAGTTGTTTTGCGCAATAAGGCATTTTCGCATATCGGTTGACCAAACTAATTTGGTGCGGTGGCTTGGAGGGAAATGCAGTGCGGCGCCGTCGTGTACGATGGGACACGAGGTTGAAACGTAAGCCGTACGGAGGCTCTGCCGGCCATCTATTGAAGTTGGGTGGTTTCAAGTTGCCGCAGCCTGCACTGCCTCAGCGGCAATGATGTGTCAACCTTGCAACGCGTTCGGTGTGACCGATTTGCTTCGATCAATCGATAGGAATTTTGGAAGACACATGCTACCTCCCTATTTTGCCTCGCGAGCCTTGGTCGGAACGACAGCGTCCCTGTTCCTCTGCGTCGTGGCGGTCGTTGCGAGCGATCCGGTTGCTGACGCTCCGAAACAATCCCCCGATCCACTCGAAGGGCCACCGTTCGTCACTTGCAAAGCGTGGATCATCGCCGATGCCGATACCGGCGAAATCTTGGCGGGCGACAATCAGGACGACGAACGCAATCCCGCCAGCATTACGAAGATCATGACCGCCTTGGTTGTTTTGAAGCTCGCCGAGAAGTCGCCCGAGGTCTGGGAAGAAATGATTACGTTTTCCGAGAGAGCTGATGAGACGCCTGGTTCGTCCTGCTGGCTAAAAACGGGAGAGCGTTTGCCGGTCGAAGAGTTGATCTACGGGCTGCTGCTCCCCTCGGGCAATGATGCATCGGTTGCGATTGCCGAACACTTTGGCCCCAGGTTGGCTCAGGGAAAGGAGACTGGCTACGACGCATTTATCCGAACCATGTGCGAGACGGCTCAGCAACTTGGGATGGAGCGGACGCGCTATGGCAATCCCCATGGGCTCACCGAAGAGGGACATCTCACAACGGCCGCCGACATGGTCAAACTGACCCGCGAGGCGATGAAGTACGAGAAGTTCCGTGAAACCGTGGCGACGCGACGACATTCGACGACCGTACAGACGCCCGATGGGAACGATCGGAACGTCACCTGGAACAACACCAATCGCTTGCTGAAGCAGGAAGGTTATTTGGGGGTGAAGACAGGAACCACCCGCGCCGCGGGAGCGTGTTTGGTTTCGGCGGCTCAACGGAACGAGAGACGCCTTATCATGGTCGTGCTCGGTTCGTCTAGCAGCGATGCACGCTATGCCGATGCACGCAACTTGTACCGCTGGATGTGGAAACGGCTCGCCGCGGATAGTGCGGATGACTGATGCCAGCGCCTGGCCTCGAAAGGATTGGTTTGGTTTGCGTCGAAATGTTTGCGGTCGGCAACACCAGAAAGTGCCTCGGTCGATCCCTGTTGAGCCGACCGAAAAGGTTCGGTGCTTTGCCCCGGTCGATAGTATTGTTGATTCGTAATCGCTGTTGCGTTGGTGTGAAAGTTTCGGCTTGAAAAAGTGATGTTCTGTTCGACTCAATTAGTTTATGACCCTCGGAGGCATGTCGTGAAATCCATCTACCGCGTCATTTTGGGAATGGTGGTTCCCGTAATAGGGACGGTGATTGTCGCCGCGGCCAACGCGGATGAGCCTAGGGAGTCGCCGGGGATGCAGATCACAGAAAAGGCAAGGGAAATCCATGCCAAGAGTATCGTGATCGACGGTCACAACGATCTTCCTTGGAAGATACGGACCGACAGCGATTCCGCGTTTCAGATTCTCGACATCGCAAAGTCGCAGCCGCAATTGCACACCGATATCCCGCGTCTGAAAGCAGGCGGGGTGGGAGCCCAGTTTTGGTCGGTTTGGGTGCCGGTCCGACTCGGGTATGACGGGGTGGCATTTTTAACGACGGTCGAACAAATCGAATTGGTCAAAAAGATGGTGGCAACGTATCCCGACCATTTTGCTTCGGCGACAACGGTCGCGGATATCCGCCGGATCCATGGGGAAGGGAAGATCGCGTCGTTGATTGGTGTCGAAGGAGGGCATTGTATCGAGAATTCGATCAGTAATTTGAATCATCTGTTTGAACTCGGAGCCCGTTACATGACGCTGACCCATTCGGACAGCCTCGATTGGGCTGACTCTTCGACCGACAAGCCGAAGGCAAATGGTTTAAGTCCATTCGGCAATGAGGTCGTTCGGCGGATGAATCAGTTAGGAATGATGGTCGATATCTCGCATGTCTCGCCAGGAACGATGCATGCAGTACTCGATACAAGCCAAGCACCCGTGATCTTTTCTCATTCATCGGCTCGCGCCGTCGCCGATTCTCCACGCAACGTTCCGGACGATGTGTTGAAACGAATCCCTGAAAAGGATGGCGTCGTGATGGTCAACTACTTCTCAGCCTTTGTTGTTCCCGAAGCGGTTAAAGTCTATCACGCGGGTTTGGATTACCGTCGTGAGTTGGCGAAAGATCACAGTCCGGCCGAAGTTTCGGCATTGTATAAGGTATGGAAAAGCAAGAACCCCATGCCGCCGGGTGATATCGATGATGTGTTGGATCACATCGACCACCTCGTCAAGGTCGCCGGTTGGCAACATGTTGGGATTGGGTCTGATTTTGATGGGATCAGTGCGGTACCCGTTGGTTTGGAAGACGTCAGCACCTACCCTGCCATCACGCAGGGACTGCTCGATCGCGATTACACCGAGGAACAGATCCAGGGGATCCTGGGAGAGAATCTGCTTCGAGTGATGGAAAAAGTGGAAGCGACGGCGACAGAGCTGCGGCCGACAACGAAGTAAAAACGCAATCTCTCAAGTTGGATCCCTTGGGAATTCTAGAAGGTAGCCGGTGGTTTGAGCGGAGCGGACACCACCGGTTGCAATACCGCAATCAAACGCCGTCCCCGGCAGTGGGCAAGAACGGTCTGCAATCCATTCGGGGTTTCCTTCACGCTTCAAATACCTGGTACATTCGCCCATATCAGCTCTCGAATTCTGGAATTGCGTGTTATGGCAAACACATCGATACCAGATCTGGGGCTGCCCCTCAAATAGCGACAATCCTCCGTACGTAGGCCGTCGAGTCTTCGTTGTAAGGAAAATTGTCCCCCGCCTGATCGACTCCTGGAGATATCATGACAAGGCCCCATTTGCCTAAGCGACGGCTCGTCAACTCTCGAACCATCGCCACTGCGGTGTGGATGTTTGCACTGGTTATGCCCGCGTTGGGGCAGAAGTTGGACATCGAGAAAGAGAGCGTTATACGGAGCGGACGCGCTGACGGGCGTCATTTGAGTACACGTGGATTTCAGCAGTATCTCTTACGGAACGCGCAGCCCAAACTGGCATTCGACCCGGAGTTCACATCGGATGAATTCGCGCAGTGGCAGTCGCAGGTGCGGGGCAAGTTGTTGGAACTGATGAATTTCCCGGAACTGGTCGCTCAGCCCGAATCACGCCGGCTTTGGATTCGAAAACGGGAAGGGTATGTGCTGCAGAAATGGGAACTCTATCCCGAACCGGGCAGCGTTGTTCCCTTTCTCGTGCTGGTTCCCAACAGCGCGACACCCGCAAATCCGGCACCGGCGATCATGTGCATCCCCGGTTCATCGGGGACCAAAGAGAATCTGGCGGGCGAGCCGCCGCTGGGGCCGGCATTTAAGCCGGATGACCGCAATCATGATGGCTGGCTTCACGCGCAGCGTAATCAGCAGGCGGTGCAATATGCCCGCGCGGGTTTTGTCGCGGTGGCGGTCGATCATCCAGGAACCGGAGAACTGTCGGACCTGGCCCGGTATCGTGGCACCACGATGGACGATCGCAATACAATTTCTCGCTACCTGATCGACATGGGGCGCAGCTTTATCGCCCTCTCTGTGTTCCAGAAACTTCAGATCCTGGAGTGGTTGCGCGATCAACCGCACGTCGACGTCGATCGCATCGCCGTCAGTGGTCATTCGCTTGGAACAGAGGCTGTGCTGGCGCTGGCCGTGCTCGACCCGCAGATCCAAGCCATCGTGTGGAACGATTATCTTGCCGCCACGATGGAACGGGCGAAAGCCAGCACCAAACCGAACCACCGTGGGCTCAGGCCCGGTGCGAACTGGTTAGGCCACTCCGTTCCGGGACTGTGGCAGTGGTTCGACTATCCCGACTTGGTCGCCGCCATCGCGCCCCGTCCGCTGATCGTGACCGAAGGGGGACCGACCCATTCGCTGAACCTTGTGCGCAAGGCGTATCAGATCGCCGGAGCTGCGGATAATGTTTCGATCCACTACTACCCGCAATACCATGATCCGGCCAAACGACGCGATGGCAAGCCGATCCCCGAAGGCCTGAGTTCAACCGAATGGTTGGACTACGCCAACGTGCATGCCGCGCACCACTACTTCAAGGGGTACCTTGCGGTTCCGTGGTTGACGGGGCAGTTTCAGCTGCCGGATCCCGGGGAAGTCTATCCGCCGGCACCGCCCGAGGCGGCGCAAACGCTGCTGAAGTGACTGGAAGAGTCTGCGAGGCGCCGCAGGTGTGGCCTGTACCCTCGCGCGCCAGCGAGCCGCAGCATGCTTTGGCTTTTGGTCATCAAATGCAGCAGTCCTTCGTGTATCGCCGGTGTTTATAAATGAAACCCGAAGAGCCGCGCGGCGTTTCCTCCGAAGACCTTGCTCCGGTCCTCGTCGCTGAACGCGGGAAGCATTTGGGCGATCTGTTGCCGGTACTGTCGGTAGGACGCGTCCGTTGTCTCGGCGTTAAATCCTCCTCCGTAGATCAGTCGCTCAGCGCCCCATAATTCGGCTAGCCGACGCACCACCGGCTTCACATCCCGGTGCGGATATTTATTCTGGTCTGGCATCGCCGCTAACTTCATCACCGTGTTCGGTAACTCCGACCAACGCAGCACCACCGCGTGTTCCTCTGGCGTCCCCTGCATCGGTCGGCCCAGGTGGTCAATGATGACTCGAGTCTCTCGGTAGCGACGGAGATAGGGATCCAGCCGTTCTGCATAACGAGGTTCCAAGTGGATCTGCATTGCGACACCCGCATCGGTAGCGATCGACCACAACCGATCAAGCTCCGGAGTGTCCCACGGGGGCATACGACCCGGCGCGTAAGCGTGCAGACGAGTCGCAACGATATGCTCCTCGTGCTGCCGCAAAAATTGCGGCAGGCGACGTAGCGAATTTGGTTGGTCTGCAAAGAAGAGGCAGGTCCCCTTCAAACGTCCTTTGCCGACTTCGATACAGTGTTCCAAGTAGCGATGGTCATCCTGGTAGGGTTCGGGATGAACGACAATCGCGCGATCCACCCCCGCACCGTTCATCCGCTCCAGTAGAAACTCGGGCGTTGCCGCTCGTCCAGGCCGATAAGGCGCATTTGGGTGATACGGAAAACGCGCATCATCCGGTCCCGCGAAACAGTGAAGATGGGCATCGACCACCATCGACGTATCGCTGGCACCGTGTGCTACCGACAAGGACGTCGAAACGGCAAGCCCGGCGGCGATGACGCCCATCGCTTCTCGCCGATTTGGTAGGCGTTGTTTTTCATAACCCAAACGATCGATCATTCGTTGAAACTCACAAGTTGCGGTAGGAATTTTCGTGCGGAGCGATTGGCTTCTCTTGAGCGTCTAGTCTAGTCGATATCGCGGTGAAAGATGAATCCTGGCCGTGAAGTCTCTCCGCGTACGAAACCCACTCTCGGCTTAAAGGTGGTTCATTGTCAGGACTTTGACAATCATCCAAATTACCAATGCGCCGCGTGCCGTCCAGGCTGCGGTGCGGATCCAATTTGATCGCACCAGCCAGCGATGGACGTCGGAACGATAGCCGTTCGCCAGACTTCGGTGGCACGGAACCTGAATGGCCGCGGTCGAAATCCAAATGGCAATGACCAAGAAAAGTCCGAATAACGCCGCCGACTTGGGAATCTCCGCCGGTAAATAGAAGACCAGCAAGAGAGAGCTGATGGCTTCTGACAGCATGGGAGGGCCAACGATGAACGTGATTAAGAATTGATGTCGCCTCTGGTAGACGATGAAACGACGCTTGCCGACACCGTCGAACAAAGGGTAATGGACGACTTGAATCGTCCAAATCAATCCGACCAGAAAGAGCGTGGCGACAAGATTGATGATCAACAGAAGGATTGGAAACGGCACCGTGACGGTTGCTCATCTAGATTTGCGGAGACTTCGTGGGATTCGATGTTTCTATTCTATCGGTGTATCAAGCAGGGAGATCGCAAACCGCGTGGGGGCGCTGTGTGTTTTCGGAGAGATCCTGACGGGGACCCCGCCTTTATCAAGGTCTTCGCTCCTTGCCCGTTGGCATGCTACCGTGTGGGGATCCAATAAGTTTTCGGCGCATTCAACAGCAACCGCGGTAGCGGAGTGCGTTGAGTGCCAGGCAAAAGAACAAAAGGACGGGCTTTTGGCGTGCTACGGCAGGTTCACTCTACCAGGCGGGAAAACTGACACGCTGCAGAGTGCGGGAATGAATCTACGGGGGCGTGGGAACATGTCGGGTGCCCAGTTTTTGGCAATCACTTCTAACCGTAGATCGCTCTCCATCGGATCGGTCAGAAGCGGTCGCTCAGTTGTGGTGAGCAGGCTTGCCCAGAGTGTTGAAAGCGAGGGGCATCGTCGGATGTTGGCCCAGTGCGCCCGCCTCGGAACTCTTAGCCGCTTTCACCCTCCCCATGACTCTCGCCTGCTACGCTACGCAATGGTCTGCGAAACCACGGTTCCTTGATGACCGTTTTACGTTTGCATGGCGCTGGGGTCCATCCAAAACATTTCCCAGACGTGGCCATCCAGATCGGCGAGGTTTCGGTTGTACATGAACCCTAAATCCTGCTTCGGATTGATGTCGGCGGTGCCACCGTGTGTGGCAGCGACCTCGTTCAGTTTGTCGACCGCTTCTCGATCATCACAGGACAGTGCCAGCATCACTTCGCTTGAATCTGCCGAAGGAATTGGGCGACTCGTGAATGTCCGCCACTTATGGTGAGTCAGCAGCATGACGTAGATCGTCTCGCTCCACACCATGCAGGCAGTCGCTTCGTCAGAAAATTGCGGGTTGTTCTTAAATCCCAGCGCGTCGTAGAAGGCCATGGATGCCTTCAGGTCAGCGACAGGTAAGTTGACGAAGATCATTTTTGTCATTTCGTTTCTCCTTGGATCTTTCTCGTTGAGCGTTACCTTTTTACTCCGTCGGATCCCGGAAACCGAGACCCGCCGCCTCTAAGCTGGCGCGGAGAATATTGACTGCTTTCGGTCCCATCCCGTGAAGTTGGGACAGTTCGTGTTCCGTGATCGTGGTCAGTTGGTCCATCGATGGAAGCTTGGCCGCTACCAATGCTCGAAGCGCTGGGCGAGCAATGCCCTTTGGAAAGTTCGCTTTGATCGAGTCGGTTTGTGCGTCGCTCGCCAACCGCTGATTTGGGGCGTGGGGATGCGGGCATTGATCTCCGTTGGTGATCTTCTTATCTCCGGACATTGTTTCAGCGCACTCTGGTTCTAATCGGGGAGTCAAGCATCCTCGGGCATCTCCAGCTCGACAAGGTTTGCAAGTTGAATAAGCGACTCCTGCCAGCCGAGGTAACACCTTTCTACAGGAATCGCTGTCGGCAGACCTTCGTGAACGATTTCAATTTCGGTGCCGCAACTTAAAGTTCTCAAGGTAATGGTCTTCGTCATGTCGCCGGCCAGATTGGGATCATCGAACTTGTCAGCGATGCGAATCCGCTTGCCTGGAATCAATTCAACAAAAGTGCTTTCAAACGAGGTGCTGAAACCCTTTTTGAAATGGGTGAAATTCATGTGGTAACTGCCGCCCACTCGCGGGACGATTCGGTCGATTTTCCCTAGAAAGCCATACGGTGGCAGCCACCGGCACAAGGCTTCCGGATCAAGAAAGGCTTTGTACACACGTTCAGGAGGAGCACGCAGCACGCGATGAAGATGGATGGTGTTTGGTAAATCGGGCATGGAAGCTTCTCTTGTTAATGGGGTTCGTTTGATTGTTAGTCGATTGGGATTCTCTCGAATCGACATCTTCTGCAACTTTATTTGCCGGACGGCCTACGCGTTTTCTACCGCCCCATCCATATTGCGCAGACGTTAGATATATGACGACGTGTGATCGCATCCCGTTCTCTTTCGGTTAGGATTGCAGTACCTATTCTTCGACACTCCAGATTTCGATAAATCGGCCGTTCGGAATGCGAAACCGATGCATGAGGGCATTGTCATTGTCATTCGCAGACGTGCGAACCGGAGAATGCACCGCGACGAGATCGACCCCGGTCCGCAGGACTTCGAGCATTTTGTGGATCCTCAAAGTCGATTGGCTCAATTGCTCGCTGAATAATTGCGGCGAATATCGGCGGCGCTTAGGTCGCTGTTGGTTCATGAACAGCTGGGATCGTCGCCTGGATTGTGTAGGCACTTAAATAGGTCGACACGAGCGCTTGTTAAGCATGCGATTAACGGGGATGGATTTGGCCACGAACCCGAAGCGAACGGTCGTGATTTTCCACGAAAGTGATTGCATTCCCAAATGCTTAAGCCAGTAAGAGTGCCACACGTTGGCTAGATCGTCTTCAGGCTTGTTCTTGTGTGCCTGCCCTGAAACGGGAAGTCTTGCTTGAGTATTTTGAGCGCATGTCTGCGTCGACTGAACTTGCTGATGCCGACGTTTCTGTAGCCATCAGCCATCCGTCACGCCACCCTATGTTGGAAGCGCTCATTGAGGCGGAGCGGCCTGTGACCGTGATTGCCGAGGAGTTCAAGATGAGTCGGACCGCGGTTTCGTAGTATCTTCGCGTGCATCCATAATCCTCGACTTTTTGCAGCACAACGACACGGCGAAGAGTATCGGTACCGTTTGGTTTGCGATCGAGTAGGCCCCATGGGGAACTGGATCGCACACTACGAACCGTTCTGGGAAAAATATCATCAGCGCCACCAAGCCCATGTCGTGAACGGCGACGAACAGGTGATCGAAACCATCCATCGTGACGTAGTCTTTCCGAAGCCGCCGGAAGCGGTTTGGTAATCATTCGCCAGTAGGGCTGCACTGAGCGCGTGGTCGTACTCAAATGATTGCCACGGGGTGAGGATGGCTTTGCACGAACCGGTGCGAAGATCAAGCTGCGAGTTTTGGCAGCCGTGCCGGAACTAACGACCACCCGTGAGTCTGTTGGAGATTTCCTCTGGCCCGACGCTGCGGTCCCGGATTCATTGCCGTTTCGTAAGGCGTTTCACAGCGATGATCGCCGTAGCCTGGATGAAATCGCAATGCCTGAATTGGTCGGACTGATTCAATCTGAAAGACAGCATCTTGAGAGCGAGGATCCAGCCCTCGCCTACGCCCGAGAAATTGGTTTGGCCCGCTTGGCGAAATCCGCTCGAGAGCGAATCGACATGGCGATCGAAATTGCCAGTGGCACCCGTTCCGAAATCGTTGTCGATCCAATGGGGGAGCCGCCCGGGAAATGAACGCGATTTCTAAGGCTTCTTCGGTTTGGCTGCCGACGAGAGATCGTCTTGCAGTCGTTGGTAGTCTTTCAGGCAGGCGTCGACAGCTTTGGCGATGTTATCGTATTCGGGGCCTTTGGTTCCCACGGCGGTTAACAGTGGGATCCATTGTTGCATCAATTGGAACTGCGTCTTGACGACATCCAACATCACGCGCGGCACCTTGTGCTGGACCATTACTTTTTGAGGCGGTGGGCCGGACGAGTTTTGTTGAGCGAGGGTCGTCAGCTGGGTCGAGGTGCTGCCGAGCGTCTCGCTCAACTGTTGCCCAACGGCTAACATCCCATTGCGGAACGACGCCAGTTCATCGTGCAGCCGATCGGTTTGTGAATTGTCGTTGCCGGCAACGGCTTGAACCATCACGCGGCGGATCGATTCCAAACCGTCGCGCAATCCGCCCAACTGTTTCATCAACTGGCCGACTTGATCGCCGCTGTCGAGTCCCTGGAAACGGACGCTCTCCGAAAACGCATATTTGATCGCTTCCCAACGCTCCGTCTCTTCGGG